>NZ_JBIWKX010000020.1:45974-63040 GCF_044765885.1 Amycolatopsis sp. NPDC102389
TTGTTTTGGTTTTGGCTGTTGTGTTTGTGTGGCCGGGTGTTCGCCTCCCACCCCCCCCCCCCCCCCCCCCCCCCCCCCCCCCCCCCCCCCCCCGCGCTTGACCAGGGCCAAGGCTCCTTTCGCCGCATTAGACGCGGCGAAGGGAGCCTTCATCCCACCATTGGCCCGCCCGAGAACACGCCACCTTTGACTTACCTCTCAATAGAACCCTCTTTGCCACTCACGACCCCCTTGTGACACCGTGCATACTACCCAAATCGGACACTCGTGGCTCGAAAAGTGTCCTTTGTGGACATTCACGGCGCGGTCGGCCCTCGTCGGTCAGGGCGGACCCAGGCCGTAAGGTGCGCGGCAGGCCATATTTGACTTACCTCTCAATAACCGTCCTTGCCGCTCACGAGAGGGCGGGCTCCAGAGCCGCGTCCAGGTCGGCCAGCAGCTTGGCCTTCGGCCGGGCACCGACGGTCGTCCACACGGGAGCGCCGTCGCGGAAAAGGATCAGTGTCGGCAGCGACATGACCTGATAATTCCGGGCCGTGAGCGGGTTTTCGTCGGAGTTGAGCTTACGGATGATCAGCGAATCGGCGCGTTCGCCGGCGATCTGCTCGAGCACCGGCGCGATCATGTGGCACGGCGGGCACCATTGCGCCCAGAAGTCCACCAGGACGGGCTTGTCCTGGTTCAGGACGAGCTTTTGGAAGGTTTCGTCGGTGACGACGGAAAGGGACATTCAGGCCTCCTCGTTTCGCGGCACGACGACGCACGGCCCCGGCGGCGTTTTCAACGCGCCGGCGAGCTTGGTCAGCAGGCTGTCCCGCACGTCGTTGAGCCTGGCCAGACAGGCGTCCACCTCGGCGAGTTTGCGTTGGTAGACCTCGATCGAATCGGCGCACGAGTCGCCGGTCTCGTGCCCGGCGCGCAGGCACTCGACGAACGGCCTGGTGTCCTCCAGACTGAGCCCGACCGCTTGCAGGGTCAGGATCTCGTTCACCAGACGGTAGTCGTCCTCGTCGTACTCCCGGTACCCGTTCGACGCGCGCCGTGCGTCGAGAAGCCCTTGTGACTCATAGAAACGCAGCGCGCGGGTGGTGGTTCCGGTACGCGCGGCGAGTTCGCCGATCCGCATGGTCACGAGCGTAAACCTTGCCCTTGGCGTCAAGGCAAACGTTCAGTCGTCGAGATCGACCCGGATCGTGAGAAGGTCCGTGCCGATCGCGCGCACGGCGGCGCTGTTGAGCCTGGGCAGGGCCTTGAGACGCGCGCGGGGGTCGTCGCCGGGGAGCAGGTGCGCCGTGCCGGTGTGCCATCGGCCCCTGAGCCGGACCCGGACCCGCGGATCGGCCTGGATGTTGCGGACGTACTGCGACTTCTCGCCGAACTCCGAGACGATCCAGAACTCGCGGCCCACCCGGCGGCCACCGATCGGCGTCCGCCGGGCCACCCCGGATTTGCGGCCGGTGGTCTCCAGGATCGGCTGATTCGGCAGCCGGACGAGGATCGGGTTGCCGACGTGGCGCTGGAACGTCGTGGCCACCCGGTGCTTGATCTCGTGATAGCGGGACATGGCTCCAGGGTGCCCTACGCTCGGGCCATGGTGAACGAGTCCGACGTGGACCTGGGGGACGGGACCACGCTGCACACGTACGACACGGGTGGGGCCGGTCCGGTGGTCTTCTGGCACCACGGGACCCCGAACATCGGCGCCCCGCCCGCCCCGCTGTTCCCGGCCGCCGAGCGGCTCGGGCTGCGGTGGGTCTCCTACGACCGGCCCGGTTACGGCGGTTCGTCGCCGCGGCCCGGCCGTGATGTCGCGTCGGCGGCGTCGGACGTCGAGAAGATCGCCGACGCCCTGGGGATCGAGCGGTTCGCGGTCTTCGGGCACTCCGGTGGCGGGCCGCACGCGCTCGCCTGCGCGGCTCTGTTGCCGGATCGGGTGAGGGCGATGGTCGCCGTCGCGAGCATGGCCCCGTACGACGCCGACGGGCTGGACTACTTCGACGGCATGGGCGCCGCGGGAGCCGGCTCCCTGACTGCCGCCGTGGCGGGGCGGGAGGCGAAAGAGCGGTACGAGGCGACGGCCGAGTACGACCCCGAGATGTTCACCGCGGCGGACCACGCGGCCTTGGCGGGTGACTGGAAGTGGGTCCTCGACGTCGTCGGCCCCGCGGTCGAGGGCGGGCCCGGCGCGCTGATCGACGACGATCTCGCGTACGTCGCGCCGTGGGGGTTCCGGCCGTCCGACGTCCAGGCCCCGGCCCTGTTCCTGCACGGTGGCGAGGACCGGATCGCGCCGCTCGCGCACGGCGAGTGGCTGGTGCGGCAGTGCGCCACGGCCCAGTCACGCGTGTTCCCCGAAGACGGGCACGTCTCGGTGCTCCGGCACGGGGAAGGCGCGCTGGAGTGGTTGGCCGCTCGTTCGTGAACTGCGAGATCGTGCTCGTCCGGCACGCCGAGTCCGTTCCGCCTGTGCCAGAGGAGCCCGACGACCCGGAGCGGCCACTGACCGCGGCGGGCGTGGCGGCCGCGGAATTGCTCGCGCACGAGCTCGCCGCGATGAATCCGACGGCGGTCGTGTCGAGTCCGTACCGGCGAGCGGTCGAGACGGTCGCGCCGGCGGCCAGAGCAGTGGGACTCGAAGTCACGACGCGCCGGGAACTGCGCGAGTGGGACTCGGGTCTGGAACCGACACCGGACTACGCCGTCCACTACGAGCGCAGCTGGGCGGATCCGGATTTCGCGCGTCCGGGAGCCGAGAGCCTGCGGCAGCTGACGGCACGGGCGATGGCCGCGGTCGATCGGCTCGCGGAGCAACACTGCGGCGGTGTCGTACTGGTGGGCAGTCACGGAACTTTCGTGTCCCGCCTGCTGGCCGGACTCGGGCCGGGAATCGGCTGGGCGTTCTCCCGGGACATGCCGATGCCCGCCGTCCACTTGCTGCGTTGGGCTCGTGAGTGAATCGGAAGCGGGCAGGGTTCCCAATGTCGCATCGGAGACGCTCAGTGTCTCCGATGCGACATTGGGGACACCGGCGCGCCGACGGAACTTAGTCCCCGAAGGCCGCGTGAAGCGACCTCTCGTAGTGCGGCCGCGAGAACGTCAGAACACCAAGCGTGTCGTAATTCCAGTCCCGGTAGGTGTTGCGGAAATCCGACCACGTCACCGTGTCGTCGTCAGCCGCGATCTTCGCCACGAGCGCCCAGCAGTCGTCGATGCCGCAAGAGCACCCCAGCAGCAGGTACTCGTCGTCTTCGGCGCCGTGCGGGATGTCATCCGGTGCGCCCCCGAGCAGATGCTCGACGGACGAACAGGTCAACCGGCCATAATCCCCGGCGAGCAACGGAGCCGGTTCCGGCGCGAATTCCTCGGCGCGCTCCTTCTGTTCCGCGAGCGCGTCGGGAAGTTCGGCCCGGTGTACCAGGTCCAGGAAGGGAACGCCGTCGATCAGCACTTCGAGCGCGAGTGTCGGCTTCCCCACAGCCGATCGCCCTGGCGTTTTGGAGACCCTGCGGAACTCGATCGAGTGCATGAGCCCACGGTAGGCATCGGCGACAGGAGCCGTCGCCGGTTGGCCGGTTGAGGTCAGGCCGCGGGCCGTCCGGCACCCGTGTAGTCGTCGCCCTTCGAGTGATACGTGTGGATCTGGATCGCCTGGCCCTCGGTGGGCGCGTTGATCATCAGCCCGTTCCCGAGGTACATCCCGACATGGTGGATCCGCGTCGCCGGGTTGCCGTAGAACACGAGATCGCCGAGCTTCGGTTCACCGGCCACCTGCGGCAGCGCCCGGAACTGGCTGTCCGCGGTCCGGGGGAGCGAGACGCCGGCTTCGTCGTAGGACGCCTTGGTCAGCCCGGAGCAGTCGAAGCCGGCCGCGCCCGCTTCGGGGCCGTTGCCGCCCCACACGTACGGGAGGCCCAGCTGGCCGAGGGCGAACCGGGTCGCCTTCACGGCGGGGCTGGCGGATCGCGCCGGGTCGAGGGACAGGGTCGCGTACAGCTGCGCGTTGCCCAGGACGCGCTGGCGGAACAGTTCGGCCTCGTTGCCCTTGCCGCCCTGGTAGCCGGCGATGGCCTTCCACCAGCCGTTGCCGCCGCCGAGGTCGGCTCCGGAAGCGCACAGGGCGCGCCCGGCGGCGACCGAGGCGGAGTCGGGATCGGCGAGCGCGGGTTTCGCGATGCCGGGGATCGACGCGCCGTGCTTCTTCCACTGCTGCGCCGACAGGCCGAGGGGGTTCTCACCGCCGCGTCCGTGGTTCGAGCTCGCCGCGCCGATCCCGGCCAGGGTGACCCAGGACAGGTGGCAGTTCGGCTGCTCGCCGCGCAGCGCCAGTTCGCCGTTCGCGTAGCCGATGAGCGACTTCGCCGGGATATCGAGCGGTCCGGCGAGTTTCCCCGCCCACTCTTCGAGCGGCCGGGCGCCCTTCGGGGTCTCCTGCGCCTTGACCGGAGCGCTGACTTCGAGGACCGACGGACCCGCGCCGCCGCCGACGGTGGCCGGATCCTGCTTCGCGGCCGGAACGGGAACCGGCTGGCGTCCCTCCATCGGGGCGGGATCGTTCCCGCCCGCGAGCAGCCAGCCCGCCGTCGCGAGCCCCGCGACCAGCGGGAGGGCGACCAGGCCGCGCATCGCCACGCCGTGCGCCCACGACTTCTTCCGGCTGGTTTCGGACGCGCTCGGCGCGGGCTCGGGCTCGGTCACGCCGTCCAGGTTATTGGAGACCACCTCTACGTAACGAGCGAACGCCTTGCACGTTAGGGGGACTCTCATATTCTGGACGAATGACTGAGACGGGAGCGCTCGAGGCCGGGCGTCTGAGTGCCGCGCTGTCCGGCCGGTATGCCGCGATCCAGGTCGTGGCGAGCACCGGGTCCACCAACGCCGACCTGCGGGAAGCCGCCGCGAAGGGGGCCGAAGACCGCACGGTGCTGATCGCCGAAGAGCAGACGGCCGGGGTCGGCCGCCGCGCCCGGCACTGGTCTTCGCCGAAGGGATCGGGCCTCTACGTCAGTGTGCTGCTGCGCCCGGGCGGCGTCCCGTTCGCCAATTTGGGTTCACTTTCCGTGGTCGCGGGCCTCGCGGTCCGGGAGGTCGCCGAGGGGCTGGGCGTCGACGCCGTCCTCAAGTGGCCGAACGACGTCCTCGCCGGTCCGGACCGCGCCAAATGCGCGGGCATCCTGGCGGAGGCCGTCGCCGGCGACGAGTCCACGGTGATCCTCGGCATCGGCCTGAACGTGCTGCCGCTCGGCGAGAACGTCCCGGCCGGGCCCGGCGGCCTGCCCGCGACCTCGCTGGCCGAGCAAGGGGCGACCGAGACCGATCGCGCCGAGATCGCCGTCCGGCTGCTCACCGGGTTCGACGAGCTCGAACGCCGTTGGCGGCTCGCGGGCGGGTCGCTGGCCGAGGCCGGTCTGCTCGGGGATTACCGGCGGTTCTGCGCCACGCTGGGCCAGGACGTCGAGGTCCAGCTGCCCGACGGCTCGGCCCTCACCGGTCGCGCCGCCGACATCGATCCCGCCGGTCAGCTCCAGGTCGACGTTCCCGGTGGCGAGCGGTACACGGTGTTCGCCGGCGACGTCGTCCACGTCCGGCCCGCCGGGGCCTGATCCGTGCGTCTCGATTTCCGGCGTCTCCTCTTCCGCCGGGACCGTTCGCCGGTACGGTGAGCTCACCAGCGCCGAACACACTTTGGGAGCGTCCGTCGTGGCCTATCCGGACGATTTGCTCAGCGAAAACGAGCACGTCGTGGTGCACAGTCACCCGCATTTCAAGATGCTGATCTTGCCGTTCCTCGCGCTGATCGTCACGCTCGGCGTGGGCATCTGGCTGGCCGTGATCGCGAAGGACGCGACGGCCCCGTGGGACCTGATCTCGGAGATCGCGATCGCCGCGGTCGGGCTCGGTCTCGTCGTGTGGCTCTTCCTCGCCCCGTTCGTCCGGTGGCGCACGACGCATTTCATCGTGACCACGGACCGGCTGATCGCCCGCGAGGGTGTGCTCAAGCGGACCGGGATCGACATCCCGCTGTCGCGGATCAACAGCGTCCAGTTCGAGCACGGGCTGCTGGACCGCGTGTTCGGCTGCGGCACGCTGGTGATCGAGTCCGCATCGGACGAACCGCTGAAGTTCGACGACATTCCCAAGGTCGAGCGCGTGCACACGGTCATCTACCGCGAAGTCAACGACAACCCGTACGACGACTACGCGCCGGGCGCCGCGGGGGCACCGCAGCAGACCGAGCCGCTGCCGCCGCAGGGGCACCCGCCGCGCGGAAACCGTCGCCGCTGATGGGCACGCGAGAGCTGGGGCTGCCCGACAAGGTCCCGTCCGTCTACTCCCTGCCGGAGCGGGTGACGATCTGGGAGGTCGGCCCGCGCGACGGTCTCCAGAACGAGAAGTCGATCGTCCCGGTCGAGGTCAAACTCGAATTCCTGGACAGGCTCGCCGATTCCGGGCTGACCACGCTCGAGGCGACCAGTTTCGTGAGCCCGAAATGGGTGCCGCAGCTGGCCGACGCCGAGCAGGTCCTGGCCGGGCTCGACCAGCGCGACGGCGTCCGGTACCCGGTGCTCGTGCCGAACGAGCGCGGGCTGGACAGGGCGCTGGAGGCCGGGGTTTCGCATATCGCGATCTTCGCCAGCGCCACCGAGACCTTCGCCAAGAAGAACCTCAACTCGACGGTCGACGACCAGTTCGCGATGTTCGAGCCGGTCGTCACCCGGGCGCGGGCCGAGGGGCTCGACGTCCGCGGGTACTTGTCGATGTGCTTCGGCGACCCGTGGGAGGGCGCCGTCCCGGCCGCGCAGGTCGCCGGAGTGGGTAAACGGCTCCTGGACCTGGGCTGCTCGCAGCTCTCGCTCGGCGACACGATCGGCGTCGCCACCGCGGGGCAGGTCGAGACGCTGATCGGGGAGTTCGCCGGAGTCGAGGCTCTGGCCGTCCATTTCCACGACACCTACGGCCAGGCGCTCGCGAACACGTTGGCGGCGCTGCGGTGCGGCGTGTCCACTGTGGACTCCTCCGCCGGTGGGCTCGGCGGCTGCCCATACGCCGAATCGGCCACCGGGAACCTCGCGACCGAGGATCTCGTGTGGATGCTCGACGGTCTCGGCGTCGAAACCGGTGTCGATCTCGACGCGCTGGTGGCGACGAGCAAGTGGATGGCCGGGAAGCTGGGCAGGCCGAGTCCGTCCCGGGTGGTCAACGCGCTCGCCGGATGAGGTTCGCCGCGCTTTCGGGTATCCGCCGACGGGAACGCCGTCCGGCGCTAAGGTCGTAGCGCGTCCTGTCCGCTGCCTCCCCCGGTTCCCCGGTGGGATCCGATCCTTGGGGGAGGTGCGGTGACCGATCCGAGCGAGGCCGGGACAGGCCCGATCCGGCTGCCCGTCGACTACGACGCCCCGACACCACCGCAGGGGGCGCGCGCGCCGTACGCGCCTTCGCCGTGGCCGCCCGCTGTGGCGCCCTTGCGAGTGCCGTTCCCGCCGAGGCCCGCCGCCCCGCCGCCCATGGGGGCGCTGCGGACGGAGCGGGAGAGCGTGATCGCGCTGTTCCTCGTGCACATGTTCCCCATCGGGCATCTCCCGGTCGCGATGGGCAAACCCGCCCGTCAGCTGCCGCTTCCCGAAGGCGGTTCCGGACCGCAGGACCACCCCGAGGCGGACGTGCTCGACGACCTGGACGCGTTGTCCCATGTCAGCAGCGGTTTCCGGCGTTCGCCGACGACTCCGGCCGCCGTTCCGCCGCCGGCGTTGACCAGGGGACACGATCCGTGGGGCGGAATGTCTCAACAGGACTGGAAAGAGCGTTTCGTGACCGGGACGGGCCATCTGTGGCCCGCCGAAACCGATCCGGCGACGCCGACGATGCTCGAGACCGGCACTCATCTCGACCGCTTCGGGGATCAGCACGGCCGGGTGTTCGCCGAGGACGCCACCTTGTTCCCGATGCGCTCGCTGCCGCCGGACCAGGCCGGTGCCTACCGGCGTTACCGCGTCGTCCGGCCGCTGCCGGTCTGGCGCTCGGTGACCGCCGGATGGTTCGGCCAGCCGGGCGGCGGGGTGCGCTTTCGCACGGTGCTGGGCGCCGATGAACTCGTCACGCTGGGCTTCCTGGCGGACGTCACGGGGGAGGTTCGGTGAACACGGGGACGATCCTGCGGTGGCTGGCCGCGCTGGGCGTGCCGCCCGAAGTGGTCTCGGTCGGCGCGGAGGTGGACAACGCCTGGTGCCTCATGCGCACCGAGGAGGACGGTGCCGAGCCCGCCTGGGAGGTCTTCTGGCGTGAGCAGGGCAACCGGTACGACTGGGCGCGGTTCACCAGCGAACAGGTCGCCTGCCACTACCTCTTCGGACGGCTCGCCTGGTCACAGGTCGCGCGGGGCGCCGTCGGCCTGCTGCCCGGCGCGCAGTGACACCCCGCGTTCAGCGCTTCAGAATCGCCAGAGCCTCGTCGTGGAGCAGGCCGTTCGTCGAAAGCGCCGAGCCGTTGTCGTAGCGCGCTTCGCCGTTCAGGTCGCTGAAGCGGCCACCGGCTTCGGTGACCAGCACCTGGGCCGCGGCGACGTCCCACGGGTTCACGATGCATTCCGCGGTGACGTCGAGCGCGCCCTCGGCGACCAGGCAGTGGTGCCAGAAATCGCCGAAAGCGCGGCTTTCCCAGCACGCGTTGACGAGGTCGAGGTACTTCTCGCGTGAGTGGTACTCCACCCACGAGTTCAGGTCCGTTGTGGACAGATACGCGTCTTCGAGCGACGCGACCTTCGACACCGAGATGCGGCGTTCCCCAGCGGAGTCGCTCATCCAGGCGCCGTCCCCGGTGGCGGCCCACCAGCGGCGGCCGAGCAGCGGTGCGCTGATCATGCCCACCACGGGCGTGCCGTCTTCGACCAGCGCGATCAGCGTCGCCCACACCGGGACGCCGCGCAGGAAGTTCTTGGTCCCGTCGATCGGGTCGAGCACCCAGGCGCGGCCGGTCGCGGCGGTGCCGCCGCGTTCCTCGCCGAGCACCGCGTCGTCCGGGCGGTCCGTGGCGAGGATCGCCCGGATGGCGTCCTCGACGGCGGTGTCCGCGTCGGTGACCGGCGTCCGGTCGGGTTTGCGTTCCACGGCCAGGTCCAGCGCGCGGAACCGGGCGGTGGTGATGGCGTCGGCGGCGTCGGCCAGCCGAGTGGCGAGTTCAAGATCATTCTCGTAGCCGGGCACGGTCACGATGGTTTCACGCCCGGCAGTCGTAGAGTTGGCCAGGTGAGCATGGTGCTACTCGCCGAGGACGACCCGGCCATCGCCGATCCGCTTTCCCGCGCACTCCAGCGGGAGGGATACGAGGTGCGGGTCGTCGGCGACGGGCCCGCCGCCCTCGACGCGACCGAGAGCGACCGCGTGGACCTGCTGGTCCTCGATCTCGGCCTCCCCGGCATGGACGGGCTGGAGGTGTGCCGCCGCCTGCGCGCCAGCGGCACCGAGGTGCCCGTGCTGATGCTGACCGCGCGCACGGACGAGGTCGATTTCGTGGTCGGGCTCGACGCGGGCGCCGACGATTACGTCGCCAAGCCGTTCCGGCTCGCCGAACTGCTGGCCCGCATCCGGGCGCTGCTCCGCCGCCGGGCGCCCGACGTGCTCGAAGCCGGGGGAGTTCGGATGGACCTCGGTGCCCGGATGGTCACCGTCGACCTGCACGAGGTGCAGCTGGCGAACAAGGAGTTCGAGCTGCTCCGGGTGCTGATGAGCCGCGCCGGTCAGGTGGTCAGCCGCGACGAGATCCTCGCCGAGGTGTGGAACGACCTCGAATCCAAGACTTCGAAGACCCTCGACATGCACATGTCGTGGCTCCGCCGGAAGCTCTCGATCGCGGCCGACGAAGCCGCGGGCAGGGCGGGCAAACCCGGCGGGAACGGCGACGGCGAACGGCGGATCGCCACGGTCCGCGGCGTCGGCTTCCGCTTCAACGCGGAATAGCATGCGCCGTCGCATCCTCTTGGCGATCCTGCTCGCCGTCGCGGTCACCGCGGCGGTGCTGGGCATCCCGCTGGGGATCACCGCCTGGCAGCTGGTCGAGAACCTCAACCGCGAGAATCTCGCCTCCTCGGCCCGCGGGATCGCGGCGACGCTGGACAACGAGATCGCCGTCGGCCAGCCGATCAACCTCGATCTGGTCCGGGTCGCCGTGCCGCAGGGCGGCCTGCTGACCGTCCGCGCGCAGGGGCAGATCGAGAAGCGGTACGGCTCCGACCCCGGCTCGGACGTGGTGTCCGAGCGCGCGCCGATCGCGTTGCACGGCGAGGTCGAACTGGCCGTGCCCGCCGGGCCGATGCGCACCCGTCAGACCCAGGTGACGCTGCTCGTGCTCTTGCTGGTCGTGCTGTCGGTGGGCACCGGAACGGTGGTCGCGACGGTGACCGCGCGAAGGCTCGCGAAACCGCTGAGACACGTCGCGGATCGCGCGGTCAAACTCGGCGGCGGCGACTTCCGGCCGGATCCCAAGCGCTACGGCGTCGGCGAACTCGACATGGTCGCCGAAGCGCTCGACGCGTCCGGTTCGGCGCTCGCGCAGCTCGTCCAGCGGGAACGCCAGCTCGTCGGTGACGTCTCCCACCAGCTGCGGAGCCGGTTGACCGCGTTGCAGCTGCGGCTCGAACCGCTCACCGTCCACCCCGACCAGGACGTCGTCGACGAGGCGAAGGCCGCGCAGGAGCAGGCGGACCGGCTCGCCGAAGCCCTCGACGAGCTGCTGGCCGCCGCGCGGGCGGCGCGCGAGGTCGGCGCGGAACCGGTGAACCTGCCGGAAGTGCTCCCCGCGGTTTCCGAAGAGTGGCGACAGCTGCTTCGCGCCGAAGGACGGCACTTGCGGATCCGCGTCACCGACGGGCTTCGGGCGAGGGCGACGCCGGGCCGCTTGCGCGAGGTCGTCGGCGTCCTGCTCGACAACGCGCTGCGCCACGGCGCGGGAACGGTCACGCTCGCCGCCCGGCGCGGCGACGCGGACGGCACGGTCGTCATCGAGGTCGCCGACACCGGCTCCGGGGTGCCCGACGAGCTCGCGCCGCATATCTTCGAACGCGGATTCTCCGGCGGCGGGTCGACCGGCGTCGGCCTCGCGCTCGCCCGCGCGCTCATCGAGGCCGACGGTGGACGGCTGGAGCTGTCGAGCAAACAGCCGGCGGTGTTCAGCCTGTTCCTGAAGGTGCCCCGGCCGGGAGACGTGGCCGAAGTACGGTGGCCCGCCGAGCGGGTTCCCCGGTAAGCCCCAAGGACGTCCCGATCGGGCAAGGCCGTGGAGGCGCGCCGACCTACCGTCGGGGAGTGCGTGCGACGGCGTTCCGGTACCGCCCGCCGGTGAGTCCGGTGGCCGCGGCGACTCTGGAGATCGGCAAGGTGGTGGTCGGCGTCCGCTTGTCGTTCGACGGCGCGCTGTACGTGTGCCGTCGTCCTCCCGGCGTGGTGGAGCGGATGGAGGCCGAAGCGCTGGACCTGCTCTCCAAAGGCCTGTTCGTCAGCGGGATCGACACGTCGGTCGCGACCGTCACCGGGGCGGCGGGACATCGGTTCGTCCAGGAGAGCGCCGAGTTCCGGCCGCCGGGCAGCCTGCACTATCGCGGCACCTGCGGGGTCGGCGCCGACCGCAACGGGCTGAGCTTGACCGGCATCCTCGGCTATCGCCTCGAAGTTCGCGCGGAGTGGGCGAGGCGGGCGGGTGACTGCGGTCCGCCCGAGAGCGCCGCTGAATGGGGCGAGCTCTTCGGCGGGCAGCTGGCGTCCATCGGCGGGGTGGTCCTGCGGCGGGAGTCGGTGCTCAGCCTGGGTACTCCGCCGTGACCGTGACGACGAAGGCCGCACGCGCGGGCAGGCCGAGGCTGACCCACAGCCCGGTCGGATCGGTCTTCCCGAGGACCATCCGCAACTGCTGCTCGTCGACCACGAGGAACTCCGTCCCGAGCAGGATTTCGAGCGATCGGTCGAGCAGGGTGTGCTCGTCGCGGACCTTGTCCGCCCGCGCGGTGACCAAATAGGACAGTGCGCACCGCTTCGCCCGCACGGCACCGGTTTCCGGGCCGGTGCCGTGCAGGGCGAAGAGGAACAGGTCGACGCTCGACACCCGCGTCTCGGTCTGCCAGGTGGGTTTCGGCGGATCCAGCCGGACCACCGTCCCCTCCGGCAGATGAGGGGCGATGAGCCGGCACAACGCCTCGTCGACCCGGGTGATCACGGGGTCAGATCAATCCCTCACGCAGCGCGTAAGCCACCGCGTGCGAACGGTTCCGGAGCTGGAACCGGTTGGTCACGTCGTGCAGGATGCTCTTCACCGTGCGCTGCGAATAGCAGAGCTGGTCGGCGATCTCCTGCGTCGAGAACCCCGACGCGACCAGTTTGAGCACCTCGGTCTCCCGGCTGCTCATGCCGCCGAAGTGCAGGCCGCGCGGCTGCAGCACCTGACGCTGCAACCGCGAGACCCGGTGCAGCAGCCTGCCGAGCAGGTCGGGCGGCAGCGCGCCCTCCCCGGCCGCGGCCGCCTTGATCAGCCGGACCAGGACGTCGGCGCCGGCCTCGGAGCGGCGGGCGACCGCGCAGACGCCGTGCTCGATGGCGCTGAGGATCTCGTTGTCGTCGACTTCACCCGCGATGAGCACGATGCGGGTGAACCCCTGGTGATGCAACGCGGACAGCAGTTGGGTCATCGCCTCGTCGAGGCGATCGGTGACCAGGAGGGCCACCATGGTCGGGTCGGCGGTCTCCCCGTCCACCAGCCAGACGTCGTCGCGGGAGCGAAGTGTCATGCAAACGCCGTTGTGCAGGATCGGATCGGTGGCACGGACGACCACCGGTGTCCGGTTCGGTTCGAACATGTGATTCCCATTCCCCTCGAACGGTGCGAGGGCCCCACCCCTCGCGCTACTCACCCTGCCGGGTGAGGTGTCCCGAGCGCATGGGACTCCGGTCCCGGAATTGCCCGAAAAGCCGCCCTTATCGGGGTCGCTTTTTCAACGACCCAGCCCGGCTTCGCGGGCGCGCACGATCGCCTCGGCGCGGTCCGCGACGTGGAGCTTGCTGAAGACGTTCGAAATGTGGTTCCGCACGGTCTTCGGGCTGAGACACAGTGTGCTGGCGATGACGGTGTTGCTGTGCCCGCCCGCGATGAGTGAGAGGACCTCTCGTTCGCGGACGGTGAGTTCCGGGAACACCGTGTCCGCGGCCGGTTGAGTGTGGTTGAAGAAGCCGAGAACTCGCGTCGCGATATCAGGCCCGAAGATCGCTTCGCGCCTCGCGACGGCGTGCACCGCACGGATGATTTCGTCGGGTTCCGCGTCTTTCAGCAGATATCCGCGGGCGCCTGCCCGCATCGCGGAGAAAACGGATTCGCTTTCGTCGGCCATCGTCAGCATGAGCACGCCGACGCCGGGCCGTTCGGCGACGATGTGCCGGGTCGCTTCGGCGCCGCTGATATCGGGTAAATGCAGGTCCATGACCACGACGTCGGGTGCGAGGGCGCTCGCCGCGCTGATCGCGTGCGCGCCGCTCGCGGCCTCGCCGACCACGTCGATCAGCGGTTCGTTGGCGAGCAGCGTGCAGACCCCGAACCGGAACAGCGGATGGTCGTCGACCACGAGCACGCGAAGACGTTCGTTCATGCGGTTCCCCCTGTTTCCCCGACGCGGCACGTTAGCGAGAGGGCCGGTCACGAACAACGCGAGGTCCGGACAGCGGACCGGCGAGAATTAAACGCCTGATGAGTGTCGCGTATCGCGGAGGCTCCCCCAACCCATTAACCCTTTCGGCCCATTCCTGGGTCTCAAGTCCGTGAAGGCCTCCTTCCTTACCCTGAAGGTAGGGAAGGAGGCCTTCACGGATCACGCCTCAGCCGGGTGGTAGCAAAGGTCCCTTGCTCTCTTTTTGCAGGTCAGGCGAAGGAACCGGCGTGTTCGCGAGCCCAGTCGGCGAATGTCAGCGGTGCCCGGCCGAGGAGCTCGCGAACGGTGTCGAACACGATCTCCTCCTTCCCCGCGGACTGCCGTTTGAGCTCGAACATCCCGTCGACCGCTGAAGCGGGCCAGCCGTACCCGAGCATCCGGGCGCGCGAAGCGGCTTCGGGCTCTTCGACGTAGGTCAACCGCCGCCCGAGCGCGTCACCGAGGATCTCCACCTGCCGCCGTGTCGTGAGCGCTTCGCCGCCGGTGATCGGGTAGGTCTCGCCCGCGTGTCCCTCGCCGGTCAGCACGGTCGCGGCGACTTCGGCGATGTCGCGGACGTGCACCAGCGCGGACGCCGGATCACCTTCGGGGACGCGAATGACGCCATCGCCGCGAACGGCGGGCAGCCAGGCGAACCGGTTGTCCATGAACGTGCCGGGACGCAGGATCGTCCAGTCCGGCCCGGCCTCGTGCATGGCCCGCTCGCCCTCGGCGTGCACGAGGGAGATCGGATCGGTCTGTCCGAAGTGGACTCCGGTGGTGGAGAGCTTGACGACGTGCGAGACACCGGCTGCGGCCTCGAGCACCGCTCGTTCCTGGGCGAGCGGG
The DNA here is from genome assembly GCF_044765885.1 of Amycolatopsis sp. NPDC102389. Taxonomy (NCBI): domain Bacteria; kingdom Bacillati; phylum Actinomycetota; class Actinomycetes; order Pseudonocardiales; family Pseudonocardiaceae; genus Amycolatopsis; species Amycolatopsis sp. NPDC102389. Next base: position 60,481 of record NZ_JBIWKX010000020.1, read on the forward strand.
TCCGAGCCGTGGCCGGAGCTCAGGAGGAACACGCGATCGACGCCGTCGAGCAGCGCGGGATCGAAGGCGTCGAGATCACCGGTGGCGACCTCGGCACGCGGATCGATCCGTGCGCGGGCGGGGTCGCGCGTCAGGGCGCGGACGTGCGCGCCCCTGTCCAGTAGCGCGGGAACGAGCTCGCGGCCGATCTTGCCGGTGGAACCGAGAACGAGGATCATCGAAAACTCCTTAGTGGTTGCGCCGCAAGGAAACGCGCGGCAGGAAGAGGGAAGCGGCGAGGCCGACGGTCAAAGCGGGGACCATCACCCGGAACACGCCGTCGAGCGCGAACGAGTAGCCGGCGGGACTGTCGTCGGTGAAGGCGTTCGTGAACACCGCGCCGAAAACGGTCAGCCCGGCGGTGGTGCCGAGGGAGCGAAGGAAACCGACGGTCGCGGAAGCGGCGCCGAGATCGGTCCTGGCGACGTTCTGCTGGGCCGCCATGGAAAGCACCTGCATGTTGAGCCCGGCGGCCGCGCCGAACACGACGAGATAGGCCACGACGAGCGCCAACGGCGTCGTTTCGTCCATTGTGGACATGGCGAGCGCGGCGGCGAGGCCGAGGGTCATGCTGAGGATCGGTGCCCAGCGGTAAGCGCCGGTCTTGGCGATGACCCGGCCCGCGACCATCGACGAAGCGGCGACCGCGAGCGTCATGGGCAGCAGCAGGAGCCCGGCTTCGGAAGGTCCGGCCCCGCCTGCGGTCTGCAGGAAGAGCGCCAGGTAGTTGACCGAACCGAGGAAGACGAACCCGGCCGCGGCACTGGCCAGCACGCTCAGGCTGAACATCCTGGAGCGGAAAAGCCGGAGCGGGACGATCGGTTCCGCCGCGCGGCGCTCGATGAGCAGGAAGGCGACGAGCAGCACCGCGCCGACCGACGCCGACAGGGGAGTCGCCAGTGTCAGGCCGACGATCGCGCCGGACAGGACGACGATGCCCGCGAAGTCGAACGGTGCGGCCTTCCGGCGTCGTTCGAGCCGCAGGAACCGGGCGACGACGCCGAACGCGACCAGGCCGATCGGCACGTTGAGCCCGAAGATCGACCGCCAGCCGGCCAGGTCGGTCAGGACACCGCCAACGACAGGGCCCGCCAGTGAGGAGCCGGCGAAGCAGATCGAGAACCAGGCGAAGTAGCGAGCGCCTTCGCGACCGGGGAACAGCTCGCCGATGATCGCGGCGACCGCGACGAACAAGCCGCCGGAGCCGATGCCCTGCAGGACGCGGGCGGCGATCAGCAACGGCATCGTCGGCGCGAGAGCGCAGGCGAGAGAGCCGAGGACGAACAGCGCGATCGCGACGAGCACGACGCGCTTGCGGCCGAAGAGGTCACCGAGTTTTCCGTAGACGGGCGCGCTGACGCTGCCCGCCAGGAGGTAGGCCGTGGTGACCCAGGCGAACGACGCGGCTCCGCCGAGTTCGCCGACCATGCGGGGGAGGGCGGTGGCGACGACCTGGGCGTCGAGCATCGCCAGGAACACGGCGGCGAAGAGCCCGACGAGGGCAAGGGTGTTTCGGGCGCGCGGCGGCGCGCCGAGAGTGGTGGTGCTCAAGAAAGAGATCCGTTCACTGGAAGAAACGAGGGAACGCGAGGGACGCGGAGGTGCTCGAAAGCAGCCCCGGATCCCCGCCAAGACGGGAAAAGGCTCAACCGTCATCCGAACCGGATGCGGTCCTCTTCGCGCTTGGCGATCACCTCGGATTCGTCCCGCTCGACCGTACGAACCCGGCCGGCGTCATCAGTGAAGGAACGTTGACATGGATGACCTTAGGCAATCACATGTCTTTTGACAAGTGCTTTAGTGGAGCGGAACGATGTCGTCGTCCGGCTCGTCGCTGTCCCGGCGGCGTTTGCCCAGCTCATCCGGGAAGACCCACTTCTTGAAACCCCAGAAGCGGAAGAACATCGCCAGCAGCATGCCGATGATCGACCCGCTCGTGAAGTCCGCGAACTCCTGCACGAACCGCGTCACGTGCGGCACTTCGAGGTCGAAGATGTAGCGCGACGTGTAGAGCGGGATCAGGTTGACCACCACGGCGATGCCGCTGATCACGAAGAAGAGCGCCGCCTCGTGATGCCGCTCCCGGCCGCCGCGGGTGCGGAAGGACCACTCGCGGTTGAGGATGTAGGACACGATCGTCGCGACGATGATCGCGATGGCCTTCGCCGTGGTCGGCTTCGACTCCAGCACGCTGAGTTTCAGCAGGTACCAGACGCCGTTGTCGACCAGGAACGTCGTGCCGCCCACGATCGCGAACTTCAACAGCTCACGGTGCTTGATCAGCACGGATCGGAGCGGCTCGGGCGTCCTGGAGAGGACGGATTCGACCACGGTCACCGGATCAGTCTAATTCGCGTCGCCCGTCGAACGGGTCGGCAGGGGATGGACAGCGCGGTATATGACGCTTTGGGCGTTTCGGCGGCGGGGGGGGGGGGGGGGGGGGGGGGGGGGGGGGGGGGTATAGAAAGAAAACACCCACCACACCCCCGGGCGCGAGCCCAGCGGAAGAGGCACAAACCGC
>NZ_JBIWKX010000020.1:63050-120255 GCF_044765885.1 Amycolatopsis sp. NPDC102389
CGGGGGTTGTGTTGGTTGGGCTGTTGTTTTGGGTGGGGGGGGGGGGGGGGGGGGGGGGGGGGGGGGGGGCCTGCCACCCCCCCCCCCCCCCCCCCCCCCCCCCGACCCAGGTGACCGGGGGAGCAAGGGACCTTTGCTGCCACCTGACGGTCAGGCCGCTGGATCGTCGGGAATGTCGGAAATCTCCCGTCCGCCGCCCCGCAGCAGCCGCGGCCGCGCGGCGACCTCCGGGAAGACCCACTTCTTGAACGACCACCACCGGAACGCCGTGCCGAGCAGGGTCCCGACGAGCACGCCGCTGACGAAGTCGGCGACCTCCTGGGTCAGCAGCGAGACGTGCGGTTGCTCCAGCTTGAACACGTACCGCGAAACCAGCTGCGGAAGCGCGTTGAGGCCGAGCGCGATCGCGCTGAGCAGGAAGAAGAGCGCCGCTTCGTGGGCGCGCTCACGGCCACCGCGGGAGCGAAAGGACCATTCCCGGTTCGCCACGTACGAGAAAACCGTCGCCACCAGGACGCCGATGATCAGCGCGGTCACCGGTTTGTCGGTCAGCACGGTGAACTTCAGCCCGTAGGTGATCGTCATCGTGATGACGAAACTCGCGCCCCCGACCAGGACGAACCGCAGCAGCTCGCGATGCTTCCCCAGCATGCGGGCGACGCTACTGGAAAATACGGTCGACCACCCCGTTGGGCTGAGTGGACGGCTTGGACTTGCCAGGCCGCGGCGGCGCGCTCGTGGTCGTGGTCGTCTCCGGCTGCGCCGGCTCTTGCTGCGTAGGTTCTGAAGGCGTCACGGACGGCGAAGGCTTCTTCGTCGGCGAAGGCCACCCTGGCCGCCCCGGCTTCGTCGTGTCCGGAGGATCCGAAGGCTTTGAAGTGACCGAAGGCAGCGAGGGCACCGTGGTCGGCGGAAGCAGCGAGTTGTCGTCACACTGGTGGTGCCAGCAGCCGACGTAGACCTCGACCGGCTTCGCCCTGGCAGCGCCGAGGGTGGCGTTCACCGTCACAGGCATGTTGTCCGCCGGACGGCCCTTCAGCTGGACATATACGCGCGCCACACGCCCCGGGGTCAGCGAACCACGCGAAGTGCACGACGCACCTTCGCCCGTCGGAGTGCATCGGACGCCGGAGAAGCTCGACGAGTTGAGCACGCGGTGGTCGAGCGTGATCGTCACCGGCTTCGTCGACTCGCCGGTGTTCGTCACCTGGATGGTCATCCACGGATTGCGGAACCAGGGGAACGAGGACGGCCAGATGCTTTCAGCGCTCAGGGTGAGGGCGTCCTTAGGTGCCGGCGGCGCGGGCACCTTGACCCTCACCTCGACCCGGACGTTGATCTGCGCGCCCGCCGTCACCGAACCGGTGACCACGCTGCCGTCCACGGCCGTTTCGTCGGCGAGCAGCCGGAACCTCAGCACCGCGGACTGTCCCGGTTCGAGGCCGGTGCCGGTCCGGCAGGTCACCGTGCCGGTGCCGCCGGGGCAGCTCACCGTGATCGGGGCGGCCGCCTGCTGCCGGAAGCCGCTGGCGCCCATCGCGCCGCCACCGCCGGCGGCGGGAACGGCCCGCACACCCTTCGGCAGATTCAGCGAGACCGCCACGGGTTCGGACTTCGATCCGCCGTCGTTGCGCACGGTGATCGGCAGATCGGCCGCTTCACCGGGCTTGAGCTGGACACCGCCGGGCGGGGTCGACGCCGTCATCGACGGCGGCGCCGGGATCACCGGCGAAGGCGCGGGTGCGGGAGTCGGCGCGGGAGCCGGGGCAGGTGCCGGAGGCGGCACCTGCTGAGCGGGCGGCGGGGGCTGTTGCGCCGGCGGGGCGGCGGGCGGCACCGCGGGCGGGACGGCCGGTGCGGGAGCGGGTGCCACGGCGGGCGGCGGGACCGCCGCGGCGGCCGGGATCTCCTGCGTGCCGCCACCGGCTGCGAGCGCCACCGCGACGGCGGCGACGATGGCCGCGCTCGATCCGGCCACCCCGGCGAATTGGCGCGGTCCGGCCGCGGCGGCACCGGCGGCGCCGCCCGAACTCGAACCCGCGGCGGCGGCCGTCGCGGCCGCGGTGACCGCGCCCGCCTTGCCCGCCCCGGTCGTCGCGAGGTAACCGAGAGCCGCGCCACCGAGCACGATCGGCGCGATGATCCCGCGCAGACCGGTGTTGACGTCGGCCAGTTCCGCGGCCAGCGCGCGGCAGTTCTCGCATTCGTCCAGGTGGTTCTCCACCTGGGTGCGTTCGCGTTTCGACAACCCGTCGCGGGTCCACGCGCCGAGCTTGTCCGCGCTCGCGCGGCAACGTTCGGCGGAGTTCTCGGCCAGGTGGACCTGCAGGTAGGCCTGCCGCAGGCCTTCACGCGCCCGGTAGGCGAGCGCGGAGACGCCGTTCGCGGTCAGCCCCAGCAGCGGCGCGACCTCGGCGGGCGTCTGCCCCTCGATCTCGGTGTGCCACAGCACCGCCTGCCACCGCTCGGGCAGCCGGGCGAACGCCTTCGCGGCGAGCGTGCGCTCGAGCCCGGCGACGGCGGTGTCGGAGAAGGGGACTGTCAGCGCTTCGCCGACGGCACCGCCGACGTCGGACATGTCCTCGTTGAGATCGACGCGTTTGTCCTTGCGCGTCTTGTCGTAGGCGGTGTGCCGGAGCGCGGTCAGCAGGTACGCGCGGAACGCGGCGTCGGGGCCTTTGCCACCGCGCAGCGTGTCCAGCACCTTCGCGAAGGCTTCCGAAACGAGGTCGTCGGCTTCGGAACTCGAGCGCGCGAGCTGGCGGGCGAGGTTGTGCGCCGCGCCGGCGTGACGCTCGTAAAGGGTTCCGTAAGACGCGATCTTCCCGTCACGCACCTCGGCGATCAGCTCGGCGTCACTCTTACCGGAGAGATCGGCGGGAACGGTGGACACGGGGCTCCTTCATCTGCGGGTTAGGCGGGTCTACTCTTCCTAACGCCCGAACACGCTCAGTGTGACGGAACGGGCGACGCACGTCACCTCGCGGTCCCTTCGATGACCCGGAGGGCGCAACGCCATCACCCAGGATGGGTCGGATTTGAGCCGCGCGCGCAGCGCGTCCGTTGAGGGCGGTGGCGGGGGCATGGATGGAGAGTTCGGAAAGATCCTTGAAAAACGCCGTCACGCGCGGCGTCGACGGGCGTCCCCACCGTGAAGCGATCGCAAGATCGAAAAGATCGGAACGGAAAGGGGCGGTGGGCAGTGGACGTACCGGCTACCGGTGCGCCGTCCGGGGGATCCGATGGGCAAGCCGCCTGGAACCGGTTCGAACGAGATCGCACACTCCGCGCTCTGCGGGCCCGCTGGCGGACGGCCAGCCTGGCCGCGGGCTGGCGTTTCCCCAGTGACTGGGGCCTCCCCGAGGTCGACGCCGTCTGCGCGGCGGTGATCAAGAACGGCCGGGTCGCTCCCGCCGAGATGGCGGAGACCGCACTCGCCGGGCTGGGCCGGGCACGGGCCGCCGCGGGCGCGGGACTGGCCGAAACGCTCGCCGACCTCGCGGCGTTGCACGCCGTGCTCGCCGACCCGGACGCGGTGGACGGTTTCCTCGCCCCGGATGTCGACTCCACACCGTCCCGGTTGATCCGGGTGACGGCGCTGGCGTGGGCGGACGTCGCGACCGATCAGCTGGTGAACACCGAGGTCACCGAACCGCTCACCGGGCTGCCGACCGCCGCGTACTTGAGGACCCGGTTGAGTGAGCTGTACCGCCAGGCCCGCCGTGACGAGCGGCCGGTCGCGGAGGCGCACACGCTCTTGGTGGTCTCGATGGACTTCAGCTCGATCGCGGGCTGGCCCCGGCTGACCGGGATGATCCTGGTCGCGGACGCGTTGAAGCAGGTGTTCGACGGCGGGGAGAGCGTCGCCTCGATCGGGCCGTCCGTCGCGGGTGCCCTCGTGCCGAAGGACGTGAGGCTCGCTTCATCCGGCGTCGCGCTGCGAAGGGCGCTCAACGAGCGGCTTTCCGTGGACGCTCAGTTGCGGGACACCGGCCGCCCGCAGATCTCGGCGGTCCGGCTCCCGGCGACCTACGACCTCGCGTGCGATCTGCTCGGCACCCTTGCGCGCTCCTGACGCGGGGTTAGCGTAAGACGTTCTCCAGGTCACGGCCGACCCTGTCGACCAGGCACGACCCGGTTCATGATTTCCTGTTTGGGTGACCCGGACTGTTTCCGCCGACGCCAACGGCGACGTTTCGGCGAGCCGACCGCAGCATCGCCTCTCGCTGCGAAGGTCGCTCGCCCGCTTGTCCGTCCGGCCGAGGTCGATCCTGATCCTGTCGGTGATCCCGCTGGTCGCGATCGGTTTCGGCATCTGGGGATGGCAGCACGAATGGGTGCTGGGCGTGGACAGCGCCGTGTACCGCGCCGGTGCCGAGACACTGCTCAACGGCGACCCGCTGTACGACGCGAACACACTTCCGGTGGAGCCGTGGTGGGCGCTGCTGCCGTTCACCTACCCGCCGACCGCCGCGCTGCTGTTCATCCCGCTCGCGCTGGTCCCGACGCAGGTCGCCTGGGGGCTCCTGACCGCGGTCTCACTGCTGGCGCTGGCGCTGTGCGTCCGGATCGCCATCGGCGCGCTGCCGAAGCCCTCGACCGACGGCCCCCGCTGGTGGGCCTCGCCCGCCCGGTCGACGATCGCGTTCTTCCTGGTCTTCCTCGGTCTCGAGCCGGTGTGGCGCACGATCTTCCTCGGCCAGATCAACATCATCCTGATGGCGCTGGTGATGCTCGACATCCTGGTCATCGGGGCCAGGGGCAGCCGCTGGGGCGGCGTGCTCGTCGGCGTCGCGGCCGCGGTCAAGCTCACCCCGATCGTGTTCCTGGGGCATCTGTTCATCACCGGCCGCCGGATGGACGCCGTCCGCGGGCTCATCACCTTCATCGTGATGCAGGGCCTGATGTTCCTGATCATCCCGCACGACGCGGCCCGGTACTGGACCTACACGCTGCCCGACACCGGTCGTATCGGCCCGGTGCACTGGGCGGGCAACCAGTCGCTGAACGCGTTGATGAACCGCTTCACCGAGCTCGCGCCCTGGGCGTCGAAAGCGGCGATGGGGATCGGCGCGCTGCTCGCGATCCCGGCGATCTGGCTGGTGCTGCGCTTCCACCGCAAGGGCCAGGCGCTCGCGGCGATGCTGGTGACGGCGTTCTGGATCCTGCTGATCTCGCCGATCTCCTGGACCCACCACTGGGTGTGGGTGGCGCCGCTGGTCGTCCTGCTGGTCTCGCGGCTGCCGAAGACCACGCCCGCCACGGCGTGGAAACGCTGGCTCGGCACCTTCGCGGTGTTCTTCGTCTTCATCAGCTGTGTGCTGCTGATCCTGCCGAACGGCCGCAACGTCGAGCTGCACTGGAAGGTGTGGGAGAACATCCTCGGCAGCGCGTACATCCTCATGCCGTTGGTGCTGGCGCTCGCCCTCGCCGGTCGCTGGTGGTACCTGCGCCGAAAGCAGAGCAACGACGAAAAGCATGCTGAAGTCGCGTCCGGCGGCTGAGCCCCGGATCGTCGGGGCCACGCTGGCGGGTGCGCTCGCACTGGCGATGCTCGCGCTGGGCGTCGTCGCGTGGCTCGGCGAGTGGCACCTCGGCGCGGACAGCGCGGTCTACCGGGCCGGCGCTCTCACGCTGCTGAAGGGCGAGCCGCTCTACACCCGCGAGGCGCTGACGACACTGCCGCCGTGGGTGCTGCTGCCGTTCACCTACACCCCGGCCGCGGCGCCGCTGTTCCTGCCGCTCGCGATCGTCCCCGCCGGGCTGACCTGGGGCGTCGTCGGAGCTCTCTCGCTGGTCTGCCTCAGCGTCGTGATCTCCGTGGTCGCCCGCGCCTGCGGTGCCCCGCTCACCCGATGGTGGGTTCTGCCGCTGGCCACGGCGGGCGCGCTGGCACTGGAACCGGTCTGGAAGACGATCTTCCTCGGGCAGATCAACCTCATCCTGATGGCGCTGATCGTCCTCGACGTCCTGGTGCTTTCGGCGCGCGGCTCGCGCTGGGCCGGGGTGTTGATCGGGATCTCGGCCGCGATCAAGCTGACGCCGCTGATCTTCGTGCCGCATCTGCTGTTCACCGGCCGCTGGAAGGACGCGCTGCGGGCGCTCGGCACGTTCGTCGCGCTCGAAGCCGTGATGTTCGCGGTGATCCCCGGTGACGCCGTCCGGTTCTGGACCGAGTCGGCGACCGACCCCAGCCGGGTCGGCTCCGTGCACTGGATCTTCAACCAATCACTCAACGGCCTGGTGAACCGCGCTTCGGAACTCGCGTCGTGGTCACTGGCGGTGGCCATCGCCGTCGCCGCCGTCCTGGCCGTCCCCGCCGTCTGGCTGGTCGTGCGCCTGCATCGCCGCGGTGAGCCGGTCGGCGCGCTGCTGGTGACCGCGTTCTACGGGCTGCTTGTCTCGCCGGTGTCCTGGTCACACCATTGGGTGTGGACGGTGCCGCTGCTCGTCCTGCTGGTCATCCGCCGATCGTGGGTGCCGGCCGCCGGCGTCGCGGTGCTGTTCGCGAGCGGCGTGATCATGTTCGTGCCCAACGGCGGGGAGACCGAGTTCGGCTGGGGGCTGGGCTGGTCGCTGCTCGGCAACGTCTACGTCCTCACCGCTGCGATCGCCATCACAGGCCTGGCCGTACGGGAGTTGCGACGCGGGTCCGCCCAGGTCGTGGCCGTGGCGGCCAAGTAATCTGCTCCTCGTTATGGACAAACGAACCGGTCTTCCGATCGTGGGCATGGTGGGCGGCGGACAGCTGGCCAGGATGACCCACCAGGCGGCGATCTCCCTCGGCCAGTCCCTGCGCGTGCTGGCGGCCGGGGAGAACGAATCCGCCGGCCTCGTCGCGGGCGAGGTCGTGCACGGGCACCACACCGACCTCGAAGCGCTGCGCTCGTTCGCCGCCGGGGTCGACGTGCTGACGTTCGACCACGAACACGTTCCCGGCGAACACCTGCTGACGCTCGCGATGGAAGGCGTCACCATCCGGCCCGATCCGGCCGCGTTGTCGATGGCGCAGAACAAGCTCGTCATGCGCGAGATGATGGCCGGACTCGAGATCCCGGGCCCCGCCTTCGCCGAAGTGTCCTCTGTGGACGATGTGATCACCTTCGGCGACAAGCACTCGTGGCCGGTGGTGCTCAAGGCGGCGCAGGGTGGCTACGACGGCCGCGGCGTCTGGATGCTCGACACCGCGCAGCAGGCCCGCGAGACCGTCCCCGAACTGCTCGACGCCGGAACCCCCTTGCTGGTCGAGGAAAAGGTCGTCATGCGGCGCGAACTGTCCGCGCTGGTGGCCCGGTCCCCGTTCGGGCAGGGCGCGGCGTGGCCGGTGGTGGAGACCGTGCAGTCCGGCGGGATCAACACCGAGGTGCTCGCCCCGGCCCCGGGGCTGAGCGTTCAGCGCACGCAGGAGGCGCAGGATCTGGCGCTGCGGATCGCCGCGACGCTGAACGTGACCGGCCTGCTCGCCGTCGAGCTGTTCGAGACCGACGAAGGCCTGCTGGTCAACGAACTCGCCATGCGCCCGCACAACTCGGGCCACTGGACCCAGGACGGTTCGAAGACCTCACAGTTCGAGCAGCACCTGCGTGCCGTGCTCGACTACCCGCTCGGGGTGACCGACCTGATCGCCCCCGCCTGCGCGATGGCGAACGTCCTCGGCGCGCCCGAGGCGCCGGAGATGGGCCCGGACGAGCGGCTGCACCACCTGTTCGCGCGGTACCCGGACATCCGCGTTCACCTGTACGGCAAGGGAGAGCGTCCCGGCCGCAAACTCGGCCACGTCAACCTCGTGGGCGAACGTATGGAGGAGCTGCGCGACCGCGCGCTGCTCGCCGCGCACTGGCTTTCCCACGCCGTCTGGCTCGACGGCTACGAGATCCACTAGGAGTAGGAAAATGGCGCCGCAGGTTGGCCTGATCATGGGCAGCGATTCGGACTGGCCGACGATGGAAGCGGCCGGGCAGGCGCTGGCCGAGTTCGGCGTCGAGTACGAGGTCGGCGTCTACTCGGCGCACCGCACTCCGCAGCGGATGCTCGACTACGCGACTTCGGCAGCTTCGCGCGGCGTGCGCGCGATCATCGCGGGCGCCGGCGGGGCCGCGCACCTGCCGGGCATGGTCGCGTCGGCGACCGTGCTGCCGGTGATCGGCGTGCCGGTGCCGCTGAAGTACCTCGATGGCATGGACTCGCTGCTGTCGATCGTGCAGATGCCGGCGGGCGTCCCGGTCGCGACGGTCTCCGTCGGCGGCGCACGCAACGCGGGCCTGCTCGCGGTGCGCATCCTCGCCGCGTCCGATGAGGGACTGCAGGCGAAGATGGCGCGGTTCCAGGCGGATCTGGAGCAGCTGGTGCTCGACAAGGACGCGGCCCTGCGGAAACGCGTCGAAGGCTGACCCCGCGTTTCGTCCTCTGAATGCGGTGGTTCGACGACGAACCACCGCATTCAGAGGACGAAATGCGTGGCGTCAGTCGGCGAGTTGCTTCCGCAGCTCCCGTTTGAGCACTTTCCCGGCGGCCGAGACCGGGATCTGGTCGACGAAGTGGATCGCCCGCAGCCGTTTGTACGGCAGAACGCGGGCGTCGACGGCCTCCAGGAGTTGCTCGGCGGTGACGTTCTCGTCGCTGCGGACCACGAACGCGACCGGCAACTCGCCGACGTCGGTGTCCGGTTTGCCGACGACCGCCGCGGCCGACACACCGGGGAGGGTGATCAGCAGCTCCTCGAGTTCGCGCGGGAAGACGTTGTATCCCTTGTACAGCAGCATGTCCTTTTTGCGGTCCACAATGGACAGATAGCCGTCCTCGTCGAGGACGCCGATGTCGCCGGTGTGCAGCCAGCCGTCGACGAGCGCGGCCGAGGTCTCCTCGGGGCGGTCGCGATAGCCGATCATCACCTGCGGGCCGCGCAGGCAGACCTCGCCGCTTTCCCCGGCGGGCAAAGGATCTTCGCCGCCCTCGGCCGGGACGATCTTGATCTCGGTGTCGGGGAGCGGAAGGCCGACCGAGCCCACCTTCCGGACCGCGGACCGGTAGGCCGGGGCGATGACGGCTCCCATGGTGACCTCGGTGAGGCCGTACCCCTCGATGATGAGCACGCCGGGAAAGCGTTTCTGCAGGGCGCGGATCATTTCGTGGTTCATCGGCGCGGCGCCGGAGCCGATGGTCAGTACCGAAGACAGGTCGGCTGTGTGAAACTCGGGGCAGGCGAGCAACGCGGCGAACAGCGCGGGCGCGCCGCCGATCGTGGTGACCCGCAGCAGCTCGGCGTCGGCCACGTACGCGGCCGGGTCGAAGCGATCGTGCAGGACGATGGTGCCGCCGTCGAGCAGCGGGACGTTGAGCGCGGCGATGGTGCCCATGGCGTGGAACCACGGCGTCAGGTTGAGGGCGATCCCGGTGCCGATCCGCGACGGCCACTCGTCCGGGCCGCCGAGCTGCTCGACGATCACCTCTCCCGAGGCATCGACGGCCGGGACCGCACCCAGCCGCCAGCAGGAGCTTTGCAGGCTGTTGACCACGACGTTCCGATGCGGCAGGCGGACGCCTTTCGAGCGTCCGGTGGTGCCGCCGGTGTACGCCAGATGGGCGAGATCGCGGTAGATGTCGATCTCGACGTCCGGCCGCTCGTCGGAGTGACCGGAGTGGAACTCCGTGAACTCGACCTCGCCCGCCCCCGGTGACTCCGGCGGGTGAACGACGATGGTCAGCCGGATCGACGTCCGATCACGGACCGAAGCGAGCACGCGCGCGACCGGGCCGACGGTGACGGCGGCGACCGCACCGGCGTCGGCCAGTTGGAAGGCGAGGTCGTCGGGCGGGAGCAGAGGGTTCGCCGGGCTGAAGGTGGCTCCCGCGAGCAGTGTTCCGTAGTACGCGACCGGATACGCCAGGCAGTTCGGCAGGTGGAGCGCGACGACGTCGTCCCGCCCGATGCCCGCGGCGCGCAGGGCGTTCGCGAACCGGCAGGCCGCGCTGTAGGTCTCGGCGAAGCTGAGGCTCCGGTCTCCGTGGGCGAAGGCCGTGCGGGAGCCCCAGCGAGCAGCGGCGCCGGCGAGCACCGAGCCGACCGGGACCTCGGGATAATCGAGCGACCGGGGGAACGGGGTGAGCTCCATCACTCGAACGTACGGACTTTGCGGTCAAAGACACAAGCGCTCGCGATGTCGCACCATGTGAACGAGCGCTAACATCGGACAAACTCCCAAACGCGGTTAGAAGAGGTGACGAAGGTGTCTGACGGCCCGGGTCTGTACCAGCTTGCCGAAGAGCACGAGGAGCTGCGGGCCGCGGTGCGTGCCCTCGCGGAGAAGGAGATCGAGCCCTACGCGGCCGAGGTCGACGAGGACGAGCGCTACCCGATCGAGGCGTACAACGCGCTGGTCAAGTCGGGCTTCAACGCCGTCCACATCGACGAGGCCTACGACGGCCAAGGCGCGGACGCCATCGCCGCCTGCATCGTCATCGAAGAGGTCGCGCGGGTCGACGCGTCGGCGTCCCTGATCCCGGCGGTGAACAAGCTGGGCACGGTGCCGATCATCCTTTCGGCGTCGGAAGACCTCAAGAAGCTCGTGCTGCCTTCGATCGCTTCCGGTGAGGCCTCGGCGTCCTACGCGCTTTCGGAGCGCGAAGCCGGCTCGGACACCGCGTCGATGCGCACCCGCGCGAAGCTCGACGGTGACCACTGGGTGCTCAACGGCACCAAGTGCTGGATCACCAACGCGGGTGAATCGTCCTGGTACACCGTGATGGCGGTGACCGACCCCAACGCGGAGAAGAAGGCCAATGGCATCTCCGCATTCGTCGTGCACAAGGACGACCCCGGCTTCACCGTCGGCTCGAAGGAGCGGAAGCTCGGCATCAAGGGCTCGCCGACCCGCGAGATCCACTTCGAGAACTGCACCATCCCGGCCGACCGCATCATCGGCGAGCCCGGCACCGGCCTGAAGACCGCGCTGCGCACCCTCGACCACACGCGCCCGACCATCGGCGCGCAGGCGCTGGGTATCGCGCAGGGCGCGCTCGACGCCTCCATCGCGTACGTCAAGGAGCGCAAGCAGTTCGGGAAGTCGATCTCGGAGTTCCAGGGCGTCCAGTTCATGCTGGCCGACATGGGCATCAAGATCGAGGCCGCCCGGAACCTCGTCTACGCCTCCGCCGCGGCGACCGAGCGCGGCGACAAGCGCGGCGGCTACATGGCCGCGGCCGCGAAGGCGTACGCGTCGGACATCGCGATGTCGGTGACGACGGACGCCGTGCAGCTCTTCGGCGGCGCGGGCTACACGCGCGACTTCCCGGTGGAGCGCATGATGCGCGACGCGAAGATCACTCAGATCTACGAAGGCACCAACCAGATCCAGCGCATGGTCATGGCGCGCGCCCTGCTCAAGGGCTGATTTGATCTTGACCCGGTAGTTCGGGCGGCTCTGGCTGCTCATGATCAGGCCGTCATGGGCGCCAGGCCGCCCGAACACCGCGTCGATAGCCTGCCGAGCCCGCTCGTGGCTCGACGGGACGAGGTGCGTGTACGTCCGCGGGGTGCACCCCGGCATCGGAGTGGCCGAGGTAGCTGCCCTGAATGCGCTCAGATGGTTCGGTACTCGTCGAGCAGACGGAAGAACGCCTCCAGCGGTTCCTCCCCGTCGGCGTGCTTTTCGATGGCGACCGCCCATCCCAAGGCCATCGGCCAGCCAAAGCGAGCCTCGATCCATTGGGCGAACGGGCCGACGGGCCCCATCTCGAACTTCTCATCGAGTCCGTGAACGTCCAGGGCGACGCCATAGCCGAAGAGGATGCTCTGCAAGTCCCGCAAAGACCGTTGCCGAAGCCACATGCCCGGCCGAAGCCGGATCTGGTCGAGGATTTCTTGAACGTCCTGACACTGATCGATGGGTTTCGGCCGTTCCCCAGGCGCAGCTGTCACACCGTCGATCTTACCGAGCTAGCCCGGCGGCGGGCGCTGCGTCCACCGCGGAAAGTACGGCTGACCAGGGCTGGTTCGTGTCGGGCACAGCGTCAGGCTAGAGCCGTCGCTCCGCACAGGCGATCGGTTAACCGTCGGTGAGATGCTTCACGGAAGTACGGCGATCATGGGCCGCCGGTGTCACTCTCGAAGGATGTTCTGGTTCGCTCCGGTGTCGTGGAGGCCGCACGACGAGGCCGAGCTGATCGCCGGCTGGCGGTTGTGGCTCGAACTCGGGGATCGCACGTGGCCGTCGGCCGCGTGGGACGGGACGGCGGCCGACGTCGTCAAGCCGCTGCGTGAGCTGGTGGCGGCCTGCGACGAGATCGAGACGGGATACCGCGGCGCCGTCGAAGAGCCGTCCGAGGAGTTCATCCGGATCATCCAGTTCCTCGTGTGGACCGTCAGCACGGTGATCGAGCTGTGGGCCGACGACGAGGTCCCGCTCGACGCCGAGCGGATAGCGTTGCTGCACGCCGATCTGGCCGGGTTCGCCGAGCAGGCCGAGCGGGTGCTTGAGCTGCTGGCCGTCAGCGGTGGCTGGACGGGTCTGGCCGCGGAGCATCGGCGGACGGGTCGCTGAGCGACTCCGGGTTCTCGACCCAGGCGAACCGCGAGCCCGCGAGGTACTCGTCCAAGGCGCGGTCGAGGGAGAGCAGGGTCACCGGATTGCCGAACGGGTCCTCGCCGGGCGCGATTTCATAGCCGACTTCGAGCGTCGACTCGTCCTTCTCGTCGGACTCGACTTCGTGACGGGTGACACCGTCTTCGATCGACCACGTGCCCCCGAGGGTGCGATGGAACTTCAAGACCAGTACGCCCGGGCTCGCCCATTTGAAGCGGGACACCGCGAATTCTGTGCTCCAGCTCGACCAATAGAGCCACCCCGACCCGTCATCGCGGAACGCCAGGTCGACGGATTCGACGCTGCCCGGATGCACGATCTCGTCCGACCACAGGCCGGTCAGCCGTTCGTCCGTCACGGAAGTGATTCTGCCGTACGGGGGGATAACATCCGCGACCTTCCACTGAGGACATGCCGCCGAGTGTGTGGTTCCTGTCGGGTACCTGTCGATCACGCTCCGGAGGTGCCGTCGGAGGCGCTCGGTGCCCTACCGTGATCCGGGTAAGTTGAATATTCACCGACCAGAAAGCTGATACCCGATGTTCGCTCGTTTCAAGGATGTCGCCCTCCTGCTGGGCCGGATCGGTGTCGGTGTGGTCTTCCTCGCACACGGCCTGCAGAAGTGGGAAAACGGGATCGACGGCACCGCGAAGTTCTTCGAGCAGACCGGAATCCCGCTCCCGACGCTCGCGGCGATCTTCGCGATCGCGGTGGAGATCGTGGGAGCCATCTTGTTCATCGTCGGTTTCCTGACGCCGCTAGTGGGCCTCGGCTTCGTCGTGGTCTCCGTCGGCGCTCTGCTCTCGGTGCACCTCGACAACGGCCTCACCGGTCAGGGCGGTTACGAACTCGTCCTGGTACTGGCGGTCGCCGGGCTCGCGCTCGGATTCAACGCCGGCAAGCTGTCGATCGACCACGCGCTCTTCGGACGCAAGCGTGAGGCGAAGCAGCTTCAGGACGCCTGACCCCGGATGCCATGAACGTGTCTTTCCTTGCGAAATTTCGCAAGGAAAGACACGTTCATAGCGCTTCAGGAGGGGAGATCCGCCGTCGTTCGCTCGGCTTCGCGCCGGGAAGCGAGTTTGGCCGGATCGGCGTCGGTGACCTGGACCAGATGCGCACCGGCGGCGAGTGGGGTCAGGAAACCCGCGAGAATCCCTTCCGTGCCAGTCCATTCCACAGTGGACAGAACGCGGTCGTCCGCGGACAGGCCCGCCGAAGAAGCGCGAGAGCGCGCCTCGGCGAGCACTTCATCCACAGTGGACGAACCCAGTGCCGGAGTGTCGCCGGGCACGGGGAACAGCGGGCTGAACTGGTCGCCCGAAAGCCGGGCTTCGGTCAGGTAGTCCAGCGCCCCGTCGGGCACCGACCCGGCGGGTAGTCCGAGACCCATGGGGTGCAGCGAGACGACGGCCGTCGCGGCCGCGTCGGAAGCGCCGCCCGGCGCGACGAACGCCACCCGCGCGCCCGCGGTCTCCGTCACCACCCTGGCGCCGCACCACCACGCGCCCAGCAGGACACCGGCGGTCTGCCAATGCGACGGCAGCACCACGGCGACCTCGTCGCCCGGTTCGACGTCGAACTCCTCGACCAGCCAGTTCGCCGTCTTGGCGGCCCAGTTCACCGTGGTCGCCACGGACAGTTCGACCCGGCTGCCCTGCTTGTCGTCGTAGTGCGTGATCAGCGGTTTCGCGGGCGACCCGAGCACGGGCCGCAGCAGCAGTTCGGTGAGGCTCACGCCCCCAACGCTAGTTCACGCAGGGAACACTCGACGCGGCGAGCAGCGGAGCCGCGCCGGGCGCACCGCTGCCACCGCCCCGGCCCACCAGGCCGGAGACGAAGGTCCGCACGGCAGCGGGGTCGATCTCGACGATGCTCTGGCCGTCCGCGCTGCGGCCGTTGATGTTCACCACCGGAATCGTCGTGAACGTCAGGTCGCCCGACGCGATCCCCTTCGCCTGCTGCGCGAACTCCAGCAGGTCCAGCCCTTCGTCCAGGACGATCGACCGGCGCACGACGTCCATCAGGCCCGCCATCGTCGACGGGCTGGTCAGCGTCCCCGCCGAGAGCACCTGGTTCAGTGCCGACGACAGGAACGTCTGCTGCCGCACGATGCGGTCGAGGTCGCCGCGCGGCAGGTTCTTGCGCTGTCGCACGAAGGAAAGCGCCTCGCCACCCGACACGGTCTGTTCGCCGCGCCGGAAGTCCGCGCCGGAGTCCTTGTCCTCGGTCGAGTGGTTCAGGCAGACCTTGACGCCGCCCAGCGCCTCGGTCAGCAGGTAGAACCCGAGCAGGTTGACCTCGGCGTAGTGGTCTATGCGGATCTTCGTCAGGTCCTGAACGGTCTGGACCAGTGCCTTGCGGCCTTCCTGATCGGAATCGCGTTCGAGTTTCGCCTGATCGGATTCGCCGCGATGCGCGTTCGCGTAGTTGGCCTTCGCGACGCCGTACGCCGAGTTGATCTTGTTCTTGCCGCGGCCCGGGATGTCGGTCCAGGTGTCACGCGGGATCGAGACGCCGGACGGTTTCCCGCCGTTCTTCGGGATCCGCAGGATGATGATGGTGTCGGTGTTGACGCCCGGCTTCTCCTCGGTGCGCAGTTCCTTGAGCACCCGGAGCGGAAGCGGATTGCCCTGCGCGTCGGTTCGCGCGTCGCTGCCGACCAGGAGGATGTCGTTCGCGCCGTCGTCGGCGGGCGGGGCGGCGGGATCGTCGGCCTTGCTCAGGGCGTTCGTCGTGGGGACGTTGTTCTGCAGCTGGTCCTTGGTGACGTACGCGTAGCCCGTCGTGCCGAGGGCGAGCAGGGACACGAGGCCGACCGCGATCCGGCGGGTGATCCGGCCGGCGCGGCGCAGGGGGCGCTCGGGCACGGCGAGCACACCCGAGACCGCTTCGTCTTCGTCCTCGGCCGGGGCGGACGGCTGGGGGAGTGGCCGGTTTCGCGGGTACGGCGTCGGGATGAACCGAGGCTTTTCGTCACTCTCGGTGTCCGATTTGGTGTCCTCTTCGGACTTCGGCTCTTCGTCGTCCAACTGCTCAGAACGTTCATTGACGCTCTTGTCCTCGTCGCTCATCCCTGGTCACCTCCCCTGGCACTGCCGTCGTCCGATCGTAGGAGCAGGCTAGGCCACCGTGAGGTCGGCCACGCTGAGTACCCGGAATTAATTGACGCAGGGCACATTGCCCGCGACGATCGGCGTCGTGGTGGGCGCCGCGGGAGCGCTGGAGGGCGGCTGAGCGGGCTTCGAGGGCGTCGACGTCTTCGACGGGGCAGTGGTGGTCGCGGACGCGCCCTTGAAGTCCTTGCCGAGCAGCACCCGCACCTTGCCGGGGGCGACGTCACGGTCCGCCTCGGCCTGCACCGCGGTGCCGAAGACCTGTTTGATCAGGGCCAGCGCGTCGTCGTCGCCCGGCGCGTACCGGATGACCGTCGAGTTGCGAGTGCTGAGCTTGGTATCGGCCGCGAGTTTGAAACCCTTGCCCTGCAAGAGGTTTCGGGTCTCGGTGGCCGCTGTGGGCGAACCCGATCCGTCGAAGAGTTCGACGGTCACCGCTTCCGCGCCCGGCAGGGTGGCCGAGGTCTCGGCCGGCGCCTTCTCGCCGTCGGAGGTCAGGCGGGTGACTTCGGCCTGCACCTGCGCCGGGGCCACCCGGAGCACGGCGGCGCCGCCGATGGTCGCGTCGCCTTGGGTCGGGATGGTGTGGAACTCGACGTTTCCGCTGGTCAGCCCGCGCATCTGGGCGGCGAACTCGGGTAGGTCCCAGCCCGCCGACAGCACGACCGACTTCTTCACCGCGTTGATCAGGTCGGTGATCTTCGCCGGGTTGATCAGGACGTCGGACGAGAGCACCTTGTTCGCCAGCCCCGACAGGAAGGCCTGCTGGCGCGCGATCCGGTCGAGGTCGCCGTTCTGCAGGTCGTAGCGCTGACGGACGAACGCGAGCGCCTGGACGCCCTCCACGGTGGACCTGCCGGCCGGCAGGTCCACTCCGGACTTCTTCTCCTTGACCGCGTTGTTGAGGCAGACCTCGACGCCGCCGATCGCCTTGGTGATCTCGTAGAAGCTCGACAGGTTCACCTCGGCGTACCGGTCGATCATCTTCGGCTTGCCGATGAACTTCTCCAGCGTCGCGATCAGGTTCTTGCGGCCGGCGTCCTTGGCCTTGGCGTCGACGTCCTTGAGGTCGGCGTTGCCCTGCTGCTGCAGCGTCTTCGACGTGTCGTTGTAGGCGTACACGTACGCGCTGTTGAGCTTGTGCTTGCCGAAACCGCCGGTGATCTCGACCCACGAGTCGCGGGGGAAGGAGATCGCGACCGCCTTCTTGCCGTTCTGGGGGATGTGCACCAGGATCATCGTGTCGGTCTGGCGCTCGCCGTCGGAAACACCGGCGTGCAGCATGTCGAGGACCTCGCGCGGCAGCGGGTTGCCCTGCGCGTCGGTGCGGCTGTCCTGGCCGACGAGCAGGATGTCGATCGCGCCGTCCAGCGGTTTCGCGGGCGGATGACCGTTGTCCTCGAAGATGTTCGTGGTCGCGAAGCCCTGCGACGGGTCGCCGATGAACTGCCAGCCCCACCAGGTCAGCGCCAGGATCGTGATCGAGACCAGGCTGAACACGACCTTCACGCCGCGACGGGCGAACACCACGACGCCGCCGCCACGGCGCGCCGGAATGGGTGGCCCGGGCCACTCGGTCACGTGCGGTCCTCCACGAATCTCCCCAGGGCACACGTGTGCCTCGCCGCCAACTCTACTGATCCTCGTGTTAGACGTCCGTAGGCTGGTGAAAGGTTGCCCCGGTCGTGACACACTCGGCCGGTCGGTGAAGTCGTAGAGGGAGGATCGCGGGATGCGAGTGCTGGTCACCGGGGGTGCCGGATTCATCGGTTCGCATTACGTCCGGCAGGTGCTGACAGGCGCGTACCCGAGCTTGGCCGACGCCGAGCTGATCGTGCTCGACAAGCTGACCTACGCGGGCAACGAAGCGAACCTGGAGCCGGTGCGCAAGAATCCGCGTTACCGGTTCGAAAAGGGCGACATCTGCGACGCCGCCCTGGTCAACGAGCTCATGCGGGGCATCGACCTGGTCGTGCACTTCGCCGCCGAGTCCCATGTGGACCGTTCGATCACCGGCGCGGCCGACTTCGTGCTGACCAACGTGCTCGGCACGCAGACCCTGTTGCAGGCCGCGCTCGAGGCCGAGGTCGGGAAGTTCGTCCACGTGTCCACCGACGAGGTCTACGGCTCGATCGACGAGGGTTCCTGGGCCGAAGACCACGCGCTGGAGCCGAATTCGCCGTACTCGGCGTCGAAGGCGTCCTCGGATCTGTTGGCCCGTTCGTTCTTCCGCACGCACGGGCTCCCCGTCTGTGTCACGAGGTGCTCGAACAACTACGGTCCGTACCAATTCCCGGAGAAGGTCATCCCGCTCTTCGTGACCAACCTGCTCGACGGCAAGAAGGTCCCGCTCTACGGCGACGGGCTCAACGTGCGTGACTGGCTGCACGTGGACGATCACTGCCGCGGCATCCAGCTCGTCGCCGACGGCGGCAGGCCGGGCGAGGTCTACAACATCGGCGGTGGCACGGAACTGACCAACCGCGAGCTGACCGAGCGGCTGTTGGCCGCCGTCGGCGCGGACTGGGAGAGCGTCGAGCCGGTCGAGGACCGCAAGGGGCACGATCGCCGCTATTCGGTCGACATCACCAAGATCTCGGCGGAGCTCGGTTACGCGCCGCGGCAGTCCTTTGAGGACGGTCTGGCCGACACGGTCGCCTGGTACAGCGGAAACCGATCGTGGTGGGAACCGCTGAAGAACCGTGCGGGAGCGTGAACAGGTGCTGAGCATTCTCGTACCGGGCGGATCCGGTCAGCTGGGGCAGGACCTCGCGGCGCTGGCCGTGGGCTCCATCGAAGCCGTGACCCCGTCGTCGTCTGAGCTGAACGTGCGCGACACCGGCCAGGTCGTCGCCGCGGTGACCGCACTGGCGGACCGGGCACGGGCGGCGGGGAGGTCGCCGGTGGTGATCAACGCGGCGGCCTACACCGCGGTCGACGCGGCGGAAACCGATGAGGAACGGGCGTTCGCGGTGAACGCCGACGGCCCCCGGGTGCTCGCCGCGGCGTGCTCGTCGCGCGGCGTTCCGCTCATTCACGTGTCCACGGACTACGTGTTCGCCGGTGACGCGACTTCGCCGTACGAAACCGATGCCTTGCTGGGCCCGCTCAACGCCTACGGCCGGACGAAGGCGGCCGGCGAGGACGCGCTACTCGGGTCCGGAGCCCGGTCCTGGATCGTGCGGACGTCCTGGGTGTACGGCAAGACCGGGTCGAACTTCGTGAAGACCATGGCGCGCCTGGAAAAGGAACGCGAGGAACTGTCCGTAGTGGACGATCAGACCGGTTCGCCGACCTGGTCGCGAGACCTCGCCGCCGGGCTGCTGGAGCTGGCCGGCCGGATCGCCGCGGGTGACGGGCCTTCGCAGCGGGTGCTGCACTGCACTGGTGGCGGGTCGACGACGTGGTGTGGTTTCGCGAAGGCGATCTTCACGGAACTCGGCGCGGATCCCGCTCGGGTGAAGCCTTGTACGACGGCGGAATTCCCACGCCCGGCGGCGCGTCCGGCGTACGGGGTGCTGTCGAACGCCTCGTGGCGCGAGGCTGGTCTCACGCCGCTTCGGGACTGGTCCGATGCGCTGAAGGCCTACTTCGCCTCCTGAGGTTCGGCTGGCGTGGAGGGGCGTCTACTTCTTGATCAGCAGGGTCAGAATCCAGCCGGTCAGGGCCACGACCACGGCGGAGAGAGAAATGGTCGCCGTTTGCCAATGGCGGTTCCCGACGGTTTGATCCTCGCGATACCGCGCGAGTGTGACCGGCTTTATGATGACCCCGGATGTCGCCGGCGTCATGAGCGCGATGATGAATCCCAGTAACAGTGCGGGAAAAAACGCGGCTCCTGGCCAGGTGGTGAAGAATGAAGGATCAGGTTCGCCCGGCAGCTTTATTTTGAAAATGGCGCTGAGCAGGCTTCCGGCTGCGCCGGCAAGGAGGGTGAGGAACATGGAGATGCTCAGCGCCTTCTCCCAGCGGTCCAAAGAACGCAGTCTCGAAATCTTCGTCCGGCGAGATTGGGCCCACTCGGTACACACCCTCAGTGACTCTTCTTCGTCTCCGATGGCCCTCGCTTCAACCTCTGCCAGAACGACTTCCACCAAATCCGTCTTGATGGTCAGCTGCCTCAATTCCGCATCCGACAACAAGCGGATATCCGCCGCCTCGTCGAAGGAGCCACCCGCGAACTCCACGACCGGCAGCGTTGGGCTCGTCGAATTTCTCGACAGCAGGTGCATTAACGCGTCCAGGTCGTCTATGGTCACCAGTACGCATCCGAGGTTCTTCGCCGGTTTTGGCGCTGCTGTCTGCCCTGAGCCGATTCGTTGGACCACCATGCAACGACAGTCGGGCTCGCGGGCGCGTTCGATACAGCAAGACCGGCGAACGATGGTAACAATTCAATACAGAAACAGCGGGCTGACGGCGTAGTACGGGAGATCAGTGTTTCGTGCTGGCCTGGCGGTACGCGGCGACGGTGAGTTCGGCGCACGCGCGCCAGGTGAAGTTCGCGACGTGGGCGCGGCGCGCGGCCGAAGTGGCGACGGCGTGCGGGTCGCTGACGGCGATCCGAAGCGCCTCCACGAGTCCGTCGACGTCCTCATAGGGCACCAGGCTCGCGCAATTGCCCGCGACCTCGCGCAGTGCCGGGATGTCCGTGCACACCACGGGAACGTCCGACGCCAGCGCTTCCAGCACCGGGAGCCCGAAGCCTTCGTCGCGTGACGGCAGCACCAGGGCGCTGGCCCCGGCGACGACGCGCCGGAGGTTCACGTCCGACAGGTAGCCGACGTGCCGCGAACGTGGGCCCACCGAGAACGAACCGGGGCCGACGAACACCAGATCCGGCAGATCCGGCGCGGCCTCGTGGGCCTGCTGGAGCCAGTGCAGGCCCTTCCGGGGCCCAGGGGCGCCGGCGAAGAGCAGGTACTTGTCCGGAAGACCCAGTTCCTTGCGGCGCTCCGGATCCGGCGGGCGCGCGGTGAACCACGCCGGGTTCACGCCGAGCGGGGTGACGATGATCTTGCCGCGGTCCACGTCGAGCCGTTCGGCGACCTGGTCGGCGACGGCGTTGGTGGGCGTGCAGATCGCGTCGGCGAGCTTGGCGCCGCGCCGGACCAGCCGCGGCAGTTCGTGATCGCTCGGCGCGAGTTCTTCGGGAGCGTCCAAAAAGGCCAGATCGTGGATGGTCACCACACCCGCCGCGCGGAACCGGCCGGGCAGCACGAAGTTGGTGCCGTGCACGACGTCCGTCGGCCCGGCGAACAGCTCCACCGGCGGCAGTTGCGAACGCAGCCACGCCTTCCGCAGCAACCGTGCCGCCACCGGCATACCGCGGGCGCGGACGCCGTGTGGGAGCACGTGCCGCAGCCGTCGCCAGCCGCGCAAGGTGAACGCGACCGCGCGAGTGTCCACTTCGGACATCGAGGCGAGCTCTTCGGACAGGGCGACGGTGTACCGGCCGATACCCGTCCTGGCACCGAGAAGCGGGGTCCCGTCGAGCAGGACGCGCAAGGGGCGGTCAGCCACGGCCGAGCCTCTGCTTGGCGACCTTGACCACCCGGCCGCCGACGCGCCGCACGAGCTCCTTCGGGCCGCCGTCGGCGAGATACTCGCGGATCAGGTCGACGTCGCGGCGCAGCATTTCCTTGCCCCGCACCGGTGCGGTGAGCACGAGGTCTTCCGAACCGGGCAGCCGGTCCGCGGCGGGCCGCGGGTTCCGGCAGAACTCCACCAGCGGTTTCAGCGCTTCCGGCCAGGCGTAACGCCGGGCGACCGCGGCCATCCGCTCGACGCAGCCCGCGGCGAACTCCTCGTCGTACAACGCCTTTTCCAGCGCGTCGGCCAGCGCCTCCACGTCCTCGGCCGGGACGACGACGCCGAGCCGTTCCTCGCGGACCAGATCGGCGAACGAGTCGCCGTCGGTGGTGACGATCGGCAGCCCGGCCCACAGGTAGTCCAGCACCCGCGTGCGGAACGCGAACGTCGTCTCGACGTGCTCGTAATGCGTGGTGACACCGCAGTTCGCGTCCAGCAGCCAGTTCTGACGTTCCTCGTACGGCACCCACTGCTGGTTGAAGAACACGTGTTTGCCGGTGAGCCCGAGCGTGTCCGAGAGCAGCATCGTGCGCGCGCCGATGTCCATCTCGGTGACCTCGGGGTTGGGATGCTTCATCCCGAGGAACACCAGGCGGACGTCGCCGCGGCGCTGCCGCAGCAGTTCGATCGCGCGGACCAGCGTGAGCGGGTCGAACCAGCTGTAGACCCCGCCCGCCCACAGCACGACGTGATCGGTCTCGCCGATGCCGTCCAAAGTGGACCGCAGGCCGGGGCCGGTGCGGACCGGTGCTTGGGGGGACAGTCCGAACGGGACGATCGAGAGCAGCGACTGGGTGGTCGGGTCGGCGTCGTACAGCCGCGGCGAGAGCCTGCCCATCGCGGCGAGGTGGCCCAGCCAGAAGTGGCGCTGACGCTCCGACGCGCACAGGAAGAAGTCCCCGCGTTCCAGCTGCGCGTCGAGGACCTTGGTGACCCCGATGAGGTCGAGGGCCCGCTTGTCGTCGGGGACGCCCTTGCCCTGTTCGAGCAGCTCCAGGTGCATCGGGTCGTAGAGATCCGCGACCACGATCTTGTGCGCGTACTGCTTCTTGAGCGAGGGCGCGAGCTCCAGCACGTGACCCTGCAGGACGATGATGTCGGCCCAGGCGATCGGCGTTTCCAGATCACGCCGGGTCGCCGCGCTGACCCGGAACGGCGCGGGCGGCGGGTCGGCGAGCGGGTTGATCGTCACCAGGTGGACATCGTGCTCGGCGGCCAGGGTCGCGGACATGTTCCACGCACGGATCGCCGGGCCCGCCATCCGCTCGGTGATCGCGTCGCCGGTGATCACCAGTACCTTGCGGCGCTGCCCGAAGAGCGCGTCGATGCCGAACGTCTCGACCAGGACGTCATGCGCGGCGAGATAGCGCGGCAGCGGATACGCGGGCTCCAAAGCCTTTCGCAGCAAGGGAAGCAGGTCGGCGTCGGTGCGGACGCGGGCGGCCTGCTCGGCGGCGCGGGACTCGGCGAGCGACGGCAGCAGCTCGACGAACTGGTCGATCGCCAGCACGCCGGCCAGTGTCGTCCTCGGTACCTCGACCGGACCGGTCTCGGCCGGGCCGACGCCCCGCGCGAGATCGAATTGGGTGGCGTCGAGGTCGCCTCGCGCCGTCGCCCGGCGGACGGCCAGGGCCAGTGCGGCGGGCAGCGCGCGCGAGAGTGTCTCGTCGGAGAGGTTCTTGTACAGCGCCGCCAAGGCGTTGCGCTCCAGCAGGAATGTCTCGCGCCCGGAATCCGGAGCGTCCACTGTGGACATCGTGGCGTGGTGCTTGTGGTAGGTCAGCGACTCCGGCACGTAGCGCACCCGCCAGCCGCGCAGGTTCAGCCGCCAGCCGAGGTCGACGTCCTCGTAGAACATGAAGAACCGCTCGTCGAAGCCGCCGAGTTCGGCGAACACCCCGGCGCGGACGAACATCGCCGAACCGGTCGCGAACAGGACGTCCTTGGCGATCTCGTGTTCGGCGGCGGGGACGTCGGCCAGCGGGCTGCCGGCGTGGCGTTTGTAACCCATGCCGAACCAGGTCAGGCCCGCGTCGACGAAATCGGTGCCTGTGCCGTCCCAGTCGAGGACCTTGCTGGCCACCGCGGCGACGGTCGGCTGCGCGCGCAATTCGGCGACGGCCGCTCCGGCCCAGCCGGGAGCCGGGCGGGCGTCGTTGTTGAGGAAGGCGAGGACGGTGCCGGTGGCGTGCTTCGCGCCGAGGTTGCAGCCGCCCGCGAAACCGGAGTTCACCGGGGACTCGACGAGCTTGACGCCCGGTGCGGCGGCCTTGATCTCGGCCACGTCGGTGCCGCCGGAGGCGTTGTCGACGCAGATGACCTCGAGGTTCGGGTAATCGTGTTCAGCGAGTGAGCGCAGGCAGGTGACGGTGTCGGCGGCCCCCCGGTAGTTCACCACGATCACCGAGACGACCGGTTGCGTTTCCCCCTGCGCCAAAGCCGTACTCCCTGCTCTCGATTGGGGCAAGCTTAATTGCCCGCCCACGCGTCCCAGACCGCGCCTCGGCCCAGTGTCGCCCGTCGCCCGATCGCCCGCCGCTCGACGAGCGTGCGTGGCAGGCGGGCGGCGATGGCGCCCAGGACCCGGCACCGGAGGATCGGACGGAAGTTCGGTGCCGTCGGTTTCCCTCGAAGGACCAGGACGAGCGTGAGCGCGGCGAACTTGACCAGCTGGCGGATCGCCACCTGCCGCGGAGCACACCGGAGGAGGGTCAGCAGGCGATTGCGTTCATTCCACAGGTGGAATTGGACCGAACCGGGGCGCGTGCTCGCGCCATGCTGATGGGTGACTTCGGCGTCGGCGCTGACGACGTCCCACCCTGCCAGCCGCAGCCGCCACGCGGTGTCGGTGTCCTCGTAGTAGCAGAAGTAGGAGGCCGGGACGCCGCCGACGGAACGGAGCGCCTCGACGTCGAGCACGGCCGCGCCCCCGCAGAAGCCGAAGACCTCGTCGGTGGATTCCGGCAGGTCGGCGCCGTGGCCGTCGGCCGTCAGGCGGACGCCGGTGGACTGGACAGTCCCGTCGGCCAGTGTCAGCCGGGCGCTCACGGCAGCGGCGAGCGGGGCTTTCCCGAGGGTGTCTTCGCAGGTCGCGAGCCAGCCTGGGGCCGGAGCGGCGTCGTCGTTCAGCCAGGCCATCAGCGGAGTGTCCACTTTGTCCAGTGCGGCGGCCATGGCACCCGCGTAACCGGTGTTGCGCCGAAGCCGGAGCACCTCGGGCTTCGAGGGATGCGCGGCGAGCAGGGCGGCCGTTCCGTCGTCGGAGGCGTTGTCGACGACCAACGTCCGATGCGGGCGGGACTGCGCGGCGAGGGCGTCGAGGCACGCGGTGATGTGCGCGGCGCCGCGCCAGGTGACCACGACGACGGTGGTGCTGGGCATGCCAGAGAGAATAGAGACCATGCCCGAACTGGTCGTGCTCGCCGAGCAGCTGCTGGCGCCGGTCCCCGGCGGGACCGGCCGCTACACCGGTGAGCTGCTGCGGGCGCTCGCCGAGACCGCTCCGCCCGGCTGGACGGTGTCGAGCGTCGTCGCACGGCATGCCGACATCGAGGCCGCGGTCGTCGAAGGGGTCGACGGGCCGCGCGTGCTGCCGATCCCGCCGCGGGCGCTGATCGCCGCGTGGCAGCTGGGCCTGCCGTGGTGGCCGGGCGGCGACGCGGTCCACGCGCCGACGCCGCTGGCGCCCGCCCGCGTGCCGGAGGGGCGGACGCTGTCGGTCGCGGTGCACGACACCGTGCCGTGGACGCATCCCGAGACGCTGACCCCGCGCGGCGTCGCTTGGCACAAGGCGGTGATCGCGCGGGCCGCGTCGCGGGCGACCGCGCTGACCGTGCCCACGCGAGCGATCGCGGACGAGCTCGCCGCGCTGGTGCCGGTTTCGGTGCCGGTGCGCGTGATCCCGCACGGTGTGCGGCCGCATTCCGAGTTCGCCGAGGTCGCGCTGCCGGAGCGGTACGTGCTCGCGATCGGGACGATCGAGCCGCGCAAGGGCGTCGACGTGCTGATCGACGCCGTCGGGCGGATCGGCGTCCCGCTGGTGCTGGCCGGGCAGCCGGGCTGGGGCGGCATCGACCCGATGGCGCTGGCACGCGAGCACGGCGCCGACGTCCGGCTGCTGGGGAAGGTGAGCGACGCGGAGCTGGCGTTCACGGTGCGGGGCGCGTCGGTGCTGGCGATGCCGAGCCGGGCGGAGGGGTTCGGGCTGCCCCTGATCGAGGCGATGGCGGCCGGGGTGCCGGTGGTGCATTCGGACGTCCCCGCCCTGGTGGAGGTGGCCGGGGGAGCGGGCGTCACCGTCCCTGTCGGCGATGCGCAAGCGCTTGCGGATGCCCTTCGGGACGTACTCGGGCAGCCGGAGCGCGCGGCAGCGCTGCGTGACAGTGGTCTCAGCCGTTCGAGTGAGTTCACCTGGGAGCGTGCCGCTTCGGCGGTTTGGGCTCTCCACCAGCGGGATCAGTTTGTCGGTTCCCCACCGCGGACCTAGTGCATCGCCGTACCCTCCTAGGGTGACCGATGACCCTCGCGTGCTGATCGACGCGACCGCCGTCCCCGCGGACCGGGGTGGCGTCGGTCGTTACGTGGATTCGCTGGTCGCGGCGCTGGACGAGGACGGCGCGCGGATCACCGTCGTCTGCCAGCCGAGGGACGCGGTGCTGTACGACCGGCTCGCGCCCGGCGCGCGGATCGTGCCCACCTCACCGTCGACATCGACCAGGACGGCGAGGCTGACCTGGGAGCAGGCGACCCTGCCGCGACTGGTCCGGCGGCTCGCCGCCGACGTCGTCCACTCGCCGCACTACACGATGCCGCTGGCCAGCCCGGCCGCTTCGGTGGTGACGCTGCACGATGCGACCTTCTTCACCGACGCCGTCCTGCACTCTTCGGTGAAGGCGCGCTTCTTCCGCGCCTGGACCGCGACGGCGCTTCGCCGCGCGACGCTGTGCGTCGTACCGAGCATCGCCACGGCGGCCGAACTGGAGCGTGTCGGCCAGGTGCGCACGGCTGACCTGGAGATCATCCACCACGGCGTCGAACCGGACCGGTTCCATCCGCCCTCGCCCGCGGAGATCGAGGCCGCGCGCCAGGCCGTCGGACTCGGGAAGACGCCGTACGTCGCCTTTCTCGGCGCGCTGGAACCGCGCAAGAACGTGCCCGCGCTGATCCGCGGCTTCGCGCACGCCGTGATCGGCAGGCCGAACCCGCCCGCCCTGGTGCTGGCCGGGCAGCCGGGCTGGGATTCGCAGGTCGAACGCGCGCTGGACGCCGTTCCGCACCGGCTGCGGGTGATCCGGGCCGGATACCTGCCGTTCGACACGCTCGCCGGTTTCCTCGGCGGCTCCGAACTGGTCGCCTATCCGAGCCTCGGTGAAGGATTCGGGCTGCCGGTGCTGGAGGCGATGGCGTGCGGCGCGAGCGTGCTCACGACGCGACGGCTTTCGCTGCCGGAGGTCGGCGGGGACGCGGTCGCCTACTGCGGTGTCGGCGCCGGAGACGTCGCCGCGGCCATCTCGGAGCTGCTCGACGCCCCGGCGAGGCGGGCCGAGCTGGCCGAAGCCGCGCTTCGGCGGGCGAAGGAGTTCTCGTGGGCGACGACCGCGGAGCGGCACCGTGAGGCTTACGCGAAGGCTTGGCACCGGCATGCGCAGCGACGGGCCGGCTGAGGTTCCCGCTTCTGCACCCCCTACCGCCCGCCGTCCGGATGTCCCCAATGTGGCATTGGGGACCCTCAGCGTCTCCAATGCCACATTGGGGACATCTCTGCTGGAGGCTCCAGCCCCTCGCAGAGCGGCGGGGGAGCAAGGGACCTTTGCTACCACCCGAGGTGGGTGCGGCTCGGTCGCGTTCGGTGACGGGTGGACAATGGCCGCGTGACTGAGCACCCCAGCTACGGCGACGGGATCGCCGTCGTGACCGTGACGTACTTCCCCGGCGAGACCCTCGAGAAGTTCCTCGACACGCTCGAGAAGGCGACGGACCGGGACGTCCAGGTCGTCGTCGCCGACAACGCCTCCACGGACGGCGCGCCGGAGAAGGCCGCCCGCCGGGACAACGTCAAGCTGCTCAGCATCGGCGAGAACGTCGGTTACGGCACGGCCGCGAACCGGGGCGTCGCGGAACTCGACGACAGTTACGGTTGGGTCGTCGTGGTGAATCCGGACCTCGAATGGGAGCCCGGTTCGCTCGACGCGTTGCTCGAGGTGGCCGAGCGCTGGCCGCGCGGTGGCGCGTTCGGCCCGCTCATCCACGATCTCGACGGCACGGTGTACCCGTCGGCCCGGCTGCTGCCGTCGTTCGGCCGCGGGATCGGGCACGCGGCGTTCGGCAAGATCTGGCCGGGCAACCCGTGGACGCGGCAGTACCGGCAGGAGACCGGCACCCCGGTCGAACGCACGGCCGGCTGGCTTTCCGGGTCCTGCCAGCTGTTCCGTCGCGAGGCCTTCGACTCGGTCGACGGGTTCGACACGCGCTACTTCATGTACTTCGAGGACGTCGACCTCGGTGACCGCCTGTCCCGAGCGGGCTGGCTGAACGTGTACGCGCCTTCGTCCAGCGTCATGCACATCGGCGGGCACTCGACTTCGCAGGCTTCGGCGAAGATGCTGCGCGCGCACCACGAAAGCGCGTACCGCTACCTCGCGGACCGTCACCGCGGTCTCCTGTGGAAGCCGGTCATGCTCGCGGTGAAGGCCGGTCTCGCGCTGCGGCTCAAGCTCGAAACGCGCCGGAAGTAGCCGTTCCGGCCAGCGGAATTCACGCGACCGGGTTCCCCGTGGTCGTTACCGTCGGTGCATGGACTTCGCCGCACTGGACAGCTGGCTGACGGAACGCGCCGGGGAGGACCGTTTCGCCGGAGTCGTGCTGATCCGGCGCGGCGACGAGACGTTGTTCGAACGCGGTTACGGCCTGGCCAGCCGCCGCTGGTCGGTGCCGAACGCGCCGGACATCCGGTACGACACCGCGTCGATCACCAAGGTCGTCACCGCGATCGCCGCGCTGCGGCTGGCCGACGAGGGCCGGTTGGACCTCGACCGCCCGATCGGCGAGATCATCGACCTCGCCGGCACGGTGATCGCGCCCGGGGCGACGACGCGGCAGCTGCTCACGCACACGTCCGGGATCGCCGACGACGCCGACGAGGAAGCGGGCGAGAGTTACGAGGCGCTGTGGGTCGACAAGCCGGTGTACTCGGTGGTGGACACCCGTGACCATCTGCCCAATTTCGCTTACCGGGCACCGAATTTCGCGCCAGGCGAGGGCTGCCGGTACTGCAACTCGGGGTATGTCCTCGCGGGACTGGTGATCGAGGAGATCACCGGAAGGCCTTATCGCGACCACGTCCGGGAGGCCGTGCTCGACCGCGCGGGGATGACCGATTCGGGGTTCTTCGACCGGCGCGATCCCCAGCCGAGGGTCGCCGAAGGCTGGGACCCGATCCTCGACGGCGAACGGATCACCGGCTGGAAGCAGAACATCTTCAGCTACCCGCCGATCGGCTCACCCGATGGAGGGGCGTACTGCACCGTCGGCGACCTCGTCCGGTTTCTGCGGGCGATCCGCGAAGAACGGCTCCTGTCCCGGGAGCGCACGAAGGAGTTCCTCACGCCGCAAGTGCTCCACAGCAGCGGCGTTCGGTACGGCTTCGGCCTCGAATTCGTCCTGTCGCCGGACGGCTCGGTGCGGCACTACTACAAGGACGGCGGGAACATCGGCGTCTGCTCGCTCATGCGGCACTATCCGGCGGAGGGGCTGGACGTCGCGATGCTGTCCAACGCCACGTACGGCGGGGGAGCGGCGATCAAGGAGATCGACCGGGTGATCCAGACCGGCTGAGGATGGCGCCTAGATGCCGTCCAGACGGCGCGAAAGGTTCGAACGCCCCGAAGGGTTCTGCTTCACCGTCGGCACCAAGCCGCCGACCTCGTTCTCGACGGTCTCCGGCTCCGGCTGCTCGATCAGCGGGCTCTGCACCGGCGCGGCGGGCGGCCGCCGGGTGAGCGGGGTCGTCGCCTGCGGCAGCGGCCTGGTCGGCTGCGGGGCGCCGGGACGGCGAGGGTACGGCTGCGGCTGAGTCGAGCCTTCGCCCCGCACCGCCGGCAGGTCCAGCCGTGTCGTCGGCTCGGGCCCCGCGAGCGGGTGATCGTTCTCCGCGATCAGCGAAGCCGGTAGCTGAGTGGTCGTATCCGGATCCGACGAACGGTCGATCTCGGCGACCACCGACCGGGGGATCTGCTGAGTGTTCGCGGAGTCCATCGGAGACGTCGCGTTGTCCGGTGTCACGACGAAGGCTCCACGCGCGCTTGCGCGTGCGAGCAAGGCGTCCGCCCGAGCACGGGGGTCCATTCCCCTAGGCCTCCCGACTGACCTGGGGCCCTCTGGGTTCAGGGCCGACTGTGTGGTGTCCAGGGTAGGCCCTGGGAGCGCCCGCCGTCAGCAGACCCGCGAACGTCGTCCGACAAATATCGGTGTCAGGCTTCCATGTCCGAAAGGATCCGGGTGCTGGAGTCGGCCTTGTCCGTGCCGCCGATGCCGTAGATCATCGAGATGTTGTTGCGCGCCCCTGCCTCGACCTCGTCGGCCGGGAGCTCGTCGACGTTGCGCCGATCACCGCCGTTGCAGAACTCGAGCTCCGTGTCCGGGTACGCCGCGCGGATCAGGTCGAACGACTCGTTGATGCCCGGCCCCTCCTCGACGGCGATGTACACGTCGTCGACGATGCGCAGCGCGCGGACGATCCGGGCCCGGACGTCCTCGACCTGGATCACCCTGCCCTTCTTGAGGACCTGCTGGTGATCGTTGTTGACGATGACGATCAGGTAGCCGGAGCGCGCCTGCGCGGCCTCGAACAGGTCGAGGTGGCCCTGGTGGAGCGGGTTGAAGTACCCGCTGACGATCGAGGCCTTCGCCGGTCGCTCGGTCATCGTCCAGTCCTCCATGGGCATCCGGGTTCAGGTGGCCCGCTCACCCTAGCCGAGTGCCGGGTAGGTTCGGTGTGTGCGATTCCGTCCTGCCTTCGAGCTGGACCTGGACACTGTTCTGGGCCCGCTGAGCCGTGGGTCGCGTTCGCCCAACGTCGTCCGGACCGAGGGCGGGGTCACCTGGCTGGCCGCCAACACGGCGGACGGCGCCGGCACGCTCGCGCTGCTTCGGCGCGCGGACGGCGAGATCGAGGCGGAGGCCTGGGGCCCCGGCGCGGACAAGCTGCTCGAAGGTGTCCCGGCGATGCTCGGCGCGCACGACGACGACTCGGACTTCGTCGCGCACCACGACGTCATCGCGTCGGCCCGGCGCCGGAACCCGGGACTGCGCCTCGGCTCGACCGGGCGGGTGTGGGACGCGCTGGTGCTCGCCGTGCTGGAACAGAAGGTGACCAGCGCGGAGGCGCTGCGGTCGTGGGGTGAACTGTGCCGCTGGTTCGGCGAACCGGCACCGGGGCCGGCGCCGTCACGGCTGCGCGTGCCGCCGACGCCCGTCGCCATCCGATCCATTGTGGACTGGAAATGGCATCGCGCCGGGGTGGACCTGAAACGGCGGACGACGCTGATCGCGGCGGCTCGCGTCGCACCGCGGCTGGAGAAGGCCGTCGAACTGAAGGGTGTCGAAGGCCGGGCCTGGCTGCGGAAGGTACCCGGCATCGGCGTGTGGACCGCGGCGGAGATCGCGCAGCGCGCCTGGGGAGACCCGGACGCGGTGAGCTTCGGCGACTACAACATCCCGTCGATGGTCGGGCACGCGCTCGTCGGCACGAAACTCGACGACGCCGGGATGTCCGAGGTGCTGGCGCCGTATTCGCCGCAGCGGCAGCGCGCGGTGCGTTACCTGTCGACGGCCGGATTCCGGCGGCCGAGGTTCGGGCCGAAGATCGAACTCCGCGACTACCGCGCGATGTGACTCAGTTGCCCCAGCCCTGCGGCGGGTAGGGCTGCTGCTGGCTCGGGTACTGCGGCTGCTGCTGCGGGTACTGGTGGTGCGGGAGCGCGGGCGGCTGCTTGGAGTTCGACTTCACCAGGAAGAAGACGCCGACCCCGATCCCGGCCAGGATCAGGGCGCCGACCAGCAGTACCAAAAGAAGGACCATGCCGAGAGACTAACCGGCGACCCCCTCACCAGCCCGGTGGCGGCTGCCGCGGCGGCGGGTACTGGGGCGGATACGGCGGCGGCTTCGGCTTGTTGAGCGTCTTGACCAGGAAGAAGATCCCGGCTCCCACGGACGCCAGCACGACCATGATGACCACCAGCTGGATGATCCCGATCACGGCGAACCTCCTTTGTTCTTTTTCGAAAAGGCGGATCAGCCGAGCGCGGCGTCGACGATCGCCTTGGCTTCGTCGCGACCGAGACCCAGCTTCCTGGTCAGCGCGGCGTAGTCGGCGGCCGCCTGCCTGGCCCGCTCGCGGGTCTCGTCGCCGACGGCGCTCACGAACGTCCCCGCCCTGCCCCGGGTCTCGATCAGGCCCGCTTCTTCGAGTTCGCGGTAGGCCTTGGCGACCGTGTTCGGGGCGATGCCGAGGTCTTCGGCGAGTTTCCGCACGGTCGGGAGTTTCGCCCCGACGGGCAGCGTGCCGTCGTTGATCCGCTCCGCGTAGGCGGTGCGGACCTGTTCGAAGGGCGGGACCGAGGAGTTCGGGTCGACCCTGACCATGCGGTTTCTCCCTGCTGGGTCACTGACGGGGCGGGACCACCTGGGTCCGGTCGCCACCACCGCCGGGGACGACCTGCGTGGCGTCACCGGCGCCGCCGGGCACCACCTGCGTGCGATCGCCGCCCGCGGGGGAGACGACCTGGGTGCGGTCGGCGCCGGCGTCCGCCTGCTGCCGCGGGGACACGACCTGCGTGCGGTCCGCGCTGCCGTCGATCGGCGGCCCGGCCTGCGGGGGCGGCGGCGGGAAACCCGGCTGGGCCATGCCGGGCGCGCCGAACGGGGCGGGTGCCGGTGCGCCGGGCGGCGGCGGGAAACCTGCCGGAGCCGGAGCGGGCGGCGGCGGGAAGCCGGGCGCCTGACCGAAGCCGGGCTGAGGCGGCGGCGGGAAACCGGGCTGCTGCTGCCAGTTGCCCTGCGGGGCGGGGCCACCGGCGGGCGGAGGCGGTGGCGGGAAGCCGGGCGCCGGGCCGCCGCCACCGAAGTTCGGATTCTGCGGGAAGTTCATCGGCGGTTTCTTCGCCTGGTTGACCTTCACGATGATCACCGCGATCACGATGATGATAATGATGATCGCCAGGACCAGCAGTACCCAGCCGGCGCCTTCGCCGTCTCCGCTGCTGTGGACCCGGACGCGGTCCAGATGTGGCGTCAGCGCCGTCAGCATCATTCCCCCTTCAGGACGTCAGCCGACACCCTAACGGCCGGAAGCCGCGGGCACGGCGGCTTCCATCAGTTCGGCGAGATCTTCCGACCCTTTCGGGAGGGAATTCACCGGCCACCAACGAAGATCGTCCGATTCGTCGCTTTGTACCGGTTGTGCTCCCCGGGGTGCGCGCACCACGAAACGCACGTCGAAATGGCGGGTGGGCACACCGAGCGAGCAGGTGATCGGGTGGACGTCGAGATGCACCGGGGCCGGGTCGATCACGAGGTCCTCGATGCCGGATTCCTCGCGTGCCTCACGAAGAGCGGCGTCCGCGAGCGTCGCGTCGCCGGGTTCGCAGTGCCCGCCGAGCTGCAGCCAGCGACCGACTCGCGGATGCAGCGTGAGGAGCACGTTTTCCGCGTCGGCGTCGAGAAGGACGGCCGAAGCGGTGATGTGCCCGGCCGCGCATTCGCGGCGGCAGACGTCTTCGCGGGCGGCGAGGAAGCCGAGATAGGCCTGGCGCAAGGATTCCTGGGCGGCGTCCGCCGGTCGCCAACCGGACAATGTGGACACAACGTCGTCGTGCAGGGTCACAGTTCGAGAAGTCCTTCACCGGGTTCGACGGGGCCGCGCGCGGGCGGGAGCGCGGCGGGATGTCCGATCGCGACCGCGCCGAGCGGTTCCCAGCGCCCGTCGAGGCCGAGGACGTCGCGCACGATGTCCGCGGCGAAGATCGTCGACCCGATCCAGCACGAGCCGAGGTCTTCGGCGGCGAGCGCGACCAGCAGACCCTGCACGGCCGCACCACCGGCGACGGTGAACATCGTGTGCTCGCAAGCGTTCCGCCGGTCGTCGCGGTAGGTGTGCGCGCCCTCGGCGACGAGGAACGGCACCACGACCTCGGGCGCGTTGTACAGGATGTCGCCGCGGCTGAGCCGTTTCGCGACCTGTTCGGGCGTGAAGTCGTCGCCTTCGAGATCGGCCTGCCACGACGCCTTCATCGCGTCGAGAAGCTTGCGGCGCAAGCCTTCCTCGCGCAGCCACACGAACCGGACCGGCTTCGTGTGGTGCGGGGCGGGCGCCGTCAGCGCCGTCCCGACCGCGCGGCGCAGCACCTCGGGATCGACCGGCTCGTCGGTGAAGGACCGGATCGAACGCCGCGCGAGCACGGCTTCCCGGCGGCCCTGCGCGATGGATTCGTTGGTACCGAGGCGGAAGAGGTCCTCCTCGACCGGCCGCAGCAGTTTGCGGGCGGTCGAACCGTCGTCGGTCAGCCGAAGGCCGCGCACGACGGCGACCGGTGTCCCGCCGAGCTTGCCCTTCACCAGATCCGCCGCGGCGGCGAGTTCGTCGGCGATCGCCACCTCGGTGACGGCGAGTTCGTTGCCCTGGCTGTCGACCTCGCCCGCGTACGAATGCAGCACCCGCAGGCCGGAAGCGCCGATCGCGGCGTCGGTCTGCCCGACCCGCCAGGCGCGGCCCATGGTGTCGGTGACCACGACGGCGACCTCGACGCCGAGCCGTTCGCGCAGCCCGTTCCGCAGGGCGAGCGCGGAAGCGTCCGGATCGGACGGCAGCAGCGCAACTTCGCCGGAGGCCACGTTCGACGCGTCCACGCCGGAGGCGGCCTGCACGATGCCGAGTTTGTTCTCGGTGATCACCGTCCGGTGGATCCGCGCGATCACGCGGACGGACTCCTCCTCGACGAGTTCGCGCCGGGCGGCGTCACGCTCCTCGGGATCGGCCGGGACGCGGATCAGCATTCCCTCGGTCTTGGAGACGATCTTGCTCGTCACGACCAGGACGTCGCCCGACCGCAGCCAGGGGGCCGCCTCGACGATCGCGCCGGTCAGGTCGTCGCCCGGACGGAACTCCGGCAACCCTTCGACCGGCAGGATCTCGATCTTCGCGGAAGCGTGGTCAGTCAACGGAAACTCCCGCCAGATCGAAAGCCGCACGCACCATGGCCGCCGTAGCGTCCACATCGGACATCAGCAAGGGCACGTCGCGGACGGCGACCCCTGGTACGTCGACGGTCTCACCCTCGGCGACCAGCCAGCCGTCGAGCACGCCGTCGGGGGATTCCTTGCGGGAACCGTAATGCCGCCCGACGGCTTCGGCGGAGGTCTCCACGCCGATCGCGCTCAGGCACGCGTCGGCCATGCCGCGCAACGCCTTCCCGCCGATGATCGGCGAAACACCGACGACCTTGGCACGCGTCTTCCGCAGCGCCTCGCGGATCCCCGGCACACCGAGCGTCGTGCCCACCGAGACCACCGGATTCGACGGCGCGAACAGCACGACGTCGGCGGCCGCGATCGCGTCGAGCACTCCCGGCGCCGGCTTGGCCTCGTCGGCGCCGACGGCGATGATCGAATGCGCCTTCGGCTCGGAGCGGTAGCGCACCCACCACTCCTGGAAGTGGATCGCCTTGCGCTGGTCCGGATCTTCCGGATCGTCGATCACGACATGCGTTTCGACGCGGTCGTCCGACATCGGCAGCAGACGCACGCCGGGCTGCCAGCGGTCGCACAGCGCCTCGGTGACCTGAGACAGCGGATAGCCCGCGCGCAGCATCCGCGAACGGATCAGATGAGTCGCGATGTCCTTGTCGCCCAAGCCGAACCAGGTCGGCTCGGCGCCATAGGCGGCGAGCTCCTCCTTGACCGTCCAGGTCTCGCCGGCGTGGCCCCACCCGCGTTCCTTGTCGATCCCCCCGCCCAGGGTGTACATGCAGGTGTCCAGGTCCGGGCAGATGCGGAGACCGTGCATCCACACGTCGTCCCCGGTGTTCACCAGCGCGGTCACCTCATGCGGCGATTCCGGCGCGGAACCGGTCGCGGGCATGCCCAGTGCTTGTTTGACCCCCAGCAGGAAGCGGGCCCCGCCCACTCCGCCGACCA
Source organism: Amycolatopsis sp. NPDC102389 (assembly GCF_044765885.1). Classification (NCBI taxonomy): domain Bacteria; kingdom Bacillati; phylum Actinomycetota; class Actinomycetes; order Pseudonocardiales; family Pseudonocardiaceae; genus Amycolatopsis; species Amycolatopsis sp. NPDC102389. The sequence continues at coordinate 98,531 of NZ_JBIWKX010000020.1, forward strand.
AAATGACGACCTTCACGACGGGCGATCCTCGCACGCCCCCGGAGCCGGGGCCCAGTAGCGGTACCTGTGGTGCTCCGTACAGCCCAGGCTTTCGTACAGCTTCAGCGCGCCCGAGTTCGCCACCGCGACCTGCAGGAGCATCCCGGTCGCGCCCTGGCCGGCGCCCCAAGCGCCCACGGCGTTCATCAGCCCGCGCGCCAGTCCTCGTCGCCGGAACTCCGGCCGTACCTCCAAACGGGCGATGTGCAGCCACTCGCCGACGACCGCTCCGCGCACCGCGCCGGCCGTGACGCCGTCCAGCTCGACGACCCCGAAGCCGACCTTGCCGGTGCCGAGGACGTGCCGCGGCGCCTCCGGCGGCTCCACGCTGCCCGCCGTCATCTCCCACCATCCGGACGTCGGCTCGTCGAGAATCACCGCTCCGGCCGAGGTCCCGCGCGAGAGCGGCCCGGTGAGCAGGCGAACCTCGTGCGCGGGCCGGTGTTCCACATAGTGGACCCAGCCCTGTGCCTCGATCGCGGCTTCGGTGGACGTGTTCTGGATCACCTGAACGACCGGCGGGATGGCATGATCGTGGGCGAAGTCACAGACCGTCCGCAGGGCGTCTGGCAGGGGTTTTCCCGGGTCACCGATCGCCAGGGCACTGTTGGCCCGTGCGGTGAACCCGTCCGCCCAGCGGAGCCTCCAGTCGCCGATCCGGCTCTCCAGCAGGGGAGTCCAAGCCCGGCTACAGGTGAGCTCGAGCATTTCCGCACTGTTCACGGTTAGATTGTGCCAAGGAAGGCAGTGGAGGGACCCCGATGAGCATCGCGCGCAAGGACGACAGGCACAACGAAGACCTGGTTCGCGAGATCTCCGACGGCTTCAACCGGGCGTTGGGCGCGGAACAGGCCGTCGAGAAGGACGAGAGGGACACAGTGGCGGCGAAGCCCGCCGCCCCGAAGTTCCGCATCACCGGGGACAGCAGGGCCACTCCGCCGCCGCGCCGGAAAGACCGCTGAAAGCCTGAACCCGGGGTGTGGATAAGGGTGGCCTAAGCGGGCCGGTCGCGCCCGTGGGCGCGTAATGTCCGTTGCAGACTGGTGAAGCAGAGATAAGCAGGAGTGCGCAGTGACCTACGTGATCGCCGAGCCCTGCGTCGACGTGCTCGACAAGGCGTGTATCGACGAGTGCCCCGTGGATTGCATCTACGAGGGTGACCGCATGCTGTACATCCACCCGGACGAATGCGTCGACTGCGGTGCCTGCGAGCCGGTCTGCCCCGTCGAGGCGATCTACTACGAGGACGACGTCCCCGACGAGTGGAACGACTACACGAAGGCCAACGTCGACTTCTTCGACGAGCTCGGCTCGCCCGGTGGCGCCTCCAAGGTCGGCAAGACCAGCCACGACCCCGCCTTCATCAAGGCTCTTCCCCCGCAGGGCGAATGAGCCGGGTCGCTCTTCCTGATTTTCCCTGGGACTCACTCGCCGAAGCCAAGGCGAAGGCCCAGGCGCATCCCGGCGGCATCGTCGACCTGTCGATCGGCACGCCGGTGGACCCGGTCCCCGAGAGCATCCGCGCGGCGCTCGCGTCCGTGTCGGAGATCCCGGGGTATCCGACCACGCACGGGATCCCCGAGCTCAGGGCCGCCGCGATCGAAGCGCTTTCGCGGCGGCACGGCATCGAGGGCGTTCCCGAGGCGGCCGTGCTGCCGACGATCGGTTCGAAGGAACTGGTCGCGTCGCTGCCGCGGCAACTGGGGTTCGGCCCCGGTGACCTCGTCGTCATCCCCGAGGTGGCGTACCCGACCTACGAGGTCGGAGTGCTGCTGGCGGGTGCTTCCCTGCTGCGGGCGGACAGCACTTTCGCGCTCGGCCCGCAGCGGCCGTCGATGCTGTGGCTGAACTCGCCGTCCAACCCGACCGGGCGCGTGCTCGGTGTCGACCATCTGCGCAAGGTCGTCGACTGGGCGCGGGAACGCGGCGTCGTCGTGGTCTCCGACGAGTGTTATCTGGCGCTGGGCTGGGAAAGCGAGCCCGTGTCGATCCTGCACCCGTCCGTGCACGGCGGCTCCCTCGACGGCCTGCTGGCCGTCCACTCGCTGTCGAAGTCCGCGAACCTCGCGAGCTACCGCGCCGGGTTCGTCACCGGTGACCCGAAGCTCGTCGCCGGGCTGCTGGAGATCCGCAAGCACTCCGGGCTGATCGTGCCGCGGCCCGTGCAAGAGGCCATGGTCGCCGCCCTGAAGGACGACGAAGCGCTTGCCGTGCAACGGGAACGCTACGCGCGCCGCCGGCTCGTGCTGCGGAAGGCGTTGCTGGACAGCGGTTTCGAGATCTCGCATTCCGAGGCGGGGCTGTATCTCTGGTCCACGCGTGGGGAATCCGCGCTCGACACGGTCGACTGGCTCGCCGATCGCGGCATCCTCGCCGCGCCCGGCACGTTCTACGGGCCGACCGGCGGGAACCACGTCCGGATCGCCCTGACGGCGACGGACGAGCGGATCGACGCGGCCGTGGAGCGGCTCGCTTCCTGAGTCAGCTCACGTCGCGGCCCGTGAAGCCCCGATAGACGAATCGTGTCAGCGCCTCGACGGCTTCTTCTTCGGAGACCGCTGATGGGTCGAGCAGCCACGTGTGCGCGAAACCGTTGACCAATTCGCCCATCATCGCGAGAGTGACCCGTTCCGACGCCGGGAGTTCCATACCCGCCGCGGTGATGTACGCGAGGTGGCCGAGGATGTCCTCCGCCTGATCGGCGCCGAAACGCGCGTACGTGCGGGCGAAGTCGTCGCTGACCATCGCGGCCTGGCGCAGCGCGAGCATCGTCGCGGCGTTGTCGCGGTGGAAGTTCCAGTACTCGCGGACGTGCCAGCGCACGGCGTCGGGGTCGGTGAAGTCGGCTTTGTGCTCCGGCGAGGACGCGTTGACGTCACTCGCCGCGGCGAGGTCCGCGAGAAGCGCTTCGAGTAGCTCTTCCTTACTCGCGAAGTGGTTGTAGAACGATCCCGCCGCGCGCCCGGCCTCCGCCGTGATGTCGGTGATCTTGGTGTTCAGGTACCCCTTCGCCGCGAAAACGCGCTTTGCCGCCTCCTTGAGCGCGGCCTCGGTCTCCGCCGCCTTCTCCTTGCGGCTCGTCGCCGTCATCGGCACCTCCTTGACACGGAAGGCTAGCAACGGTCAAACTGAATCCATATTCACTGAATCATTATTCATTGGAGTAGGGATGACCGAAGTGCTGATCGCGGGAGCCGGTCCGACCGGGCTCACGCTGGCCATCGACCTCGCGCGCCGCGGCGTCGGCGTGCGGATCGTGGAGAAGGCCGAGACGTTCTTCGAGGGCTCGCGCGGCGACGGCCTGCAGCCGCGCACGCTGGAGGTCTTCGAGGACCTCGGCGTCCTGGACGCGGTGCTGGCCGCCGGGCAGCCGCCCGTGGCGCTGAAGATCCATCTGGGTGGCGAGGTCGTCGGCGAGCGGATGATGGCCGAACTCGCCGAACCGACCCCGGACGTGCCTTACCCGAACGGCTTCTTCCTCGGCCAGTCGAGGACCGAGGGGATCCTGCGCGAGCGGCTCGCCGAATTCGGTGTCCAGGTCGAGCTCGGCACCCCGCTACTCGGCTTCGAACAAGACGCCGATGGCGTGACGGCCGAGCTTCCGGGCGAGCAGGTGCGAGTCGATTACCTCGTCGGCGCGGACGGCGGGAAGAGCTTCGTGCGCAAGACGCTCGGGATCGCGTTCGAAGGCACCACCGACGAATCGGTCCGCATGCTGCTGGGAGACGTGCAGGCCGAGGGGCTCGATCGCGCGTACGGGCACTGGTTCGCGAAGCCCGAGGATCCGATGTCGGGGATCGTCCTCACGCCGCTGCCGGGGGTGCCGCACTTCCAGTTCGGCGCGCCGCTGGGCGAAGAGGAGGTCGAGGCGTCGCTCGGCACGTTGCAATCCCGGCTCGACGACCTGTCCGGCGGCGGGGTGCGGCTGCACGATCTCGCCTGGTCGACGGTGTGGCGGCCCAACATCCGGCTCGCCGAGCGGTTCCGTGACGGACGCGTCTTCCTCGCCGGCGATGCGGCGCACGTCCACCCGCCGACCGGTGGGCAGGGGCTCAACACCGGTGTCCAGGACGCGTACAACCTGGGCTGGAAACTCGCCGACGGTTCGCCGGAGCTGCTCGACAGCTACGAGCCCGAGCGTCGCGGGGTCGCCGCGCGGGTGCTGAAGATCAGCACCGAGATCCTGGAGAAGTACAAGGAAGGCGCGGAAGACGCGCACGAGCGCGGCGAGAACACGCGCCAGCTCGACATCGGTTACCGCGGCGGCCCGCTCGCGTCCGTGACCACCGGCCGGATCCGGCCTGGCGATCGCGCCCCGGACGCGCCGTTGAAGGACGCGAACGGCAAGTCCGTCCGGCTGTTCGAGCTGCTGCGCGGCCCACAGGCGACGCTGCTGGTGTTCGGCGACGGTCCGGCGCCCGAAGGCGCGCGCCGGATCCTGCCCGCGGGCAGCGCACTGTCCGATGTGGACTTCGAGGACGTCGGTGGGCACGCTTTCGCCGCGTATGAAGCCGAGAACGGACGGCAGGTGCTGATCCGCCCGGACGGCTACATCCGGGAGCTCACCGCCTGAGCGGCCGCGTCGACCTCGGCCCAGACGTCGCGCCACACGGCCCGGACCTCGGCGCGGCGCAGCAGTTCCTTCTCCGCGATCCGGCCCGCGATGAACGCGACTTCGGCGTCGACGGAGGCTACGACGCTCCGCATCCGGTCTGCGGCGACGCAGGCGTCCTGGTGGTCCCCGAGGACGGTCTGGAAGTTCTTCGTGGCCTTGATCAGCCGCTGGATCCGCTCCGCCTGCTTCTTCTTCGCGGCGGGCTTGGCCATTTCGGCGGCGTAGCGGAGTTTCTTGCCGTAGATGCGAAGCGCGTGAAGGTCGTCGTCCGGGGGATCGGCGGGAAGCGCCTTCACGGCCTTCGCGAGCTTTCGATGCGGCTTCGCGAGACCGGCGACGAGATCAGCGGAAGTCTGGGCGGCCTCGGACGTGGGTTCTTCGGTGTCGGGCTGCCGGGCGAGACGGCCGATGTCCTGCAGCATCGAGGCGTACCGGGGGCTGGCGAGCGCGCGGGTGAGCCGCCGCTTCGCGACACCGCGTTCGGTGACGAACTTCGAGACCAGACGGCGCGCGGCGGGCTGGTCGCGCACCTCGAATTCGGCGACGACCTCGCGGAGATGCCCGATCAGGACGTCGTAGTCGCGGACGTCGCCGAGAGACTGGCCGAGCCAGCCGAGCTCGGAGCGCACGGGCTCGGCGTCCGGGCCGACGAGGCGACCCGAGAGCTTGAGGACGCTTCGCATCCGGCGCAACGCGACCCGCATCTGGTGCAGGTCTTCGGGGTCGGTGCCGGATTTGGTGCCCGGTTCGTGCGCGAGGAGGGCGCGGATCTCGACGTCGAGTTTGACCCGGACATGGGTGGCCGCCGGATCGCCCGGCCCGGCTTTCGCGGGACGGTCGCCGAGCCCGAGCGCGGCCGGAGTGGTCGAAGGGACGTTCTTGCGCGGCAGGGTCTCGGCTGTCACAAGATGAATTCTAGGTGAACCGGCAAGGTGGTCCAGGCCGTGAGAGGAGCAAGGGACCTTGCTACCGCTCTCCGGGGGAGGGTGGTAGCAAAGGTCCCTTGCTCTCTTTTCGCGCTTGGGGCGGCCTGGGGCTCGGTGGTCTCAGGTGACCGTGTGGGTTTCGGGACATCTGAAGTCCCGAAATCCACACGGTGGGTCAGCGTCGCTACGCGGGGTGAGAGGTGTGTGGAAAGAGGGACACTCAACGTCTCTATTTCCACACACCCTCCTGTCACGCCCGCCCGGTAGCAAAGGTCCCTTGCTTTCTTTCAGCGGGTTCGGGTGCTGCGGCCGAGGATGTCGCGAAAGCCACTTTCGGGACATCAGACGTCGCGAAAGTGGCTTTCGCGACGTTCGGAGCCGCCCTGGTGGTAGCAAAGGTCCCTTGCTCCCGCGCGCGAAGCGGTCCCTGGCCATCTCAGGTGACCGTGTGGGTTTCGGGACATCTGACGTCCCGAAATCCACACGGTGGGTCAGCGTCGCTACACGGGGTAAGGGGTGTGTGGAATCAGGGACGCTCAACGTCTCTATTTCCACACACCCCGCCGCGCGGTAGCAAAGGTCCCTTGCTCCCTTTTCGCAGGTCAGTTGGCGTGCAAGGCCGCGTTCAGCTCGATGCCGACGCCGGTGCGCGCGACGACCTCGACGGCGCCGGTCCCGGAGTTCCGCCGGAAAACCGCGCCCGAGATGCCGGACAGCTCAAGCGCCTTCACGACCTTGCCCTCGAAGGTCACCTTCGTGCCGGCCGTGACGTACAGGCCCGCCTCGACGACCGAGTCGTCGCCGAGCGAGATGCCGACGCCGCCGTTCGCGCCGATCAGGCAGCGCTCGCCGATCGAGATGGTCTCCTTGCCGCCACCGGACAGCGTGCCCATGATCGACGCGCCGCCGCCGACGTCGGAGCCGTCGCCGACCACGACACCGGCCGAGATGCGGCCCTCGACCATCGAGGCGCCGAGCGTGCCGGCGTTGAAGTTGATGAAGCCTTCGTGCATGACCGTGGTGCCGTTGGCCAGGTGCGCGCCGAGGCGGGCACGGTCGGCGTCGGCGATGCGGACGCCGGCCGGCACGACGTAGTCCACCATCCGCGGGAACTTGTCCACGCCGTAGACGGTGACGTTGCCGCGCGCCCGCAGCCGCAGCCGGGTCGCCTCGAAGCCCTCGACGGGGCACGGCCCGTGATTGGTCCACACGACGTTCGCCAGCAGGCCGAAGATGCCGTCGAGGCTCGCGCCGTGCGGCCGGACCAGTCGGTGCGACAGCAGGTGAAGACGCAGGTAGACGTCGTGCGTGTCACCGGGGGCGTCGGCGAGACGGGCGATGGTCGTGCGGACCGCGACGACCTCGACACCGCGGTCGGTGTCCGGGCCGAGCTGGGCGGCGGCGGCCTCGCCGAGGGCCTCGGAGGCCTCCTCGGTGGTCAGCCGCACCGTGCCGGCCTTGCCGTCGGCGCCGTCGATCAGCTTGGGCAGCGGGAACCAGGTGTCCAGCACCGTGCCATCGGTCGTGACGGTGGCCAGTCCGACGCCGGTGGCGCCGGTCGTTTCGGGGTCAGGGGTCTGCTCGCTCACGTCCTGAACGGTAACCCAGAGACCCTCCTCAGCCGCCGACGAGGCTCTTCACACTGGTCAGCGCCGCCGCCATGTCGCCGAGCGCCTGGCCGCACGGGCCGCCGGGAGCCGCCTGGTCCTGGCAGTTCGCGGTGCGGAAGGCGGCGATCGGGCGGTCGAGGCCGTCGGCGTGCGACGACAGGTCCGGGCGGCGCTTGCGGATGCTGCCCGCGGCGCTGGAGAGTTCGGTGACGTACTTCTGGCAGCCCTTGGGCGATTCGGTCCCCGGCGCCAGGTAGCACTGGTCGGTCGTCAGCGCTTTGAGCTTGATCGGCAGCACGTCCGGCCCGGTGCTCTGGGTCGGGCGGACCTTCACCGGGACTTCGCCCGATCCGCAGCCGCTGACTACCAGCAGGAGGACGACCAAGATCGTTCGCATGCGCACTCCTTCACGGTAGCCCCGGGTGCCCGGCGGTACGGTGCGGGCATGCCTTCGCTCGATCTGCACGCCGACCCCGTCGACCTCACCGCCGCGCTGGTGGACATCTTCAGCGTCTCGGAAGAGGAGAAGGTCATCGCGGACACCGTGCAGGCCGCGCTCCAGGCGCAGGCGCCGCATCTCGAGGTGGTCCGCAACGGTGACGCGGTCCTCGCCCGCACGAACCTCGGCCGGCCTTCGCGGGTGCTGCTGGCCGGGCATCTCGACACCGTTCCGGTCAACGAGAACATGCCCGTGCGCCGCGAGGGGACCGGTGACGACGAGATCCTGCACGGGCTGGGCACCGTCGACATGAAGAGCGGCGACGCCGTCTTCCTGCACCTCGCCGCGGCTCTTCGGGAGCCGAAGCACGACATCACCTTCGTGTTCTACGACTGCGAAGAGATCGAAGCGACGAAGAACGGCCTCGGCCGCATCGAGCGCGAGCTGCCCGAGTGGCTGCGGGCCGACCTCGCGATCCTCGGTGAGCCGTCGAACGGCGGAATCGAGGGCGGTTGCCAGGGCACGATGCGGATCGAGATCCGCGTCGAAGGCGTCCGCGCGCACACCGCGCGCGGCTGGATGGGCGTCAACGCGATCCACGGTCTCGCCGAACCGCTGCGCAGGCTGGCCGAGTACACGCCGCGCGTGGTCGACATCGACGGCCTGACCTACCGCGAAGGACTCCAGGCCACGAAGATCGGCGGCGGTGTCGCGGGCAACGTCGTGCCGGACGAGGCCGTGCTCACGATCAACCACCGCTTCGCGCCCGACCGCTCGTCCGAGGAGGCCGAGGCGCACCTTCGCGAGGTCTTCGAGGGCTACGACGTCAAGGTCGTCGACTTGTCGCCAGGGGCGTTGCCCGGTCTGAGCGCCCCGGCGGCGGCCGAACTGGTCGCCGCGGCCGGGGGCAAGGCGGTCGCGAAGCTGGGCTGGACCGACGTCGCGCGCTTCGCGGCTCTCGGGATCCCGGCGGTGAACTTCGGTCCCGGCGACCCGACGCTGGCACACACCCGGCAAGAGAACGTCCGCGCGGGCGAGATCCGGCAGGTCGCTTCGGTCCTGCGCGCGTTCCTCAGCTGATCAGGGCGAGCAGCTCGTCGAGAGCCTGCTCCGGGCCGCCATAGGTCAGGTGCGCGATGGCGAACATGGGGGCGACCACCCGGCTCCAGGCGGACAACCTGTCGCCGTCGAGCCCGCACGCGTTCGCCACCGAGCGGCAACGGGCCTCGACTCCCTCGTGGCCGGCGCCGCTCACCACGTAGTCGACGGCGTCGAAGCACGGATCGCCCACGCACGCCTTCGGATCGATCGCGATCAGGCCGCGCGGGCCGCCGTCCAGGACGTTGCCGAGATGCAGATCGCCGTGGAGCAGCACGACGCCGGTTTGCGTGTCCAGCAGCTTCTCGCACCGCTCGATCGTCCGCCGCCAAGTGGCCGGAGCGATCCGGGCGGCGATGGCCGGTTCGGTGATCCGCTTGCCGATCCGGGCGAAGGACTCCTCGAACCGGCCGCGCAGGCTCCACGGCCAGCCTTCGGGCGGGGGCACCGCGTGCAGCGCGGCGAGCAGCTCTCCCCAACGCCCCGGCAGAGAGGCCGACGGCAGGTTTTCGGCTTCGGTGCCCGGGAGGATCTCCTCTAGCACCATCGCGCCGGCGTCCGCGTCGGCGGCCAGGACGGCGGGCACCCGCCCCGACGGCGCGAACACCCGCAGCATCTCGAGCTGTTTGGTCAGCAGCGGGCCGTCCGGGCTGAGTTTGAGCACCGCCGGCGTCCCATCGGTCCACCGGCAGCGCAGGACGACGGACGAGGCCCCGCTGTCGAAGATCTCGCCGAGGGTGAAGTCCCATCGGGACGCGAGCCGCTCGGCGAGGGCCGGGACACCGGCGAGCCACCCTTCGGCGGCAGAGCCGAATCGGCCCACCAAGCGGGTGTCGAGATCTTCCAAGTCCACTTCGGTCACTTCGCGATGTCCTCTTCGGCGCCTAGAAGCAGTAGGCCACGCCGCAGCAGATCCGCGGCCTCTTCGATGCGTCCTTGGTCGAGAAGCAGCTCTCCCGCTTTGTCGACCGAAGCGGCCAAGACGCCGCGAACGTCGCGGAGTGCGGCCACTTCGATGGCGTGCGCGAAGCCTGCTTCGGCTGCTTCGAGGTCCCCCCGGGCCAGAGCCAGCGAGCCCTGCTGGAACGTGAGCGACGCGGAGAGCGGCGAGTCCGCAGGGATGGCTTCGGCTGCTTCGGAGAGTAGTGCGGCGGCGTCGTCGAGACGACCGAGTTCTCGGCAGACGTCAGCGAGTTCCAGGGTGACGGCGTGATCGGGCGCGGCCGCCCTTGACGCGCGAAGGTCCGTGAGAGCGCCTTCGAGGTCTTCGGCACGACGGTCCAGAGCCCGCGCGAACAGGCACCGGGCCAGCACCGGCCGCAGGGCACGCTCGTGAAGCAGATCGTGCAGCACCGACACGGCGGCGACGGCGTCGGCCACGCGTCCTTCGCCGAGGTAGGCCTCGGTCAGCCGGCGCTGGTGGCCGGTGAGTTCGGCCAGGATCTCCTCGCCGCCGCGAGCCAGCCGCAGCGCCTCGCTCGCGTGCTGCGCGGCCTGAGCGGTCTCGCCGAGGCGGAGGTGTCCTTCGGCGAGGTACGCCCGCAAGGTCAGCAGGAGCAGGGGATGCGGGTAGCCGTCGAGGCTCGCGTCGAGTGCCGTCCGGAGCAGGTGCATCGCGTGATGCGGCTCGCCTCGGCCGAGCAGGACGTTCGCCCGCAGCGCGGCGGCGAGTTCGCGATACGGCGGGATGTCGTCGCCGAGCGCGGCTTCGGCGGCGGCGACCAACCGCGGCCGGGCGTCGCCTTCGGTGAACCGCGCGAGCCACAGCCAGGCGAGCCCGGCCTGGCGATCGCGGCCGATCTTCTCGGCCCGCCGAGCCAGCTGCCGCATCTTCGGAGCCGAGCCCTGCCCCGCGAGGAAGTCCGCCGCGGCCGCCGCGATGTCCAGATCGAGCCGGACGTCGTCACGGGGCGACGTCACGCCGAGCAGCTCGCCGGTGTCCACGCCGAGCCGCGCCGCGAAATGGCGCACCGCGTCACCGGACGGCGTCCGGGCACCGGTCTCGACGGAAGAAACATAGGCGGCGGTGTAGTGCGGTTCGGCGAGTTCGCGCTGGGTGAGGCCGCGTTCGGCGCGCAACCGCCGCAGCCGTCCGCCGATCTCCTCGCCCATGACCGAGAACGATACGGCCGAACTTGCGGAAAGGTGGCGCGAGTTACGCCCCTGATCACGCGAGTTACGCCTCTGATCACGAACTCGCGTGATCGGAGGCGTAACTCGGGGGTCAGCGGCCCTGCAGGGATTTCACGTTCTGGCCGAAGGTCCAGCTCCGCGAACCGTCCCAGTTGATCGACCAGGTCATCAGGCCCTTGAGCCCCGGAATGCCGCGGTACGCCTGGGAAACCAGGCTCGGCGACATGTAGCCGCCACCCGCGCCCGCCTGTGCGGGCAGGCCCGGAGCCTGCTTGTCGTAAGGAACGCGGATCGTCTGACCCTGGATCACCAGACCCTTGTCGAGGCAGTTGGTCTGCGCGACGAAGCCCTGGACCGTCCCGGCCTGGTACGAATCGCCGGAGCAGCCGTACATGCTTCCGTTGTAGTACTGCATGTTCAGCCACCACAGCCGGCCGTTGTCCGCGTACTTCTTGACGATCGGCAGGTACGCGCCCCAGATCGAGCCGTAGACGACGCTGCCGCCGGTGACGTACGCGGTCTCGGGCGCCATGGTGAGCCCGAAGTTCGGCGGCATCGCGGCGAGGACGCCGTCGATGATGCGGATGAGGTTCTTCTGCGACGCGGAGAGCGTGGAGATGTTCCCGCTGCCGGTGAGGCCGGTCTCGATGTCGATGTCGATCCCGTCGAAGTTGTACTTCTTCAGGATCGGCACGATGGTCGCGACGAATTTGTCCGCCACGGTGGAGGAATTCAAATCGATTCCCGCGGTGGCCCCGCCGATGGACATCAGGATCGTCGCGCCCGCGTCCTTGGCGGCGCACATTTCGGACGGGGTCGCGACCTTCACAGTCGCGTCCATCCCATCCTCCCATTTGGCCGTTCCGTCGGACAGGATGACCGGAAAGGCCGCGTTGATCACGTTGTACCCGTTGGCCTTGATGCGGGCATCGGTGATCGGGATCCAGCCCAGCGGCGGATGGACGCCGTTCGAAGCGCCGTCCCAGTTCTCCCAATAGCCTTGCAGGACCTTGCCCGCGGGCTTCGATTTGACCGCGCAGACCTCGGCGTCGGGTGAGGCCTGTGCCGGGGTGAGGACGACGAGTGTGGTGACGGCGAGTACCGCCGCGCCGGTGATTGCGAGCAGCCGTGAGACGCGACCGAACATACCCAGCTCCCATCTCGAAAGCGGTTTGAACGAACAGGAAGCGGCCGTTCGGCTCAACATAGGTCGCGGTACCCGGGCCCCGCTACCGACGATCGGGTGGTCTAGACCAGATATCGAAAAGTTGTCCCGAATTTCTCCCCCACGCACGAGGGCCATCTCACGAGGCCGGGTGTCCTCATGAGATGGCCCTCGCCATTCGGAAGGTCAGACGGTGATGGTCCAGCTGTCGAGCGTGCCGGTGTCCTGCGCGTAGGCGTCGTAGACCACGAGCGTCCAAGTGCCGGAAGCCGCCTCGTTGGTCACCGGGACCGAGTAGTTCCGCGTACCGAGATCGGTGCACGGAAGGGAACCGGTGGGCTTGACCGAGTACGTGCTGCCATCGGGGGCCTTCAGGCTGATGCGAAGGTCCTCGGAGCAGGTGTGCGTACCGGTGATCGACACCTTGACCGGCGACGTCGCCGTACCCGTCGCGCTGGACGTGATCGGGCTGTTGATCGTCGCGTAGTCGTTGAGCGCGTAGTCGGTGCCGTTGGTGAACGTGCGCACGCTGACGTCTCCGACGGTCAGCGTGTACTGCGCTGTGCGGTCCACCGAGGTCCCGTCACCGGTCACGGTGATCGTGCTGGTGCCGTTGGGCGTGCTCGCCGACGTCGCGATGGTGAGCGTCGAAGAACCACCGGACTGCACCGAAGCGGGGTTGAACGTCGCCGTCGCACCGGCGGGGAGACCGCTGGCGCTCAGCGAAACCGCTTGTGCCGCACCGGAAGTCGTCGTGGTGTTGACCGTGACGGTCGCCGACTGTCCTGCTTGGACAGTGCCGGAGGACGGGGAGAGGCCGAGCGAGAAGTCGGGGCTCGTCGAGGTGCTGACGGCGAGCTTCCACAGCGCGTACGCGATCGCGTCGCTGTTCTTCTCCAGCGGGGTGTCCGGGATGTTGGACGTGGTGTCGCAGGCGCGGTGGTAGCAGTTGTCGAACGCGGCACCCGCGGTGCCGCCCCATTTCGCCCGCTGCGCGGTGGTCTTGATGTCCCCGGCGCCGGTCGCGAGGCCGCCGACCGGGATCCCCGCGCTCTTGAACGACGCGTGGTCCGACCGGCCGTCGCCTTCGGAGTCCCCTTCGGTCTGGATGCCGATCGAGGTGAAGTATTCGTCGAACACCGCCTTGACCGAAGCGACGTCGTCGTAGACGAAGTAACCCCAGTTGCTGGAGCCGATCATGTCGAAGTTCAGGTAGGTCTTGATCTTCGTGCGTTCGGTCTGCGGCAGGCTGTTGACGTAGAACTTGGAGCCGCGCAGCCCGGACTCCTCGTCGGCCCACCAGCCGAACCGGACCCGCTTGGCCAGCGCGGGGTTCTCGCGGGCCAAGGTCAGCGCGACTTCGAGGATCGAGGCCGAACCCGAGCCGTTGTCGTTGATGCCGGGGCCGGCGCTGACGCTGTCGAGGTGCGCGCCGAGCATGATGACCTGGCTCGCGTCACCCTGCGGCCATTCCGCGATCACGTTCTGGCTCGAACCCGCGCAACTGGTGCAGCTCTGCAGTGTGACGTTGTAGCCGGCGTCGCGCAGCTTCTGCGACACATAGGACACCGACGCGGTGTAGCCCGACCGGCCGGCGGCGCGGTTGCCGCCGTTCTGGTTGGCGATGGTCTGCAGCGCGTTCAGGTGTGCCTTGACGTTGGCGAGCGAGATGTCCGGCGCCGCGTTGAGGCTCGCCGCCGTCACCGCCTGCGCGGGCGCCGCGACGACGCCCAATACGGCGGCCATGCCGACGACGGCCGTTCCTATTCGCTTTCCCCACTTCATGCCGGGGTATTCCTTTCGGGAGGATGGCCCGTGAAGGCCTCCTTGAGGGACTTAGGGTCCCTCAAGGAGGCCTTCACGGACCGTGGGGTCGGAGCTAGAGGGTGATCGACCAGCTGTCGAGCGTGCCGGTGTCCTGCGCGTAGGCGTCGTAGACCACGAGGGTCCAGGTGCCCGCCGCGACCTCGTTGGTCACGTTCACCGAGTAGTTCCGGGTGCCGAGATCGGTGCACGGAAGGGAACCGGTGGGCTTGACCGAGTACGTGCTGCCGTCAGGAGCCTTCAGGCTGATGCGAAGGTCCTCGGAGCAGGTGTGCGTACCGGTGACCGTCACCTTCACCGGCGACACCGCGTTGCCGGTCGCGGTCGAGGTGATCGGGCTGTTGATCGTCGCGTAGTCGTTCAGCGCGTAGTCGGTGTCGTTGCTGAACGTCCGGATGTTGCCGCCGGTACCGACGGTCAGCTTGTACTGCGCGGTGTGCGTGCCGCTGGCCGCCGTGCCGGTCACCGTGATGGTGCTGGTGCCGTCAGGGGTGCTCGCCGACGTCGCGATGGTGAGCGTCGAGGAGGCACCGGACTGCACGGTGTCCGGGTTGAACGTCGCGGTCGCCCCGGCCGGGAGGCCACTGGCGGTGAGCTTCACCGACTGCGCCGTACCGTTGCTGGTCGCGGTGCTCACCGTGACGGAGGCCGACTCGCCCGGCTTGACCGAGCCCGACGTCGGGGAGACGCCGACCGAGAAGTCGTTGCCCTGCGGGGTGCACGAGGTGGGCTCGCCGGTCGCCGCGGTGACGCTGATGGCTTCCCACGCCGCCTTGGTGGTGTTGAACTCGGTGCAGGAACCCGGGTACAGCGCGAGCGCCGCTTCGAGGGTCGCCTTGCGGGCGGCCTTGTGGTTCCAGCTGGAGGTCTTCTTCAGCAGGCCGTTGTAGAAGATCTTCGCGGCCTTCTGGATGCCCAGACCGGTGATCGAGGTGTTGTTGCAGGTCGGGCTGGCCGGCTTGCCGGCGGGCGCGGTGCCCTCGGCGAGCAGGTAGAACCAGTGGTTCTGCGGGCCGGCCGCGGCGTGCACCTCGGTGTTCGGGATGGACGACGAGTAGCAGTTCGGGTTACCCGAGATCTTGCTCGGCTGGTACATGTAGCGGATCGGGCCCTGGCCGACCAGGTTCACGCCCTCGCCGACCTCGTAGTCCGGGGTGTCCTTGGCGTTGTTGGCGTAGTGCTCGGTGATGGCGCCGAAGATGTCACCGGTGGACTCGTTGAGGCCGCCGTTCTCGTTGCCACTGCCCGCGCCGCCCGGCGTGGTCTGGAAGATGGCGTGGCCGAACTCGTGCGCGACGACGTCCATCGAAGTGGCCTGGCGCTGGTTGTCCTGCGAGTGCCCGAAGGTGGTCGAGGAACCGTCCCAGTAGGCGTTGACCTGGTTGAGGCCGACGGAAGCGGGGAAGCCGCCGCCGCTGCCGTTGATACCGTTGCGGCCCAGCCATTCGCCGAGCATCTTCCACTCGGTCTGCACGCCGAAGAGCGTGTCGACACAAGCGGTTTCGAGGTTGGTGCCGGACCCGTTGCCCCAGTTGTCGTCGGGGCCGCTGTACACGGCGCCGTTCTGCGGCTTGCAGCTGATGTTGCTGCGCTGCGGGTCGCGCATGGAGTAGGTGCCGCCGGAGTTCGTCGTGTCGATGGTGACGTTGCCGACGTAGTAGCTGTTCCCGGCGCCCAGGGTGCTGACGTCGTTCGACGTGCTCTTCGCGGCGGTCGGGAAGTTCGACATCTTGACGTCGTCACGGGTTTCGAGCACCGCGCCGGTGGCGCCGTCCACGAAGACGTGCAGGTTGCTCGGCGTCGCGGCCTTGCTGCCCGCGACGACGACCTCGTAGGCCAGCTTGGGGGAGTTCCCCGCCAGCACGACGAGCTTCGGCGCGACCACGCTGTCTACTTTGGACAGCTGGCCGCGCGCGACCTCGGCCGCCTTCGCCGCGGAGATCTTGGCCTTGGTGTCGACCGAGATCGTCGCGGTCTCCGCGGCACTGGTGCCGCGGACGCGTCCGGCGCCGTCGGCGACCACCACCGCGTCCCCGCCGACGACCGGCAGGCCACGGTAGGTTCGTTCGTAAGCGGCGTAGAAGAGTCCTCCGCCACCCTGGGTCATCCCGACGCGGCGGAAGTCCTCCTGGGCTCCCCTCCGCAAGTGGTCTACACCAGCCGCGGCGGCCTGGTCGGCCGCGCTCGCGGCGACGGCGTCGGGGCTCGCGGGCTGGATGGTGGCGGTGGTCGCGTTCGCCGGGATCGCCGGGATCGCCATGCTCAGGGCAAGGCCGGCGACAGCCGCCAACCCTGTTCTGAGCCCTCGCTGAACGGTCATGTGAACCTTCCATGGGCAGGACCGTGTACCCGCAAGGCCAGTGGCGCGGCGGGGAATTCGACCGGGGCGGATACACGGCGGGGACGGGGAGCGTGCCCATTCGGATAACTGGAGTTATTCCGATGGACACGTCCGAGTAAAGGAGCCGGTCACAAGGTGCGTCAATGGGCCGGATGGCCTAGCGGGGCGGATGAAGATCCACATGCGAGGAATAAAATCCCTGTGTAGTAAGAGTTTTTCCTGCCGCCTGCGATATATGGCGACTTTCGTATGGTTTTCAGTCCGTCGGCCCGGAATCGGACATAGCGGCCGCGCGTACGCCACGCCGATAGGCCTCCGTCGCTTTTTCGATTAATCCTCGAGCGCGCAACGTGTCGCCCAAATGCAGTGAGGTGGCGACGAGCGCGCCGCGCAGTTCGGACTTTTCCTGTGCGGCGGCGGCTTCTTCGAGCAACGCGGTCGCCTCGGGCAGATCGCCGCGGGCGCGGGCGATCAGTCCCAGTAGCCGGAGAACCTCAGTCCTCGCCTCGATGTCGGGGGATCGATCCAGAAGCGGCCGGATCCCTTCGGCGAGTTCGGCCGCCTCGTCGAGTGCCCCTTGGCGGCGGCGGACGTCGGCGAGCTCGATGGTCGCGCCGAGCACACCCTCCCGGGACCCGGCCTTGGCGAGGAGATCGCGGGCGAGCCGGAGTTCGGCGTGCGCCTCCTCGAGCTTGCCCAGCCGTCGCCACAGGAAGCCGCGGGCCCAGCGGCTCCGGGCGGCGTCACGGTCGTAGCCGATCGAAGTGAACAGTCTCAGTGCCCGCGAAAGGTCTTTCTCCGCGCGGTCGACCAGGCCGATCTCCTGCCACAGTTGCGCCGCCTGCCGGTGGTACCGCGCGGAGATGTCCTTGCGGTGCGCGGAAGCGAGGGTGCGACGGCCTTCTTCGGCGGCCCGCCGGGCGCGGCGGAGCGCCCCCATTTCGATGAGCGGGTGGATCAACGCGGTCAGCAGCGCCAGTTCGGCGTCAGGTTCGCTCGCCCCGGTGGCGCGGAGTTCGCCGAGCGCCGTTTCGGCGAGCGCGACCGACGCGCCGAGGTCACCCGACAGTGCCCGGCAGGCCGCGACGCGGTTGACGATCATCGCGCGCAACCGGGGCGACGCGGCGTCGGCGAGCTCCATGGCGTGAGCGAAACCCTTGTCCGCCAACGGGATATCGTAGCGTTGCCACTGGACTTCGCCGAGATAGAAGCGCGCGTGGCATTGGACGTCCGGCAGCCGGTACTCGGCCGCGCGCCGCTCCACGCGGGCGAATTCGCGCTCGGCGGCTTCGAGCCCGCCCTTCTGCAGCTCGCGATACGCGGTTTCGAGCGCGTCGGTGAGTTCTTCGGCGGCGCCCGGCGGCCGGTCGAAGCGGAGTTCGTCGGGGGTCAGTCCGAGCCGTCGCGAAAGGTGGGAGAGCACGTCGTCGGAGGGGATGCGGCCGCCGGACTCGACCTTGGCGAGGAAGCCGCGGTCGTAACGGGGCTCGGCCAGCTCGCGCTGGGTCAGCCCGCGTGCCCGGCGCAACCGCCGGATCCGCGCGCCGAGTGGTTCTGCCCCGTTCGGCTTGGACGGCACCCCGACACGGTAGACGATTTCCCGGCGGCTATCCGGGTTGAGCAGGACGGATACCTGCCAACAACTCCTGGATCGGGTGACTTCCGACCGGCGAAACGGACATATTGACTGGTGGCGTTCCGGGCGCTAGCGTCTTGCGCCATAAAAAGGAAACTTTCTTAACTAATTCGAGCGGGGTACCATGGTGAGTTCCTGGTCCCGGACGGTGGCCGCGGTTTCGGCACTGGTCCTCGGGGGTTTGACGGTTCCGGCGGTTTCGGCCGCGGCGGCGGTGCGAGGTGAGGTCCGGGTCGATCAGGTCGGCTACGGCATCACCGAGACCAAGCACGCCTATCTCCTGTCCAGCGCGCCGGGTTCGTTCTCGGTGATCGACGAACGCGGCCGCACCGTCCATCGTGGACGGACAGGCCAGTCGCTCGGCGCGTGGAACGCGAAGTATCCGGCGGTGTACCAGCTCGACCTGTCGAAGGTCTGGCTGCCGGGCAAGTACCGGATCGAGGTCACCGGCGAGACCACGGCGACGTCGCCGACGTTCCGGGTGGACACCAAGGACCGGCTCTTCACCCCGCTCGTCCGCGCCACCAACGAGTTCTTCCAGGCGCAGCGCGACGGCGACGACATCGTCCCCGGCCGTCTCGATCGCAAGCCGTCGCATCTGGCCGACAAGCAGGCCACGGTGTACGACTGGCCGGTGTTCGTCGGCGAGGGCGGCGACGAGATCGCCGAACCGCTGAAGCCGATCGGCGGCCCGATCGACGTCGAGGGCGGCTGGGTCGACGCGGGCGACTTCGTCAAGTTCACCTCGAACACGGCGTATTCGCTGGCGGAGCTGGGATACGTGCTCCGCGAGGACTACGACCGGGTGCTGGCCAAGGAGGTCAACCTCGGTCTCGACTGGCTCGACAAGATGTGGGACGAGAAGAGCAAGACGCTCTACGCCCAGGTCGGCATCGGGACGGGCAGCGACAAATTCGGTTTCCTCGGTGACCACGACGTCTGGCGGAACCCGCACGACGACGACGCGCTCGACGTGAAACCTGGTGACCCCAAGTATTTCGTCAAGCATCGGCCGGTCTTCCCCGCGAACCCCGGCGGATCCGCGCTCAGCCCGAACCTCGCCGGCCGCGTCGCCGCCGCTTTCGCGCTCGGCGCGCAGGTCGAGGCGAAGCGGAATCCTTCGCTGGCAAGGAAGTACTTCGCCGAGGCCGCCTCGGTGTTCGCACAGGCCAAGACTGAGAACGTCGGCGAGCTGGTGACCGCGTTCCCGCACGCGTACTACCCGGAATCGTCCTGGCGGGACGACATGGAACTCGGCGCGACGCAGCTCGCCCTGGCGGCCAAAGCCCTGCGGGATCCGCGATCCGTCGAGTGGACGCGGCAGGCCGCGCACTGGGCGAAGGCCTACATCGACGTCGAAGAGAAGAGCACGCTCAACCTGTACGACACCAGCGCGCTGGCGCACGCCGAACTGGCGAAGCTTCTGCGGCACGGTGTCCCGGGTGCGGCGCTGGGCCCGAAGGAGCTGATCGGCGACCTCCGGCGTCAGCTTGACGAAGGTGTCGCGAGCGCGGCTCAGAGTCCTTTCCGGACGGCCGTCTCGGTGAAGGACTTCGACGCGGCCAGCAAGAGCTTCGGGTTCGCCGCGACCGAGCGGCTCTACGCGGACGTGACCGGTGACCGGCGGTACGCGGCGTTCGGCTCGCAGCAGCGGAACTTCACCCTCGGCGCGAACGCGTGGGGTGTCTCGCTGGTCGTCGGGGTCGGTACGACGTCGCCGAAGTGCCCGCACCACCAGGCGGCCAACCTCGCGGGTGAGGAGAAGGTGCTCTACGGCGCGGTCGTGAACGGGCCGAACGGCGCGGAGCACTTCGCGGACCTGCCGTTCCCGGCCGGGGCGAAGGAGTGCACGAAGCCGTTCGACAGCTTCGACACGACCGAGTCGCGCTACACCGACGACCTCGCCTCGTGGCCGAGCAACGAGCCCGCCATCGACTTCACCTCGACGGCCATGCTCGCGTTCGCGCTGACCGGACGTTCCTGACCGTGCTCGCGGGGCCCGCTTCGCGGCGGGCCCCGCGTTCGCGTAGCCGACTACTTCTGTTCGCGGCGATGCTGCCGCTCCGGACGGTGACGACGTCGTAGGCTTGGCGGGGTGAGTGAGACAAGCGAGTTCCCCGACGGCCAGTACCCGGAACGTCCGATCGAGCGCCACAAGGGCCCGGTCGTGCTGCGGCGGGATCGCCGTGACCAGGGCAGCACCACCGACCAGCGCCTGCTGGACTCACGGGGGCCGAGCGACTGGGTGCACACCGATCCGTGGCGGGTGCTGCGGATCCAGGCGGAGTTCGTCGAGGGCTTCGGCGCGCTGGCCGAGGTGCCGCGCGCGGTGACGGTGTTCGGCTCGGCGCGGACCAAACGGGACAACCCGGAGTACGAACTCGGCCGCAAGATCGGCGCCGCGCTCGCGAACGCGGGCTTCGCGGTGATGACCGGCGGCGGCCCCGGCGCGATGGAAGCGGTGAACCGCGGCGCCAACGAGGCCGGCGGGTTCTCCGTGGGCCTCGGCATCGAGCTGCCGTTCGAGCAGGGCCTGAACCCGTGGGTCGACCTGGGCGTCAACTTCCGGTACTTCTTCGCCCGCAAGACGATGTTCATCAAGTACTCGCAGGCGTTCATCTGCCTGCCCGGCGGCTTCGGCACGCTCGACGAGCTGTTCGAGGCGCTCACCCTGGTGCAGACGAAGAAGGTCACGAAGTTCCCGGTCGTGCTGTTCGGCAGCGAGTACTGGGGCGGCCTGTACGACTGGATCGCCAAGACGCTGCTCGCCGAGGGCAAGATCGGCGAGAAGGACCTCGATCTGCTGCACGTCACCGACGACATCGACGACGCCGTGCGCGTCGTGCAGGAGTCGTACCAGGCATGGGAGGACACCCACTGATGGCGGCGCCGCGCCGGATCTGCGTCTTCTGTGGCTCGTCGATGGGCTTCGACCCACGGTATGCCGACGAGGCGCGAGCCTTGGGCACGTTGCTGGCTTCGCGGGGGATCGGGCTGGTCTACGGCGGGGCCTCGGTCGGGACCATGGGCGTCGTCGCGGACGCCGCGCTCGCCGCCGGTGGCGAGGTGATCGGCGTGATCCCCGAGGCGCTGGGCAGCGTCGAGATCGCGCACGCCGGCCTGACCGAACTGCACGTCGTCGCCGACATGCACCAGCGCAAGGCGAAGATGGCGGCGCTGTCCGATGGCTTCCTCGCGCTGCCCGGCGGTGCGGGGACGCTGGAGGAGCTGTTCGAGGTGTGGACGTGGGCCCAGCTCGGGCTGCACGAGAAGCCGATCGGGCTGGTCGACGTCGGCGGGTACTACGCGCCGCTGCTGAAGTTCGCCGACCACATGGTGTCGGAGGGCTTTCTGTCGGCTGGGTACCGGGACATGCTTTCGATCGACTCGGACGCTTCGGTGCTTGTCGACGGCTTCGCGGACTACGTGCCTCCGCCTCGGCCTAAGTGGGCCAAGTAGGGCACGCGGGCTGCTTGTGACTTATGGGGTCACTGGTGCGCTTGGGATGACCGACCATTCCGTGAAGGCCTCCTTCACTACCTTGAGGGTAGGGAAGGAGGCCTTCACGGCACTTCACCCGGACCAGCCGTGCCCGGAATGCGCCAAGCGTCCCGAGGGTGAGACTCGCCGGAGCAGCGGGGGGCAAGGGACCTTTGCTACCACCCTGGCCCGACCTGGGCACCGCCCGGTAAGCCCGCGCCTCCTCGAAGCGTCCACAAAGGACGCTTACTAGCGACTTGGAGTCCGTTTGATGCTTATATGTACGTTTTCCGAGTAGGGTCGTGAGTGGCAATGAGGGTTCTAAGAGCCTGTCTGTGATCCCGCCGGTGGGCATGGGTCGGGCCTCTGCTAGTGATCTAGACACCACATCATGATCATGACCAGCAGAGGCCCGATCT
>NZ_JBIWKX010000021.1:0-41347 GCF_044765885.1 Amycolatopsis sp. NPDC102389
GTCCCCCCCCCAAACACCACCCTCCCTCGGCGCCGGCGGGCGGGGGGTGTGGTGGGGTGGGGTTTTGGGGTTGGGTGTGGCCCCCCAACCCCACCCCCCCCAACCCCCCACCAAAGCGAGCCGGTGGTTTCAGGCCACCAGAGCGAAACTGGAGTAGTACTCACCCGAAGGATCCCGCGAACCGCTCCGGTCCGGGCTGACCTCGGCGCCGACCCAGCCTTGGAACGCGCCGGCGTCGTCGATCACCTGCAGCAGCGGGCGGACGTGACTGTTGCCGAGGTAGCAACCGTTGTAGGACAGGCATTCGCACCAGAACTCGTAACTGTTGCGCCGTCCGCCGAAAGCGTCGCTCAGGTAGTAGAACCGCCTGTCGCCGGTGTCGATGATCTTCTTCGCGCACGCCTCGTAGCCGGGGCCGGCGGGGCAGCACGAGGACGGGTCGCAGCCGGAGTCGTACTGCACGTATCCGAGACAGGAGCTGTCGTCGCACTTGTTCCAGCCCGGACCGACACCGAGGGCACCGCTGCTTCCCCTGGTCCAGTTCGTGATCGCGCGGCGGTTCACGCCCTGGCCTTCGAGCAGGTACGACCGCTGGGTCGCGCGGACCGAGCTCATCGGGGCCTTGCTGGTCTGCGCGAGGGAGGCGTTGCTGCCGTAGGCGATGCCGCTGCTGATCGAGTAGTTGTCGTTCACCAGCTGCAGACGGCCGAGCCCCGGCTTCGGCTCCGAGACGGCCCACGTCTCCGTGAGGTTCACCGGGGTGGTGGTGCCGTCGACGGTGCTGCTGGTCCAGGTGATGGCCACCTGTCCGGAGTTCTCGGCGTAGGTGCCGGTGAAGTGGCCGTTCGGCGCGCCGGTGAACCCTGGCGCGGTCTTGATCGGGCAGTTGTTGCGGGGATTGGTCCCCGGCGCCCAGTCACCGCAGTAGTAGACGTCGCCGCTGTTGACCGGGGCGGGGAAATCCGCCTGGTTCCAGGTCCAGAAGTTGTGCGCGACGGTGTTGTCGGCCGGGTTGAACACGAGATAGCCGAGGCGGACGTAATTGCGGTCGGCGTCGGTCCGGAATCCGCCGACGCTCACCACCCAGTTCTGTTTGCCCGACGGCGCGGACGTGGTCCGAGCCTGGGACGCGCCGACGAGGAGCGTCGAGGCGAGTACGGACAGGACGATGATCGCGAAGACACGTAACCGATTTCTCCCCATGTGAGGAGCTAAGCAGGTCAGCCCGCTTCCGGTCGAGAATCTCCAGCGTATCGCCAGTCGACATCACCCACTTCGCCCGCTTTCGCGGCGCGACGCCCGACGACGAACACGTAAAGTAAGAACGCGACCTCGGCGATTACTCCGATTCCTATCCTCGCCCAGGTCGGCAGGCCCGAGGGGGTCACGAAGCCCTCGATCACGCCGGAGATCAGCAGTACGACGGTCAGCCCCAGCGCCATCACCACGACCGATCGCCCTTGCTCGCCGAGCGCGGCCGTCCGGGACCGGCGTCCCGGGTCGACGACCGTCCAGCCGAGCTTCAGCCCCGTCCCGGCCGCGACGAACACTGCGGTCAGCTCCAGCAGGCCGTGCGGCAGGATCAGCCCGAAGAACACGTCGAGCCGCCCCGCCGAGGACATCAGCGCCGCGCCGATCGCGAGGTTCAGCGAGTTCGCCCACAGCGCGTAGATCACCGGGACCCCCAGCACCACGCCGAGGAACAGGCAGGTCGCGGCCACCCACGCGTTGTTGGTCCAGACGCGCGCGGCGAAGGAACCCGCGGGATCGGACGAGTAGTACGTCTCGTACTTCCCGCCCGGCGCGGTCAGCTCCTTGAACTCCTCCGGCGAGGCCAGCGACGCGAGCACTTGCGGGTCTCCGGCGATCCACACCGCCGCGATCGCCATCACCGCGATCGACGCCGCCGCCGAAGCCAGCCACCAGCGACGGCTCAGGTACAGCGCCGCCGGGAACCGATGGGTGAAGAAGAGGCCGACCTCGCGCCAGGCGGGGCTGTGCGAACCGGTGACGGCCGAGCGCGCCTTCGCGACCAGGCCGGACAGCTGCGCGACGAGCACGGGGTCGGGCGCGACCGAGCGGATGATCGAAAGATGCGTCGCGACACGCTGGTACAGCGTCACCAGCTCGTCGGCGTCCGGGCCGCTGAGCCTCCCGGCGCGGCCGACGAGGTCGCGCAGCCGGTTCCATTCGGCCTGGTGCGCGGCGACGAACACGTCCACGTCCAACTCGGAGCCCTCCCGGCGATCGTCCTTGGTCGCCCAGCCTATTCGTCACTACGCTTGCCAGGTGGAACAAGAGTCCGAACTCGTCACCGGCGAGGCCGTCGTCCTGGACGTGCGCGCGGCGAAACTGGCCAGCCGCGGGCTCGCCATGATGCTCGACGTCGCCCTCCAGCTGATCGTCCTGTTCGTCGCGATGCTGGTCTTGAGCCAGGTCGCCGTGTTCGGCGACGAGGCGCTGGCGCTGACCCTGTTCCTGGTGACCCTCGTGCTGATCATGGTCGGCTACCCGGTGATCTTCGAGACACTGAGCCGCGGCCGCACGCTCGGGAAGATGGCGCTCGGCCTGCGGGTGGTCCGCACCGACGGCGGCCCGGTGCGGTTCCGGCACGCGCTGGTCCGCGGGCTCGCCGGATTCTTCATCGACTTCTGGGCGCTGGGCATGCTCGGCGTCGTGGCGGTGGTCACGTCGCTGCTGTCGCCCAACGGCCGCCGCGTCGGCGATTACCTGGCGGGCACGCTGGTGATCCGGGAACGCATGCCCGCCTCGCGGACGCCGTACGTCGGGATGCCGCCGCAGCTGGCGTACTGGGCTTCGCAGCTGGACCTGACCCGGTTGCCGAACGATCTCGCGCTCGCCGTCCGCCAGTACCTGAGCCGCACGAGCGAGCTTCGCCCCGAAGCGGCCGAAGCGCTCGGGTACGGCCTTGCGCAGCAGGTCGCGGGGGCGATCGGGGCGCCGGTGCCGCCGGGGGTGCCGTCGTGGGCGTACCTGTCGGCGGTGCTGGCCGAGCGGCGGCGGCGGGATCAGGCGAAGCTGCAGCCCGCGGTCCAGTACGGACAGCCAGTCGTGCAGCCCTATCCGCAGCCCGCCGCCCCCGCACCGGTCGCCCCACCTCAGCCACCCTCGGAACCGGCCCCGGAAAACCCCTTCGCGCCTCCGGGCTGATCGGCGTCAGGTCAGGAAACGTCGGCCGACTTCGCCGCCCAGGTGTTGCACTGGAACATCCGGTTCTTCTGCGCGCCGTGCTGCCACCACGAGACGGCGTGCGCGTCGGAGCCGTGGTCGCGCGGGCCGCCATTGTGGTCGCCGCGGTCCTGCGTCTGCCAGGCGTCGCGATACATCGCCTGATCGACCGAGCCGCCACGCCCCACCGTCGAACCGAGGAACGTCCCGGAAAGACACTGCGCCGAAAGCTCGTTGCGCCGCGACATCTCCAGGCCCGCCGCCGAGTCGGTGCCCGCTTCGTACCGCGCGTCCCAATAGGCCTCCGAGATACCGGAAAGCGCCTGAATGTGATGCGCGTACTCGTGGGCGAAGACCGCCAGATAGACCCCGGGCCGGTTGCCGTATTGAGAGACCTGAAGCCCTTCGTACGGCATGTACAGCGTCTCGTTCTGCGAGCAGTAGAACGCCGCCACCGAGCCGCCGTTGGCGTCGCCGCAGGGGCTCGACCAGTTCTTGCCGGACGGGTACTTCACGGTCGGCACGCGGAACGGCAGTTTCGAATAGTTCATGACCTGCTGCCAGACGCTGTCCAGGCAGGGCCGCGCGCTTTCGAAGAACGCCGATGACGCGTTCGGGTTGTTCGCCCAGCGCGAGAGATTGCACGGCTGGTTCGGCAGGCCGACTTCGGAATCGAGCCACAGCGGGTTGTCCGCCAGCTTGTGGTGCGGTTGCGGGCCGGACGGGGCGCGGCTGGCGGACGTCTCACGGTTCGAGCCGGTCGACGTCTCCCGCGTGCCGGTCGAATCACGCGAACCGGTGGCCCTCGTCGTCGACGTGTCACCGGACGTGGTCGTCGTCGTGTCGTCCGAAGTGGAGGTCGTCGCATAGCTCGAGTAACCGACGTCCGCGACGTGTTTCGACTTGCCGTTCGCGATGGTGATCACCATGAGCAGCCCGCCCATGACCGCCATCACGGCCACGATCGCGATCGCCGCGATGACCCCGCCGTTCGACTTCTTGGCTCGATATCCCCCGTAGGGCGCGAAAGCGGGCTGAGCGAAACGCGGACCGTAAGGAAGCTGCGGCGGGCCGACGGCGCCAGGCCGGAACGGGACCGGCGCGCCGATCTGCGGCGGCGGGAGCGGAGCCGCACCCGGCGGGGGCAGCGGCATGCCACCGCTCGGCGGACCCGGCCGGTACGGCGGTGGAATCGGCGTCGGCCGGGAGACCGGCGGACGTCCGGGCGGGACGGGGCCCGGCCGGTTCGGCGGCGGCATCGGCGGCCCCCCGCGCGGTGGAAGCGGTGGAAGCGGACGCGCTCCCGGCGGCGGGAGCGGACGGCCACCCTGCGGCGGCCGGGGTGGCTGCCGGGGCGGTTGCCGCGGTGGCGTCGGTGGCGGAGTCGGCCGGCGCCGCGGATCAGGCGGGCCGGGCGGCTGCTGGTTCATCGAGTGGATCCCCCATGCGGTTCGGCAACGCCGTTCGCCCAGGTGGCGGATTCGGCGTTTCGGCGGTCAGCATAGATCGGCTGCCCTAGAGTGTGTGGCTGTGTTGACGAAATGGGGGACGGCGGTCGTGGCCGTCGCGGCGAGCTCGGCCTTGATGGCCCCGCCGTCGGATACGAACGTGCCGGAGGCGCCCGGAGCGGGCCCTTCACTGACGAACGCGCCACAGCTGCCGAAGCCGCCGCCACTCGGCGCGCGCGGTCAGCTCGGGCTGCTCCAGCCGCCGAGCGGAGCGTCCGCGAACGTCGCGGTGAAGGTGGAACGCGACGGTTCGGTGTCGATCACCGAGCAGGTGACCGTCCCGGGTGGACAGCATCTGGTGCGCCGGATCCCGTTGAGGGTTCCCGCGGGAGAAGAGCAGGACCGCGTCTACGCGATCCGCGACGTCTCGGTCGAGGGCGCGGGCAAGGCCGAGCCGAACGGCGAACAGCTCGTCGCCACCTTCGACGGCGGAGCGGCCACCCTCAAGTACAAAGTGGACGGTGCGGTCGCGGACGTCAACGGCGCGCAGCAGGTGCGCTGGCAGGTCGCGAGCGGCTGGGACGGCGAACTGTCCCGGGTGTCCGCTTCGTTCAGCGCGCCGACGCGCGAAACGCCCACAGTGGACTGTTTCGCCGGGCCGCTCGGTTCGGACCGGCAGTGTTCGCTCGCGGAGACCGACCACAGCGGCGTCGTCCGCATCGAGCAGGACAAGCTCGCGGCGGGCGAGCGGGTCGACCTCGCCGTCCAGCTCCCGGCGGGCACGGTGCCCGCGAACGCGCGGTTCGAGCAGCTCGCCTCGGTCGGCGGCGCGTTCGCCCTCACCACCCTCGCCGGTATCGGTTTCGGGGCGCTGGCGCTGTTCCTGATCCTCGGCGCGCTCGCCGTCTGGCTGCTGCGCCGTCGTGACCGGGGCGCGCTCACCGCGGGCACCGGCCCGGTCGACGTCCTCATGCGGGAGGGCGACCGGGTGTCCTTCGCCTCGCCCGACGGTGTCCTGCCCGGACAGGTCGGCACCGTCGTCGACGAGACGGTCGACGTCGTGGACGTCAGCGGAACGGTGGTCGACCTCGCGGTCCGCAACTACCTGTGGATCGCCGAAGTCCGCGGCGCCGGAACGGTCGACTGGCAGATCGCGCGCCGTAACGCGCCGGACGAGCACCTCGCCGCTTTCGAGCGCGAGATCTACTCCGCGCTCCTTCCCGAGGGCACCGATTCCGTGCTGCTGTCGGAACTCCGCGGCCGCGGCACCGTCGATCTCCGTGTCGCCGGCGAGGCGATGTACGCCGACGTCGTGCGCAAGGGCTGGTTCTCGCGGCGCCCGGACAAGGGCAAGAGCAAGCTGACGTGGGCGGGTATCGGCCTGATCGCACTCGGACTGGTGGCCACGGTCGTCCTGACCTTCACGGCGGGCCACGCGCTGCTCGGCGTCGCGGTCGCGCTCGCCGGGATCGCGACGCTGCTGGGCGCGTCGTGGGTGCCCGCGAGGACCACACGCGGCAGGCGACTGGTCGGCCAGGTGCGCGGACTGCTCGAATACCTGCACACCGTCAAGGTCGCCGACATTCCCTTGGGGGACCGGGAAATGGTGTTCTCCCGGTCGCTGCCGTACGCCATCGTCCTCGGCGACACCGAGCACTGGCTCCGGACGTTCGAGGGGCTCGACCCGTCGGCGGACGGTTCGGCCGGGCTGTACTGGTTCGGCGGGCTCGAGGGCGATCGGGATCTGCGCCGGTTCGCCGCGCATCTGCCGTCGTTCCTGTCCGCTTTGGACGGTCTGCTCGCCGAATCCGGGCATCTGCGCTCGCTTCGCCCGGAACCGGTCCCCGCCTGACGTGAAGCCCCACGTTTCGTCCTCTGAATGCGGTAGTTGCACACGCAAGTACCGCATTCAGAGGACTAATTGCGTGCTGTTGCTGGTCGGTCTCCTGCTGGTGCTGGGCGCGGCACCGGCGGGAGCGCAGAGCGAACCGCAGCTGCCCTCGTTGCCGAACAGCGCGGAGATCTCGCTCAAGGTGGAACGCGACGGCGCCCTCACCGTCGTCGAGGCGGTGTCCGTGCCGAGCGAGGCGACGATGACCCGCCGGATCCCGCTCCGCACGGCCGCCCCGCGCGACCGTGACCGGATCATCGGCATCCGTGACGTCGTCATCGAGGGGGCGGGCAACGCCGAGCTGACCGGCGAAGAACTCACCGTCAAGCTCAAGGGTGGCACCTCGATCGTCCGGTACACAGTGGACGGCGCGGTCTCCGAAGCCGACGGCTTGACCCGGGTGAGCTGGCAGCTCGCGGGCGGCTGGGACACCCGGCTCGAACTCGTGCGGGCGAGCTTCGCCGCGCCGACCATCCCGAACGCGGTCACCTGTTACGCCGGGCCCGAGGGGTCGCGCGCGCACTGCGGCACCGCCCAGATCGCGCATTCCGGGCTGACCAGGTTCAGCCAGCAGAACCTCGCGCCGGGGCAGCGGATGGAGATCTCGGTCGAACTGCCCGGCGGCACCGTCCCGGCGAACGCGCGCCTGGAGCCGTCGAAGACCTTCGCCGGGGCGTTCGTGCTCAGCGCTCCGGTCGGCTGGGCTTGGGGTGGCTTCGCGCTCGCGCTGGTCGCGGCCGGCGTCGCGCTGGCCCTGCTGCGGAGGCGGGACCGGGATCCGGGCGACGCGCTCCCGGTTCGGCTGCTCACCGGGAAGGACGACCGGGCCGCGTTCGCCTCACCCGACGGCGTGCTTCCCGGGCAGGTCGGGACCGTCTTGTCTGGCCGCGCCGACGCCGTGGACCTGGCCGCGACGGTCGTCGACCTCGCGGTCCGGAACTACCTCTGGGTGAGCGAGGAGCCCGGCGAGCCTGCCACCTGGCGGCTCGTCCGCCGCAATCCGCCGGACGAGCAGCTGACCACTTACGAACGCGCCGTGTTCGACCTCCTTCTGCCCGGGGACCGCGAGTCGGTGCTCCTGCCGGAGATCCAGTCCGCCCGGATCGGCGTCGACACGGTGCGGGACGTGCTGGACGACAGCGTCGTCGAACGCGGCTGGTACTCGCGGCTGCCCGCCAGGCTGACCCGCGTCGGCCTGCGGATCTGCTTCTACGGTCTGTTCCTCACCGCCCTGCTGGCCTTGACCGTCGGCTACGCGCAGCTCGGGCTGATCGTCATCGCCGCGGGCGCGGTACTCGCCGTCGCCGCCCGGTGGCTGCCGGTGCGCACCGGCGCCGGCGTCGCGCTGCACCGGCGGCTGCTCGGCGTCCGCGACGTGCTTCGGGAGACCGAGGCGACGGCCGTCCCGAAGCTCGAACGCGAGGTGCTCCTTTCCCGCGCGCTGCCGTACGCGCTCGCTCTCGGCGAACAAGACCGGTGGGTCGCCGGATTCGCCGCGCTCAAGGGGCCGCCCAAGATCTACTGGTACGGCAAGGAAACCGCCGAAGAGGTGGACTTCGCGCGGGTGAGCGACTTCACCGCCGCACTAGTGGGAACCTTCGCCGCGACCCGCCAGGGTCGTCGCCTGGAGGCCTGAGTAGCCCGTAGGGTGGTGCGCATGGCCGATCCCGAGCTTGTCCGATTCACCCTCGACAACGGTCTGCGCGTGGTGCTCGCGCCCGACGCGACCGCTCCGGTGGTGGGTGTCAGCGTCCACTACGACGTGGGCTTCCGTTCCGAGCCCGAAGGGCGCACCGGTTTCGCGCACCTCTTCGAGCATTTGATGTTCCAGGGGAGCGAGAGCCTGGAGAAGCTCGCGCACTTCCGGTACGTCCAGTCGAGTGGTGGCAGCTTCAACGGCTCCACCCATCCGGACTACACGGACTACTTCGAGGTCCTCCCCGCCGCGGCTCTCGAGCGCGCCCTGTTCCTCGAAGCGGACAGGATGCGGGCGCCGAAGCTGACGCAGGAGAACCTGGCCAACCAGATCGACGTGGTCAAGGAGGAGATCCGCCTCAACGTGCTGAACCGGCCGTACGGCGGGTTCCCGTGGATCACCCTCCCGCCGGTGCTGTACTCCACGTTCCCCAACGCGCACAACGGTTACGGCGGCTTCGAGGATCTCGAACAGGCCACCATGGACGACTGCGCGGCCTTCTTCGACACCTACTACTCGCCCGCGAACGCGGTGCTGACCGTCGCCGGTGACTTCACCGTCGACGAGGCCCGCGAGCTGATCGAGAAGCACTTCGGCGACGTGCCGCACCGGCCCGCGCCCGAGCGTCCGTCGTTCGCCGAGCCCGCCCCCGATGGCGAACTGCGCGGCGAGCAGGTGGACCCGCACGCCCCATTGCCCGCGGTCGGCGTCGGCTACCGCATGCCGGATCCGATCAACGACCTCGACGGCTACCTGGCGAACCTCGTGCTCGCCGGCGTGCTGACCGACGGTGACGGCTCCCGGCTGCAGCAGCGGCTGGTGCACCGTGAACCGCTGGTCGTCGACATCGGCGCGGGCGCCGGGCTGTTCGGCCCGTTCGAGGCCCGCGACCCGGACACGTTCACCATCACCGCGATCCACCCGCACGAGGTGAGCACCGACCAGGTCCTCGCCGCGCTGGACGAGGAGCTGGAGAAGCTGGCGGCCACGCCGCCCGGCGACCAGGAGATCAAGAAGGTCACCGCGCGCTGGGCCGCGAGCCTGCACTCCGAGCACGACAAGCTGGTGTCCCGGACGCTCGCGCTCGGCTCGTTCGAGCTGCTGTACGGCGACGCGTCGCTGGTGTACCGGCTCGCCGACAAGATCTCGGCGGTCACCGGGGAGGCCGTTTCGGCGGCGGCGAAGGCACTGCGGCCGGATTCGCGCGCCGTGCTCGTCGTCCGCCCGGGTAGTGGATCTTCAGACCAGGAAGGTACCGAGCAGTGAGCGCACCGCACCGCACCGCCGAGGAGATCGGCCGCACGGCCGCCGGGCCGCGTCCGGTCCCGTCGCTGGGGACGCAGCGCGCCGCGGCGGAGCTGTCCCATGTGGACACCACGCTGAGCAACGGGCTGCGGGTGCTCGCCGTCCGCAAGGCCACCGTGCCGCTGGTCGAGCTGCGCGTCTGGATCCCGTTCGCCGGCGAGGACAAGCTGCACCCGGCCACCGCCGAGGTGCTGGCCGAGACCCTGCTGACCGGCACCGCCCGCCGCGACCGCATCGAGATCGACGCGGATCTGGCGCTGATCGGCGGTGACCTCGCGTCCGGCGTCGACCCGGAGCGCCTGGTCGTCACCGGCACCTCGCTGGCCGACGGCCTGCCGACGATGCTCGACGTCCTCGCCGACGCGCTCACCGGCGCGTCGTACGCGGACGCCGAGGTCGAGCGGGAACGCGAGCGGCTCATCGAGCGGATCGCCGTCTCCCGCACGCAGCCGAGGACGATCGCCCGTGAGGCGCTGCAGAAGCACCGCTACGGCGACCACCCCGCGGTGCGTGAGGTCCCGCAGGCCGAAGACGTGGCCGTCGTGACGCCGGAGCAGGTTCGCGCGCTGCACCGGGCTTCGGTGCTGCCGCGGGGATCCGTGCTGGTGATCGTCGGCGACATCGACCCCGACACCGTCATCGGCGACCTGGAGAAGGCGTTCGGCGGCTGGGCTTCGGACCGTTCCGCCGTCCGCCTGCCCGCGCTGCCCGCCCTCACCGGGGGCGATGTCCTGCTGGTGCCGCGGGCCGGTGCCGTGCAGTCGCAGATCCGGCTGTCCGCGCAGACCGTGTCCCGCACGGACCCGCGGTACCCGGCACTGCAGCTGGCGAACCTCGTCTACGGCGGGTACTTCTCCTCGCGGCTGGTCGAGAACATCCGTGAGGACAAGGGTTACACCTACAGCGCGCACTCCGGGTTCGAGTTCACCGACCAGACCGCCGTGGTGAACGTCGACGCGGACACCGCGACCGATGCGACCGCGGCCGCGCTCCTGGAGACGCGGTACGAGCTGGCCAGGCTCGGTCTCGTCCCGCCGACCGCCGACGAGGTCGAGTCGGTGCGCCAGTACGCGATCGGTTCGCTGGTCACGTCCGCGTCCTCGCAGGCGGGCCTCGCCGCTCAGCTGTCCGCGCTCGCCGCGACCGGGCTGGGCGCCGAATGGCTCGCCGAGCACCCGGCACGGCTCGCCGCGGTCACCGCCGAAGACGTGGCGAACGCCGCGCTGGAGTTCTTCGCGCCCAAGCGGTTCACCGGGGTCGTCGTCGGCGACGCCGACGTCCTCGCGCCGAAGCTGACGGCGCTGGGCGACGTGACCGTCGGGGAGCCATCCTGATGGAGACGCCGTTCGGGTTAGGGGCGCTCCCGACGCTTTCGCGCTCCACTGCGGACCGTCAGGAATCCTTGCGCACCAACCCGGACAGGCTCGCCGAGCGCTGGCCGAACGCCCGGGTCGTGCTGCTCGACGAGCACGCGCGCACCCCGGTGGTGGAGGGTTCCGGCACCCTGGCGACGCGCAAATCGCAGGATTTCGGCACCGAGCCGCCCGCCGACGCGGTCTTCCTGGGGGAGTGGCAGGGCACCGACTACTGGTCGCTGCCCGGCCGGCCCGCCGGCGAGACCGAGACCGTCGAGATGGCGGGCAGCTGGGGCGTCGTGGAGCAGGTCGCACGGCACGAAGGCGAGATCTGGGTCGACCTGCGCGGCTACGGCGACCTGCTCGACGACACGTCGGCCGGGCTGTTCACCACCGCGCAGGCGTTGCAGGCCTGGCGCCGGCAGGCGAAGTTCTGCACGCGCTGCGGCAGCCCGACCGAGCTGGTGCAGCTGGGCTGGGCGAGCAAGTGCACCGGCTGCGGGCGGGAGGAGTACCCGCGCACCGACCCGGCGGTCATCTGCCTCGTGCACGACGACGCCGGCGTCAACGGCGAGCACGTCCTCCTGGCACGGCAACCGATCTGGCCGCCGGACCGGTACTCGATCCTCGCCGGTTTCGTCGAGGCGGGGGAGTCGCTCGAAGGCTGTGTCGAGCGGGAGATCCGCGAAGAGGTCGGCGTCGAGGTGCGCGACATCCGCTATCTCGGCAGCCAGCCGTGGCCGTTCCCGCGGTCGATCATGCTCGGCTTCACCGCGCGGGCCGACATCTCCGCTGAGCTCGTGCCCGCCGAGGGCGAGATCGAAGAGGCGTTCTGGGTTTCGCGCGAGGAGGTGCGGGCCGCTTTCGCGAACAGTCAGCTGCGGAACGCGGGCGCCGTGCCGACCCCGATCGCCGGCGGTACGCGGCAGCTGGTGCTGCCGGGGAACTCGTCGATCGCGCGCGTGATGCTGGCGGCCTGGGCCGGCGTGTAGGCGGTGTCCTGTTGGCGGTCTGAGGCCTGCTTGATGTCGCGAAAGCCACTTTCGGGACATCAGACGTCGCGAACGTGGCTTTCGCGACACGCTCCGGCCGCACGACCGCTTGCGGGAAGCCGCCACCCGACCCCACTGTCCACAAAGGCCTCGCTCCTAGCGGGGCGCTGCTGCCCGAAGGGGTCGTGAGTGGCAATGAGGGTTATTGAGGGGTAAGTCAAATGTGGCGTGGACCCTCTTCGCTGACGCCTACTCGCCGCTGATTGTCCACAAGGGACAGTTTCCGACTGCGCGGCATCCGTTTTATATCCATTTGTACGATCCTGACCGAGGTCGTGAGTGGCAATGAGGGTTAGAACCCCACTTGCCACTCACGACCCCCTCGTGAAACCGTACATATGTGCATTAAACGGACGCAGGGGTCGTCGGCAAGCGTCCTTTGTGGACACTGGGGGCAAACTTACAGGACGACCTCCAGTCCTCTGGTGGCCATGTTGGTGATTTGCCCGCGAAGCGGCGAAGTGTCCGATACTCTCCGGCCGTTCGGTTTCTTGATCATCGAGTTAGGACACTGGGGAAAACATGAAGAACACCTTGCGGCGGCTTGCCGTCGCCGGAGCCGCTGTCGCGGCCTTCGCCTCGTTCAGCGCAGTGAACGCCGGAGCTGCGCAGGCCTCGGACTACGAGTACTTCGGTTCGTACTCCGAGGAGGACTGCGGAATCACCGGCCACCATGGCCAGATCGCCGGGGACTGGAACGGGTGGATGTGCTACCCCTCGCCCACATTCCCCTGGGTGTACGACCTGTACGTGCAGCCCAACTTCTGATTCACCACCGCGTCGCCGAAGGGCCGCTCGGGAGGCTTCGAACCTCCTGAGCGGCCCTTCGTCGTCTGAACGGACACCCTCCGCGCCGGTACGTGTACCCACTGTGCGGAACACGCCAAGCGTTACCTCCCCGTTTCCCCGCGCCGTTGACGGCTGTGGTTCGGCTCACTACAGTCCCCGGAAACCGTCTGTAAAGTTTCCTAACGAAGTCGGGAGCGAACCCCCATGCGAGCCGGCAGTCCGCGAATGCTGCGCGAGATCAACGATCGCGCGGCCATCGAGGTCCTCCTCCGGGACGGCCCGCTGACGCGCTCCGAGCTCGAGGTCGCGATCGGCCTGTCCAAACCCGCGACGGCGCAGCTGCTCACGCGCCTCGAGCAGGACGACATCGTCGCCAAGGCGGGCGTGCGCGGCGGGGGCCGGGGCCCGCGGGCGCAGCTCTGGCAGGTCAACGGCGGTGTCGCCTACGTCGCGGCCGTGGACCTGACGCCGCAAAAAGCCGATTTCGTCGTCGCCGACGTCACGGGCGCGGTGCTCGCCGAGTACCAGGTCCCGCTGCCGGTCCACGAGGGCGCGGACGTCGTCGGCACCTTCGGCGCGGCGCTCACCCAGGTCGCGAACAGCGCCGGGCTCGCCGCCACCGATCTCCGCCACGTCGTCATCGGCGCGCAGGGCGCCTTCGATCCGCGCACCGGCCTGCTCTCCTCCGCGCCGCACATCCCCGGCTGGCTCGGTTTCGACGTACCGCGAAGGCTCAGTCAGGAACTCGGCGTCGAGGTCACCATCGAGAACGACGTCAACCTCGTCGCGATCGTGGAGATGACGGTCGGCCAGGCCGTCGGGCTCGACGACTTCGTGATGATCTGGCTCAGCGACGGCGTCGGCGGCGCGGTGGTGGTCGGCCGCAGGCTGTTGCGCGGCGCGACCGGGGGCGGCGGCGAGATCGACTGGATGCGCGTTCCCGATCCGGTTTCCGTTGCCACACGAAAAGAACCGGCGCGCGGAGGCGATCGGTTCGGTGACCTCGTCGCGTCCCCGGCCGTCGTCGAGCTGGCCGCCGCGCACGGCATCGAGGCCGAGACCGGCGCGGACGCGGTCGCCAAGGCCCGCGCAAGCGAGAACGAAGCCTTCCTCGACGACCTCGCCCGCCGTGTCGCGGGCGGAGCGGCCAGCCTGATCGCGGTCGTCGACCCCGAACTCGTGCTCCTTTCCGGTGACACCAGCCGGGCCGGTGGCGACGACTTCGCCGCCCTGGTCGCGAAAAGGCTGCACGAACTGGTCCTGCCCCGCACTCCCGTCGGGGTCGCTTCGGTGCAGGGCAACGCGGTCCGCGCGGGCGCGCTCCAATCGGCGCTCGCCACCGTGCGCAGGGACGTCTTCGGCGTCAACACCCCTTCGCTCCTCGGGCCGAGACGGTCCGGGGCGGGAGAGCCTAACCCGATCGTGGCGATCCCGGATTCACGAACAGAACCACCGTCTCCCGCCCCAACCAACTAGGAGGAGGGTCATGAGTTCCACGACCCAGGTTCGGAGAAGTGGCCGCCGTTGGCGCGGCTCGATAGTGCTCGGCGCGGTCACCGTCGCCGCGCTGGTGTCCGCTTGTTCGGGCGCCGCAAGCGGCCCGAAGGATGGGGCGGGTGACGCGGCGGCCGCCCCCGCCGCGGACGCGAAGCTCACGCTGACCGTCTACAGCAAGTTCACCGACCGCGAGTACAACGTGGTCACCGCCGGGCTCAACAAGCTCAAGGCGAAGTTCCCGAACATCGAGATCAAGCACGAAGGCCAGCAGGACGACGACAAGATCACCCAGTCCATCCGCGGTGGCAATCCGCCGGACGTGGCGATCTCGTTCTTCACCGACAACCTCGGCGCGTGGTGCTCGACGGGCAGCTTCCAGGATCTCAAGCCCTACATCGAGCGCGACAAGGTCGACCTGGCGCAGATCCCCGACGCCGTCCGCAGCTACACCGAATACCAGGGCAAGCGCTGCGCCATGCCGCTGCTCGCCGATGTCTACGGCTTCTACTACAACAAGGACATGTTCGCGGCGAAGGGCATCACGTCGCCGCCGAAGACGACCTCGGAACTGTTCGAGGCCACCAAGAAGCTGACCGAGTTCAACCCGGACGGCTCGATCAAGGTCGCCGGGTTCATGCCGTCGATGCCGTTCTACGCCAACTTCGCGCAGTACTGGGCCCCGAACTTCGGCGCCACCTACCTCGGCCCGGACGGCCAGTCGCATCTCGCCGACAGCCCCGAGTGGAAGGCGATGTTCGACTTCCAGAAGCAGCTCGTCGACTTCTACGGCGGCCATGCCAAGGTCGAGCAGTTCAAGGCCGGTCTGGGCGAGGAGTACTCGGCGGACCACGGTTTCCAGCGCGGCAAGCTCGCGATGATGATCGACGGCGAATACCGGACCGCGTTCATCAAGGACCAGACGCCGGACCTGAAGTTCGGCACCGCGGCCCCGCCGGTGCTGGACAGCAAGCCGGACCGTTACGGCGGCGCGTTCACCACGGGCACGATCATCGCGATCCCCAAGGGTGCCAAGAACCCCGGCGCGGCTTGGGAACTGATCAAGCAGGTCACCCTCGACACCGCGACCCTGGTCGATCTGTCGAACGGGCTCAAGAACGTGCCGAGCACCAAAGCCGCGCTGACCGACCCGAAGCTCGAGGTCACGCCGGAGTTCAAGACGTTCCTCGACCTGTACAACGGCGGGAAGCTGCTGCCGAACCCGTCGACCCCGATCGGCGACGCGCACCTCAAGGCCGTCAACGACTTCGCGGAGAAGTGGCAGGCGGGCAACATCCCCGACATGATCGCGGGGCTCAAGCAGGTCGACGCTCAGATCAACGACGAGCTGGCCCAGAAACGCGCCGGCGGCTGATCGCATGACCTCGACCCTGGATTCCAGGGCGGTCGGTTCCCCTTCCGCGTCCACCCGGACGCGGAAGGGGAACGCAGCGCGCCGCCGTCGCACCGTCTTCTACTTCATCGCACCGGCGATGCTCGGGTTCCTGATCTTCTTCGGCTACCCGCTGATCGCCACGGTGTACTACTCGTTCACCCGCTACGACCTGATCAACGCGCCCGAGTTCATCGGCTTCGACAACTACATCCGGATGTTCACCAATGAGCCGCTGGTCGGCACCGCCGCGTACAACACGCTGTGGCTGGTGATCGTCCTGACGTTCTGCCGGGTGGCGTTCGCCCTCGGCACGGCGTCGATCATCTCCCGGCTCAAGTCGGGTGTCGGCCTGGTGCGGACGCTCTGCTACCTGCCTTCGCTGGCCCCGCCCGCCGCCGCGACGCTGGCGTTCGTGTTCCTGTTCAACCCGGAATACGGCCCGGTCAACGCGTTCCTGCGGGCGGTCGGCGTCGACGGCGGCCTGTGGTTCAACGACCCGGCGATGTCGAAGCCCGCGCTGACCCTGCTGGTGATGTGGGGTTCGGGCGAGCTGATGATCATCATCCTGGCGGCACTGCTCGACGTGCCGCAGGAACAGTACGAGGCCGCCGAACTCGACGGCGCCGGTCCGGTCCGCCGGTTCTGGCACGTCACACTGCCGTCGATCTCGCCGGTGCTGTTGTTCGGCGTCGTCAACTCGATGATCTTCGCGTTGCAGTTCTTCACCCAGGCGATCGTCGCGGGTTCGGCGGCCGCGGGCGCGGCGGACGTCGCGGGCAACACGAGATTCATCGGCGCGCCACAGAACTCGACGCTGACCTACCCGGTCTGGCTGTACGTCCAGGGATTCCGGTACTTCAACATGGGCTACGCGGCGGCGATGGCGGTGCTGCTGTTCATCGTCTCGGCGGGGTTCACCTGGATTCTCGTGCGTCAGCTTCGTAAGTCCCAGCATCAGGAGGAGGGCGGATGACCACACTGGCCGAGCCCAGGCACACCGCCCCGGCGTCCGAACCGCCGAAGGTGCGGGTGCGGCGCCAATGGGACAAGAAGCTCTACTGGATCGCGACGCACAGCGTGGGCATCGCGATGGGCGTGATCTTCATGCTGCCCATCCTGTTCGTGTTCCTCACCGCGGTGATGTCCAGCGAACAGGCGCTTTCGTCGAACTTCTGGCCCAAGGAATGGCACTTCGAGAACTTCATCGAGGTGTTCGAAAAGGCGCCGCTGTTGCAGTACTTCGGCAACAGCATGCTCTATTCGACGCTGGCCACTTTCGGGGCGCTCGTTTCGGCGATCCCGGCGGCGTACGCACTTTCGAAGCTGAAGTTCCGTGGGCAGAACCTGTTCTTCATGCTCACCGTGGCCGCGATGATGCTGCCCCCGCAGGTCACCGTCGTGCCGCTGTACGACCTGTGGGTGCGGCTCGGGTTCACCGGGACGCTGGTTCCGTTGATCGTGCCGTACTTCTTCTTCGACGCGTTCTCGATCTTCCTGCTGCGGCAGTTCTTCCTCACCATTCCGAAGGACTACCTCGAAGCCGCGAAGATCGACGGCTGCAACGAGTTCCAGGCGATGGTCAAGGTGCTGATCCCGATGGCGAAGCCGGGGATCGCGGCCACCGCGATGTTCTGTTTCCTGTTCACCTGGAACGACTATTTCGGCCCGCTGCTCTACACCGGTGAGACCCGCGACAGCTGGCCGCTTTCGCTGGCGATCGCGTCGTTCCGCGGGATGCACCACGTGGAATGGAATCTCACCATGGCGGCCACCGCGCTGATCATGCTGCCGGTGATCGTGCTGTTCGTATTCGCGCAGAAGTCCTTCGTCAAGGGCGTCACATTCACAGGGGTCAAGGGATGAAACTGGCAGTCGTCGGTGGTGGATCCACTTACACACCCGAGCTGATCGACGGGATCGCCGGACGGCGGTCCACTTTGGACGTCGACGAGATCGTGCTGATCGATCCGGACGCGTACCGGGTGGAGGCGGTCGGGGACTTCAGCAACCGGTTGCTGAGCCACGCCGGGCATCCGGCGCGG
Source organism: Amycolatopsis sp. NPDC102389 (assembly GCF_044765885.1). Classification (NCBI taxonomy): domain Bacteria; kingdom Bacillati; phylum Actinomycetota; class Actinomycetes; order Pseudonocardiales; family Pseudonocardiaceae; genus Amycolatopsis; species Amycolatopsis sp. NPDC102389. The sequence continues at coordinate 17,658 of NZ_JBIWKX010000021.1, forward strand.
GTCCGCACCACCGCGAGTCTCGAAGAGGGCGTCGAAGGCGCGTCGGCGGTGCTGATCCAGCTGCGGGTCGGCGGGCAGCGCGCGCGGCGCGGGGACGAGACGTTCCCGCACGCCTGCGGCTGTGTCGGGCAGGAGACCACGGGCGCGGGCGGCCTCGCGAAGGCGCTGCGCACCGTGCCGGTGGTGCTCGACATCGCCGACCGGGTAAGGAAAATCGCCGGGGACGACACCTGGATTGTCAACTTCACCAACCCCGTCGGGATCGTCACCCGCGCGCTGCTGAACGAGGGCCACCGTGCCGTCGGGCTGTGCAACGTCGCGATCCACCTCCAGCGCACGTTCGCGCAGCTGCTCGGTGCCGGCGTCGACGACGTCAAACTCGTCCACACCGGACTGAACCACCTGAGCTGGGAACGGAAGGTGCTCGTCAACGGCGAGGACCGGTTGCCGGAGCTGCTGGCGGAGCACGCGGAATTCCTCGGCGAGCACGTCACCGCGCCGGTCGAGTGGATGCGGCGGATGAACGTCGTGCCGTCGTACTACCTGAAGTACTACTACGGGCACGACGAGCAGGTCACGAAGCAGCGCACCGAGCGGCCGCGCGCGGACGTCGTGAGCGACGTCGAGGAGGAACTGCTCAAGGTGTACCTCGACCCGGAGGTGGTGACCAAACCGGAGCAGCTGGAAAAGCGGGGCGGTGCCTACTATTCCGAGGCCGCGGTGCAGCTCGTGCACGCGCTCACCTCGGGCGGCCCCGCCGAAGAGCACGTCGTCAACGTCCGCAACGAAGGCACTTTCGGCTTCCTGCCGGACGACGCCGTCATCGAAGTTCCGTCCCTTGTGGACGGTAACGGTCCGCGCCCGATCCCGCAGCCGCCGGTGGAGCAGCGGTTCGCCGGGCTCATCGCCGGGGTGACCGCGTACGAGCACCTCGCGCTGGAGGCGGCGATCAAGGGTGGCCGGGACCGGGTCGCCGACGCGTTGCTCGCGCATCCGCTGGTCGGCCAGTACACCAAGGCCGATCAGCTCGCCGACACGCTGGTGAAGATCAACCGTGAGTTCCTGCCGTGGGCGGGGGCATGACGGCCGGCTCACGGGACGTCGTCGTCGCGATCGACGGCGGCAACAGCAAGACCGACGTCCTGATCGTCTCGCGGGACGGACGGGTGCTCGGGCAGTCGCGAGGGCCGGGTGCGTCCCCGCAGAACATCGGGGTGGACGGCAGCGTCCAGGCGCTGGAGAAGCTGGTCCTGGAAGCCCTTCGCGGGGCAGGGCTTCCCGACGAACGTCCTTTCGCGACACATACCTCCGCCTATCTCGCGGGGCTGGATTTCCCGCGAGAGGAAGCGATCCTGCACGCCGCGCTGGCCGCGCGAGGCTGGAGCGACACGCTGATCGTCGGCAACGACACGCTCGCATTGTTGCGCGCGGGCAGTTCCGACGGGACGGGTGTGGCGGTGGTGTGCGGCGCCGGGATCAACGGCGCCGGCGTCAGCGCCGACGGCCGTGAGCACCGGTTTCCCGCGCTGGGCAAGATCTCCGGCGACTGGGGCGGCGGCTACCGGCTGGGCGAGGAGGCGCTGTGGTGGGCCGTCCGCGCCGAGGACGGCCGTGGTCCGGGTACGGCTCTGCAGGCCGCCGTCACCACGCACTTCAAGGCGTCTTCGGTGCTGGAAGTGGTGCAGCGCCTGCACTTCGAGGAGCTGCACTCCGATTCGATCCACGGCCTGTGCCCGCTGCTGTTCGCCGTCGCGGCGGACGGTGACGAGGTGGCGCAGGACGTGGTCGACCGGTTCGTCGAAGAGGTCGCCCTGCTGGTCTCGGTCATCCTGCGGCGGCTCGAACTCACCGAGGAGGCGCCCGAAGTCATCCTCGGCGGGGGAGTGCTGACCGGGGTCGGCGCGCAGGTGATCGCGGAGATCGAACGGCGGTGCCTGAAGGTGGCGCCGCAGGCGTCGATCCAGGTGGTCGATGTGGCCCCCGTGGTCGGCGCGGCGCTGTTCGCGCTGGACACGATCGGCGCTTCTGTCACCGCGAAGGCCTCTCTGAAGGCCGCGACCAAACGGGTCTGAATGTCCGTGAAGGCCTCCTTTCCGACCTTGAGCGTAGGGAAGGAGGCCTTCACGGACATCGGCTCAGGAAGCGGCGGGGACGAGCGGCTCGTCCGTCTCCAGCAGCGACTTGAGGTCCGACAGGATCCACGCCCAGCCGCCACCGGCGTTCTCGCCCGGCCCGGCGTTGATGTTCTCCTGCGAGCCGTTGACCAGAGCGGCCGTCGTGGGCGCGTCGGTGACGTCGTGGGTGACGGTCAGCCGGGTGCCCGCGGTCTTCGTCTCTTCGATCTCGTAAGTGAGCTTGGTGTACGGCTCCTTGTCGAAGGCCGGGTCCATCCGCAGTTTCCAGGTGACGACCAGCTTGCGTGGCGGATCGACCTCCAGCACCTCGCCGTCGACCAGGTCGTTGGTGAAGCCGGCTTCGACGTATTCCGGCGTCGGGTGGGTGGCGTGCTTGCCACCCGGCCGCAGGTCGAAGTCGACGAGGCCGGTGTAGCCGTACTTCCGCGACCACTCGGGCTTCGTGATCGCGTCCCAGATCTTCTCCGGGGTGGCCTTGATGTAGACGCGGTAAACCTGGGTGTCGGTCATGGCGGTTCCTCGGTTTCGAGTTCGGCTTTGAGGTCGAGCAACGCGGTCACGTTGCGCTCGGTGAACTTGTCGATCCACCGGTCGTGGATCTGCCGGATCGGTACCGGGTTGAGGAAATGCTTCTTCTCCCGGCCCTCCTTGCGCGTGACGACAAGTCCGGCTTCTTCCAGCAGTTTCAAATGCTTCATCACGCCGAACCGGCTCATGTCCACTTCGGACTCGAGCTCGGTCAGCGTGCGGCCGTCACGCGCGAACAGCTGGTCGAGCAGGAACCGGCGGGTCGGATCCGCCAGGGCCTTGAAAACCAGGTCGTCGTCGGGCACGTCGAAAGAATAGGTGACCAAAAGGTCACGTGTCAAGCCTCGGCTACAGCAGGGCGCCCAGCGGCAGGATCAGCGCGATCGCGACCACCGAGATGACCGTCTCCATGATCGACCAGCTCTTCAGCGTCTGCCCGACCGAAAGCCCGAAGTATTCCTTGACCAGCCAGAACCCGGCGTCGTTCACGTGGGAGAAGAACAGCGAACCGGCGCCGATCGCCAGCACGAGCAGCGCGCTGTGCGACGGGTCCATGGTCGCGGCGAGCGGGGCCACGATGCCCGCGGCGGACACGGTGGCGACCGTCGCGGAGCCGGTCGCGAGCCGGATCGCGACCGCGACCAGCCAGCCGAGCAGCAGCGGCGACAGGTTCGCGCCGGTGGCCAGGCTCGTGATGACGTTGCCGACCCCGGCGTCGACGAGGGTCTGCTTGAACCCGCCGCCCGCGCCGACGATGAGCAGGATGCCGGCGATCGGCGGCAGCGAATCGGCCACAGTGGACGAAAGCTTGTCCCGTGTGAAGCCCGCGGACCTGCCCAGGGTGAGCATGCCGAGCAGGACCGCGGCGAGCAGCGCCACCAGTGGGTCGCCGATGAAGTCCAGCACGCGGCGGAGGTGGTTCTCCTTCTCCAGCAGGATGTCCGCGAGCGCCTTGCCCATCATCAGCACGACCGGCAGCAGCACCGTGGACAGCGTCGCGAGGAAGCCCGGCCGCCGTCCGTCCGAAGAGGACGATTCCGGGACGAGCCGCTCCGGCGCTACGGCGTCCGGGACCATCTTGGCGGCCAGCCTGCCGAACAGCGGTCCGGCGATGATCACCGTCGGGATCGCGACGAGGAGGCCGAAGGCGAGGGTGAGGCCGACGTTCGCGTTCAGCGCGCCCGAGGCGGCGAGCGGGCCGGGGTGCGGCGGGACGAGGCCGTGCAGCACCGAAAGCCCGGCGAGTGCGGGGATTCCCAGCATCAGCAACGGTTTCCCGGTGCGCTTGGCGACCAGCAGGATCACCGGGATCAGCATGACCAGGCCGATCTCGAAGAACATCGGCAGCCCGATCAGCGCGGCGACCAGCGCCATCGCCCACGGCAGGGTGCGGTCGCCCGCGCGGCGCAGAATCGTGTCGACGATCTGGTCGGCGCCGCCGGAGTCGGCGAGCAGTTTGCCGAGCATCGCGCCGAGCGCGATCAGCACGCCGACCGAGGCGACGGTGGAGCCGACGCCGGAGCTGAAGCTCTTGATCAGCTTGTCCACCGGCATGCCGCCGACGAGCCCGAGCACGCCGGAGCCGAGAATGAGGGCCAGGAACGGATGCTGCTTCGCCTTGGTGATCAGGACGACGATCACGGCGATGGCGAGCACCGTCGCGCCGATGAGGCGGGTGTCGTGTCCGGTCCAGGCGGCGGCGAGTGTGGTGGTCATCAGCGGTCCTTGAAAGCGGAAAGGGCGGTTTCGACGATCTCTTCCGGCTTCTTCGCGATGTCGGCGACGAGGCCGTGCTCGTCCGGCCGCAGCGGCTCGAGGTCGGCGAGCTGGGAGTCCAAAAGGGACACCGGCATGAAGTGGCCGGAGCGGGTCTTCATCCGATCGGCGAGCAGATCGTGGTCGCCGTGGAGGTGCAGGAACCAGACGTTTCCGCCGCTGCGCAGGATGTCGCGGTAGCGATACTTGAGCGCGGAAGACGTCACGACGCCGCCGGAGCGCTGGTGGTCGCGGATCCAGGTGGCGATGGCTTCGAGCCAGGGTTGCCGGTCTTCGTCGTTCAGCGGGTGGCCGGAGCTCATCTTGTCGATGTTCGCCTTCGGATGGAACGTGTCCGCTTCGGCGTAGTCGACGCCGAGGCGTTCGGCGAGTGCCGTGCCCACGGTCGTCTTGCCCGAGCCGGAAACGCCCATCACCACGATGACGGTCATCCGTACCTCCCACGTCGTTGTAGCCGGGACGAGTACAGCTCAAAAGTACTACTTAAGCAACATCAAGTACTACTTAATCGAGTCAGAACGCTAGAGTCGCCTGGTGGGCAACGACAGGCATGCCGAAGTGCTCGACGCGCTCGGCTCCGCGATCGCGAACGGGGAGCTCCCGCCGGGCTCCGTACTGCGCTCGGAGGAGCTGCAAGAGCGGTTCGGCGCGTCGCGCACGGTGGCGCGCGAGGTGGTGCGCGTCCTCGAAACGATGTGCCTGACCAGCAGCAAGCGCCGGGTCGGGGTGATCGTGCGCGAGCCGCGTGAGTGGAACCATTACGACCCGAGGCTGCTCCGCTGGCAACTCGACGGTTCCGAGCGAAAGACCGCGCTGCGCACCCTGACCGAACTGCGGTCCGGTGTGGAACCGTGCGCCGCCCGGTACGCCGCGCTGCGGGCGACGCCGGAGGAGGGCGGCCGCCTCCGAGCGTTGGCGAAGCGGCTGGAAGAGACGGCGCACCGGCGGGACCTCGACACCTTCCTGGGGCACGACGTCGCTTTCCACGATCTGCTGCTGTCCGCGTCGCGGAATCCGATGTTCGCGCAGCTTTCGGCGGTCGTCGCCGAAGTGCTCGCCGGGCGTACCGGGCACGGGCTGATGCCGGAGGAGCCGCAGCCCGAGGCCGTCGCGCTGCACGTCGAGGTCGCGGCGGCCATCGACACCGGTGACCCTGACCGGGCCGAACGCGCGATGCGGGACATCGTCATCCAGGCGCGTGACGAGATGGCCGTCCTTCTGGACAGATGATCTTCGAGTAATCTCTGCAGGTCTTCGAGGGAAACTGCATGCAGGGGGCGACGGTGAGCGCGGCGCGCGCGATCGGCTTGGTGTTGGGGGTGGCCGCGGACGGGGCGATCGGGGATCCCCGGTCACGGCGTCCGGTGACGGCGTTCGCCAGGGCGGCTTCGGCGGTGGACGCGAAGGTCCGATCGAAGCATCCGGTGGCCGGAGTGCTGTGGACCGGTGGCCTCGCGGGTTCCGTCGTGCTGGCGGGCGTACTCGCCGAACGCGCCGGGCGGCGCAGCCCCGTCCTGCAGGCGACCACGACCGCCGTGACCACCTGGGCCGTCCTCGGTGCCGCCGGCCTCGCCGCGCACGGCACCTCACTGGCCAGGGACCTCGAAGAGGGTGAACTCGAGACCGCGCGCGGCACACTGTCCACACTGGACCCCCGCGTCGCCGACGACCTCGGCGTCATCGGCCTCTCGCGCGCTTCGGTGGAGACGCTCGCCGAGAACACCGCGGACGTCGTCATCGCGCCGCTGGTGTGGGGAGCGCTGGCCGGTGTCCCCGGCCTGCTCGGCTCGCGCGCGATCAGCCTGCTGCGCGGGATCGGGCGCGGGCGTCCCGAGCGGTACCGCTGGCTCGTCGCCCGGCTGGATGAAATCGTCCATCTCGTGCCCACGCGGGTCGCGGCCGGGCTGACCGTGCTGGCGGCTCCGGTCGTCGGCGGCTCGGCGGGCGGCGCGTGGCGGGCATGGCGGCGGGACACCACCGCGCACCCGAGCCCGAACGCGGGCCGCGTTGAGGCCGCGTTCGCCGGGGCGCTGGAGATCCGCGTCGGCGGGCGGACGGTGTATCCGCACGGGGTCGAGGAGCTGCCGGTGCTCGGCATCGGCCGCAACCCGGACGCCGGGCACGTGACGCGGGCCGTGGAGCTCTCGCGGGTGGTCGGCTGGCTGGGCGCGATCAGCTCGGTGGTGCTGGCGGGTCTCGTCGGGCTGCGGCGACGGCGCTGACCTGCGGGTTTCCGGCGCCGGGGGAGCAAGGGACCTTTGCTATCACTTACGTAGGCATGCTAACCAATCGAGAGCAAAGGTCCCTTGCTACCGCTTGGGACGGGGGTGTGTGGAAATAGGGACGTTGAGTGTCCCTATTTCCACACACCCCCTACTCCGCGTGGTGACCGTGTGGATTTTGGTGCGTCAGGTGACCCGAAATCCACACGGTCGCCGCGCTGACCTGCGGAAGGAGAGCAAGGGACCTTTGCTACCGCTCCCGCCGCGCCAGCTGCGCCCGCGCCCGTGCGTCCATCGGACCGTCGCGCCGCGCGAGCTCCGCGTCGATCCGTGACCGATCGGCGGGCTGCTTGTTCCCGCCGAACTTGAACTTCGCCCGCACCCCGGTCACGGTCAGTTCGACGCCGCGGATGCCGGGAAGAACCCGCTTGTCCGGCGCCTCGGTGTGACTCACCCCCGACCGGCCCGAACCGGGCTCGAAATGCGCGAGCTGCCGGTCCAGGAGCGCGGCCTTCTCCGCCGCGTCGTCGACCAGCCGGACGTCGCATTCGAGCTGGACGGACGCGTAGTACGAGGTAGGCACCCCATGCGCCGGATCGGCCGGGGTGTTCCAGGCGGAGTGGATGTAGGTGTGGTCGTCGATCACCGTCAGCAGCGCGCGCGGGTGTTCCTCCAGCAACGGCCAGACCGGGTTGGGGCGCGCGAGGTGCAGCAGGATCGTCCGGTCGCCGTCGTAGACGAAGTGCACCGGATTGACGATCGGCAGGTCACGGCCCGCGCCCCCGGCGATCAGCTGGCCGAAGTCGTGTTCGGAGAGCCAGGCCTGCCATTCGGCGTCGTCGTGGGCGGCGTCCCACGGGTGAATCAGCATGCTCGAAGGGGAACATCTCGAAATGGACCCGCAAAAGGTCCATTTTCGGGTCGAATCAGGTGGCCACTTCGGAGCGTTCGTCCTCGGCCAACATCTCCGCGACGCTCTTGCGCCGCTGCGGCCGTTCCGTGGTCAGCGCGCCACCCGGCTTCAGCTCGCGGACTGTGAAGTACAGCCACCCCATCAACGCCATCGCCCCGAACGCGATCCACTGCAGGGCATAGGAGAAGAACGGTCCGGCGTCGGTCTGCGGGAGCGGCAGCGCGCCCAGCACGCCGGGCTGGTTCACGTCGAGCTGGAAGTAACCCGGACGGATGTCCAGGTTCGCGGCCCGCGCGACGACCTGGGAATCGACGACGTAGCTCTGCGGCTTCCCGCCGGTCGACTCGTCGGCGAAGGCGTCGCGGTTCTTCCCGTCCTTTTCGTCGTGGCGTGCCCGCGTGACGATGTCGACCGTTCCGGCGGGCGGCGGGGCGAAGGGGAGCGCGCGCGATTTGTCGTCGAGCCGGACGTACCCGCGGTCCACCAGCACGACTGTGCCCTCGACAGTCCGGAACGGCGTCAGGACCTCGAAGGCCGCTTCGCCCTGTACGGAACGAAGACGGGCCACGACCTCGCCCTCGGGCAGATACGTGCCCCTCATCGCGACAAGATGCCATTCGGTGCGCTGGTCAGGGGCGGCTCCACCGGGAAGCAGCTGGTCCAGCGACCGCGGCTGGCCGGAGAACGACTCCCGCAGCGCCGCGTTCTGATGCTCGCGTTCGGTGTTGCGGGAGAACTGCCACGGCGCCAGCAGGGTGAAGCAAGTGATGGCGAAGGTGAACACCACCAACGTCAACGCCAGCCACCCGGGCTTCAGCAGGAACTTCAACCGCACCCCACCACGGTAAGCGGTCGGCCTCAGGCGTGTGCGCGCACCCAGTCGAGCAGGGCCGGAACGGACCGCTCGATCATGCCGAGGACGTCCTCGAAACCGTCGTCCTCGCCGTAGTACGGGTCCGGGACCTCGGCGCCCGCGGGCGCGGACGGATCGAACTCGCGCAGCAGGCGGACCTTCGCCGGATCCGAAACCTTGCGCCGGAGGAACGACAGGTGACCGTCGTCCGCCGCGAGCAGCAGATCGGCGGCCAGATGCCCGCGGTCGACCTCGGCCGCGACGTGGCCGGTCGGGTAACCGTGTTCGGCCAGCTTCGCGCGGGCCCGCTTGTCCGCGGCCTCGCCCACGTGCCAGCCACCGGTGCCCGCGCTGGACACCTGCACGAGGTGATCGAGACCCGCTTCCTCGACCTTCGCGCGGAAGACGAGCTCGGCCATCGGGGAGCGGCAGATGTTGCCGGAACAGACGAAGACGATGTGCAGCACCTGATCAGTGTGAAGGCCGGCGGAGATCGACCGTTCACCGGCTCCGAACGGCTACCGGGCGCGCGAAGCTGGAAAGCAGGGACGAAGCGGGAGTAGACCTCCTGGAGATAAACACGCAGGAAGGTCGCGTATGAGCGCACCAACACCCAGCGTCGAGTCGCCGGCAACCGGGCTCCGCTGGTATCGCATCACCGTCAAGCTTCCGCACCCCTACGAGGTCGGGCGGATCCTGTCGGAGCACCACTTCGTCCAGGCGAGATCGCCGAAAGAGGCGATGACCCGGATGCCGTTGCACCTCCGGTCGAGCGCTTCCGTCGCGCCTTATGAGGTCGTCCGGCCCGAGGTTCCCGATCAGGCGACGAAGGCCTACCGGGCCGTTCTGTGGACGGGCCGCGCGATGCGCGCGGCCGGTCGCTGGGCGATCAACAAGGATGCGAAGGCGCTGGACTGAGCCCGGGTGGTAGCAAAGGTCCCTTGCTCTCTTTTTGCAGGTCAGCGGCGCTGGTGGTCGATCCGGGAATGTCGCGAAAGCCACTTTCGGGACATCGGACGTCCTGAAAGTGGCTTTCGCGACACGCGGCGCGGGGCAGGCGCGAGCCCAGGTGGTAGCAAAGGTCCCTTGCTCCCTTTTCGCAGTTCAGAAGCGTGAGCAGGCCGACCGCACGGACTCCGAAAGTGCCCCGGAGTGCAGCCGGTCCAGACCGCGCCGCGCGTCCACCAGCCGCACCGTGACCGCGAGCCGTACCTCGCACGACCGCCGCGCCCGCGCGTCCCGGGTCGACGCGAGTTCGGTGAGCAGCCCGGCGTTGAGCCGGTCGATCACCGGCCGCACCTCGGTCCCCAGATCGGGACGCTCCGGCGGCCGCGTGCCGGGCTGCTCGGTCCACCGCGCGTACAGACCGCGCTGCACGACCTTGTTCGCCTCGATCTGGTCGCGGAAGAACCGCACCGCATCGGCCGGGTCGAGGCCGAGGCCGGGCGCCTTCGCGGCCACCGAGTCGAGGATCTGCTGTTCGCGCACCGGGTCGTCGATCGGCGACGGCGTGCCGAACTTCGCGGCGGCGACCTTGTCGGCGATCTGCACGCGCTGAGCCGCCAGATCGGTCAGTGTCCAGAAACCCGACGACGCCGAAGCGGGCGTGGGCACCGCCAGCAGTCCGGCCACGAGCAGCGCGCAGAGCACCCGAAGTCGCATGCCCGGAAACGCTACATGCGAAAATCGCCGGGTGCCCGCGCTAGCCGAAGTGATCGCCGCCCTGGAGCAGGCGTACCCGCCCGAACTCGCCGAATCGTGGGACGCCGTCGGACTCGTCTGCGGTGACCCGGCCGAGCACGTGGACAAGGTGCTGTTCTGCGTCGACCCGGTCGACGAGACCGTCGACGAGGCGATCGCCGGTGGCGCGCAGCTGATCGTCGCGCACCATCCGTTGCTGCTGCGCGGAGTCCACGGTGTCCCGGCGGACAGCACGAAGGGGCGCCTCGTGCATCGCCTCATCCGCGCCGGCGTCGCGCTCTACTGCGCGCACACCAACGCCGATTCCGCGTCGCCCGGTGTGTCCGACGCGCTCGCCGAGGCCATCGGACTGACCGTTCTCGGCCCGCTCGACCCCCGCGAAGACGGCGTCACCGGCATCGGCCGCATCGGCGAATTGCCCGCGCCCGAACCGTTTTCCGCCTTCGTCGAACGTGTCGCGAACGCCTTGCCCCGCACGGAGCCCGGCGTCTACGGCGCTGGCGATCCGGCCCGCCCGATCCGCCGCGTCGCCGTCTCCGGCGGCTCCGGCGACAGCTATCTCAAGCGGGCCACCGCCGCCGGGGTCGACGCGTACGTCACCGCCGATCTCCGGCATCATCCCGCCGGCGAGCACCTCGCCGACATCGCCGAAGTCCCCGCCCTGGTCGGCGTCACGCACTGGGCGAGCGAGTGGCCGTGGTGCGAGCAAGCCTCGGACGTCGTCCGTACCGCGTTTGCGGGTAACGTCGACGTTCACGTCTCCACGCGGTGCACCGACCCGTGGACGCTACGGGCCACCCGAACCGAGCACTAAGAACTACAAGGAGCACCGTGAAGGCCGACCCCGCCGTCCAGCGCCAGCTGCTCGAACTCGCGAAGGTGGACGCGGAACTCTCGCGTACCGCCCACCGTCGCCGCACCCTGCCGGAGATCGCCGAGATCGACGCGGGCGAGAAGACGGTGCGCGAACGACGTGACGCGCTGGTCTCGGTCCAGACCGCGGCGTCCGACCTCGACCGCGAGATCGCCCGCCAGGAGAAGGAGATCGAGTCGGTGCGCGCTCGCGGAGACCGCGACCGCAAGCTCCTCGAATCGGGTTCCGTCGCGGCGAAGCAGATGACCGACATCGAGCACGAGCTGAACAGCCTCAACCGGCGTCAGTCGGCGCTCGAGGACGACCTGCTGGAGTTGATGGAACGCCGCGAGGCGCTCGAACTCGACGCCCAGCGCACCAGCGCCGAGGTCGCGAAGGCCGAGGGCGAGGTCGCCGAAGCCATCGCGCGCCGCGACGAGAACTTCACCGATCTCGACACCACGAAGGCACGCCGCGACGAAGACCGCGCCAAGCTCCTGCCGCGCTTCCCGGAAGATCTGCTGAAGCTCTACGAGCGGGTCCGCGCGCAGAAGGGCATCGGCGCCGCGCTGCTGCGGGCCCGCCGCTGCGGCGCCTGCCAGCTCGACATCGACCGCCGCGAGATCGCCGAGATCAAGGCGGCCCCGGAGGACAACGTCATCCAGTGCGAGAACTGCGGCGCCATCCTGGTGCGCACGCTGGAGTCCGGCCTGTGACCGACCACGTGCTCGTCGAGGCCGACGGCGGTTCGCGGGGCAACCCGGGCCCCGCCGGGTACGGCGCGGTCGTCAAGGACGTGGCCACCGGCGAGGTGCTCGCCGAGCGCAAGGCGTACGTCGGCATCGCGACCAACAACGTCGCCGAGTACGGCGGCCTGATCGCCGGGCTCGCCGCGGCCGCCGAGCTCGGAGCGTCCACTGTGGACGTACGGATGGACTCGAAGCTCGTGGTGGAGCAGATGTCCGGGCGCTGGAAGGTCAAGCACCCGTCGATGCAGCCGCTGAACGCCGAGGCCAAGGAGCTGGCGGCGCGGTTCTCCCGCGTGCGCTACGAGTGGATCCCGCGCGCGGAGAACTCCCACGCGGACGGGCTCGCGAACGAGGCGATGGACGCCGGGAAGCAGGCGGAAGCGCCGAAGAAGACCGTGAAGCAGGACAGGGTCAGCCCCGTCGGCTGGACCGGCGCGACCGGGACACCGACCAAGCTGCTCCTCGTGCGGCACGGCCAGACGGCGATGTCGGTCGAGAAACGGTACTCCGGCCGTGGCGACGTCCCGCTCACCGAGCACGGCAAGCAGCAGGCGGCCGCCGCCGCGAAACGCCTCGGCGCGATGGAGGGCCTGGTCGTCGACGGCGAGGCGGCGCCGATCATCGCCTCACCGCTGATCCGCACCCAGCAGACCGCGCAGGCGATCGCGGACGCGCTCGGCGGCCGGGTCGAGACCCACCCCGGGCTGATCGAGACCGATTTCGGCGACTGGGAGGGCCTCACCTTCAAGGAGGCCATGGACCGTGATCCCGAATTCCAGGCGAGCTGGCTTGCCGACACCTCGATCGCGGCGCCGGGCGGCGAAAGCTTCGACGGCGTCCACCGGCGGGTCCGCAAGGCCCGCGACGAGCTGATCGCGAAGTACGGCGGCCGGACGCTGGTGCTGGTCAGCCATGTCACGCCGATCAAGGCGCTGCTGCGGATGGGCCTGGACGCCGGGCCTTCGCTGCTGTTCCGCCTGCATCTGGACCTGGCCTCGCTGTCGATCGTCGAGTTCTACCCGGACGGCAACGCCTCGGTCCGGCTGGTCAACGACATCTCACATCTCTCCTAGCCGGAAGATGTGGCGCGGATCACGCCTGGATATGACGTGTCGCAGGCGGCCGATGGGGTATTGGCTACAGTTTCGGCGACGGCACGTGAGCGAAAAGGCAAAGACGGGGACATGACGGCGAGCGCACTCAGCGAAGCTTCCGAACAAGACGTGCCCGACCCGGCGGAGACGCCGGCCCGTCGTGGCCTGGCCGCCCGTGTCGCGCCGTACCTGGCGGTGCTCGCCGGGGTGGCGGCGCTGGCCTGGCATGCCACCCTCTACGGCCACTGGATCGTCGACGACGCGGCCATCACCTTCTCCTACGCGCGCAGCTTCGCCGACGGGCTCGGCCCGGTGCTGCAGCCGGGGCAGCCGTCGGTCGAAGGCTGGTCGAACTCGACGTGGCTGGTGGTGCTGGCGCTGGGCAAGCTCGTCGGCGTCTTCGACAGCGGAATGCTGTTCGGCCTTCCCGACTACGTGCTGTTCCCCAAGCTGCTGGGGCTCCTGTTCACCGCCGGGACGCTGGCCGCGTGCCACATCGCGGCGAAGCAGGTCTTCGCGCGCTTCGCCTGGCTGGCGACGCTGGTCGCCGGGCTGACGCTGGCCGCGATCCCGTCGTTCGTCATCTGGACGATCTCCGGCCTGGAGAACTCCCTGTTCGGGATGGCCGTCGCGTGGCTCGCCGTGCTGCTGTTCGTGGCCGTGCGCAAGGATTCCGTGCTCACCGCGAAGGTCGCCATCTGGTCCGGGGTGCTGGTCGCGTTCGCCGCGCTGACCCGCCCCGAAGGCCTGATCTACGGCGCCGCGTACCCGCTCGTCGTCCTGTTCCAGCTGCGGAAGCCGCTGCTGGGGCGGAGCATCAAACTGGTCGTGGTCTCCGTGGTCGCGTTCGCGATCCCGTTCGGGGCGTATCTCTCCTGGCGGATCGCGGAATTCGGCAGGCTGCTGGCGAACCCGTCCATCGCGAAGGGGCAGGGCCTGCCCGGGCTTTCGGCGCTGAAGCAGCCCTTCGAGCTGGTCGGCTACGCCGGTGTCGCCGGGACGATCCTGCTGGCGCTGACCATCGGCTACGCGCTGATCCGGGCGGAGTGGCGGCGCAGCCTGATCGCGCTGCTGGTGCCGCTGACGCTGGGCATCGTCGCGTACGGCGTGATGGTCCCGGACTGGATGGGCCAGCACCGCTTCGCGACCCCGATCTGGATCCTCGCCGTGCTGGCGGGAACGCTGGCCGCGGGCGAGCTGCTGCGCCGTTCACGGGCGGTGCTGCGGACCGTCGTGGTGCTCGTGCTGGTCGCGGCCGCTATCCCGTCCGGGATGGGCTTCGCGTCGGCGTCGAAGAAGTTCCAAGAAGTCCCGACGGTGCCCGCGTGCCTGATCGCCGACCGCTTCGGCCGCGGCTTCAACACGATGGCCGACATCCTCGGCCTCCAGCAGGCGTCGCTGCTGCTGCCCGATCTCGGCGGCTCGTCGATGACCAGCCGCCTGCACCTGGTCGACATGGCCGGGCTGGTCGAGGCGGACGTCGCGGACTTCCTCAAGAACGGCGACCTGCCGGGGCTGCGCGACTACGTGTTCGAGAAGGTCAAGCCGACCTTCATCCACTCGTGGGGCCCGTGGGCCGCGGGGAACGGCATCACCGTCGACCCGCGGATCGACCGCGACTACGAGCCGATCTTCGTGTACCCGGGCAGCGGGCCGCGGAACGGGGACTTCGTGCGCAAGGACGCCGTCTCCAGCCCGGAGAAGCTGAAGGCCGTGCGGGAGTACGCCGCAAAGACCCTTCCGGACGTCGAGAAGGCGCGCTTCGGCGGACCGCTCAAGGACTGCGGCCCGACCATGAAACCCGGCCAGACCGTCTACCTGCCGTAAGCCACCCACGCATTTAGTCCTCTGAATGCGGTAGTTGCGCGTGCAACGACCGCATCCAGAGGACTAAATGCGTTCCAGTTCCGCCTCCTTCGCCCGGATCACCGGCAGCACGTGCTTCCCGAAGTGCTCGACGTCCTCCAGATAGTGCAGGAAGCCGAGCAGCAGCAGGTTCGCCCCGCGCTTCTTGTACTCGATGGCCCGGTCCGCGATCTGCTCCGGCGTGCCGATCAGCCCGGTGCGGAAGCCGTCGTTGTACTGCACCAGATCCTTGAACTCCGAGTCGGCCCACATCCCCTTCTTGTCCGAAGTGGAGCTTCCCGCCTGCTTGACGGCGCCGCGGAACCCTTCGACGGCGTCCTTGTTCGCCTTCTCGACGATCTCGCGCAGCACGGCTTTCGCCTCGCTCTCGGTCTCCCGCGCGATCAGGAAGCCGTTGAGCCCGAAGCGGACGGCGTGGTCGTTCTCGGCCGCGTAGCCGCGGACTTCCTCGACCTGTTCGCTGAATCCGTCGAAGTCCTTGCCGTTGCTGAAGTACCAGTCGGAGACGCGGCCCGCGAGCTTCCGCGCCGCGGTGGAGTTGCCGCCCTGGAAGATCTCCGGATGCGGCCGCCCGACCGGTTTGGGTTTGATGTCGAAATCGTGGATCCGATAGAAATCGCCGGCGAATTCGGCGTGGTCGTCCGTCCAGAGTTCCTTCAGCACGCGAATGAATTCTTCCGAACGACGGTACCGTTCGTCGTGTTCCAGCCACGGTTCACCGAGGCCGGTGAATTCGTCCTTGAACCAGCCGCTGACCACGTTCACCGCCGCCCGGCCGCCGGAGATCACGTCCGCGCTCGCGATGAACTTCGCGAGCACGCCGGGATGCCACAGTCCGGGATGGACCGCCGCGATCACCTTCAGCCGTTGCGTCGCGAGCAGCAGCGCGAGGCTGAACCCGGTCGATTCGTGCTGGTAGGCGGCACCGTAGCTGGCCGTGTAGCGGACCTGGCTGAGCGCGTATTCGAAGCCGCTGTTCTCCGCGAGGACGGCGAGATCCCGGTTGTACTCGTAGCCCCAGTCGGTGCGCTGCTCGATGTCACTGGTGACCAGGCCGCCGCTCACATTGGGGACCCAATAGGCGAATTTGAGTGGTTCGGATTCGATTCCCGGCATGCCGCGGAGTGAACCCGCCGCCCCCGGAAACCGTCAATCGGCGTCCACGCGCTGAGACCGTCCGAGCGCGGAGCACAATTCGGTGCGTCCGGTGATCCCCAGTTTGCGGTAGGCCCCGGACAAATGGAGTTCGACGGTGCGGCGGGTCAGGTGCAGTGCTTCGGCGATCTCCCGGTTGGTGAGACCTTGTGACGCCATCAGCGCGATGCGGTATTCCTGTTTGGTGAGCCCGTGTTCGTTGTCCTTCGCCGTTGTGAGGCTCGTCCGTGCCTCCCGCAGCGCCTCCGCGGCCCGCCTCGCGAGCGGCCGCGCCCCGCAATGCTTGCTCGACTCCGCGGCCGCTCGCAGCGTTCCGATCGCCTTTTCGGCCTGCCCGTGCCGGGCCTGCAGGACGCCGAGTTCGGTCAACGCCTCGGCGAGCGCGAGTTTCGCGGTCGATCCACCGAGGACGTCGACGGCCTTGGTAAGCAGGCGTTCGCCCTCTTCGTCCTCGCGGACGAGGCCGGCCGTGGTCAGCGCGCCGCCGAGGATTCTCGGCGCTCCCCAGCGTTCCGCGGCCTCGAGATCCTCCTCGGCGAGCCGGGCCGCCGCGTCGGTGCGGCCGAGCGCCAGCGCGGTGCGGGCGGCGTGCGCCCGCCAGGGGGCGAAGCCGGGGAAGCGCATGCCGTGGTGTTCGAGACGGCGGCCGCAGCCGCGCAGGTCTTCGTACCCGAGTTCCGGTTCGCCGGTGGCCGCACGGAGCCTGCCGCGGGCGTAGAGCAGGTAGTTGTGCGTGAAAAGTGCTTGTGTGGCCCCGAAATCGATTTTGTCCAGCACCGCCTTCGCTACGTCGTGGCGGCCGAGGTCGACCGAGACCTCGATCAGCCTCGCCGCGCACAGCACCGCGATCGGGCAACGGCTGGTGACACCGCGTTCGTCGAACTGCCGCACCAGCGATTCGTAGTGGACGCTCGCGCGCACCAGGTCTCCGCCCGCCTGCAGGGCGATCCCGCGGGCGAGGGTGGCGAGGGCGCCTTTCGGCACGTGGAAGTCCCACGGCAGGCGTTTGGTGTCGAGCACTTGGCAGAGCTTGTCGGTGAGGGCGGGTTCGTCGGCGAGCGCGGCCGTCGCGAGCGTGAAGAAATACGGCTGTTCGAACAGTTCGGGCTGCTCGCCGGACAACGCCTCCCCGAAATGGCGGACGGCGTTCGCCGAGGACTTCCCGCCGCGCACCGTGTCCAGCGCCAGCAATCCCGACCGGCTCTGTTGCGCGGCGGGATCGTTCAGCGGCGCCCATTGCCGTTCGAAGTCGCGGAAGTCCGGCGGTGGCCCGAGCCTGCTGCCCGCCTCGGCGAGATAGGTCATGCACAGCAGCGGCCAGACGGCGTCGGGCCCGCCCGCGTCGAGCCGTGCGGCGAACTGGCCGGCGGAATTGATCGCCAGCCGCGCGTCGGGGCCGCAGCACAGCGAAAGGATCATGGCCGTCGCGACGAAGGCCGCGGTTTCCCGGTCGTCGATGTGGTCGATGGCCTCGCGCACCCTGGCCGGCGCCGAATCCGGGTCGCAGTGGAATTCCGCGTGCGCGAGCTGGAGCAGGATCGCCATCCGCTTGCGTTCGCTGAGCCGTTCTTCGAGCGCGCGCGCAAGGAACCGGACGGCCAGCTCCGGGTCTCCCTCGACCACCGAATGCCGCGCGGCGAGCCGCAGGACGTCGACCGCCCAAGGGATCCTGATCGCGGTCGCCTCCAGGAGATGGACGCCGACCCGCTCCGGCGCGGCACCCGCGTCGTGCAGGAGCCGCGCCGCCCGGGACTGGGTGACCGCCCTGGTGGCGAGCGGCATGTCGGCGAGCACCGAGTTGCGGACGAACCGGTAGGTCAGCGACGGCCGGTGGCTGTCGGTCAGCAGGCGCACGCGCACCATCGTGTCGATCGCTTCCAGAGCGGTGCTCTCGTCGACCCCGGCGAGCTGCGCCAGCAGGTCGAAACTCGCGTCCTCCCCGAGGATCGCGACGGCTTCGAGCATCTTCGGCGCGGCGGTGTACTCGTGCATGCGGACCCGCAGCACCTCGCCGATCATCGCCGACCCCGCGGTGTCCGGATCCATCCCCGGGACCAGGCGGCGGCGCAGCGCGCCGAGCAGGAACGGGTTGCCGCCGGTGACCTCGCGGCATTCTTCGGCGAACCGCCCGGGGGAGACACGGAGGAAGTCGGCGACGTGCCGCGCGCCGAGCCCGTGCAGCAGGATCGTCGCCGGGGTGCAGCCGGACATCTCCAGCAGGGCGACCTCGCCGGTCTGCAGATGCCCGATCAGCGAGGTCAGCACGACCAGCACCGGCAACTGCTCGACCCGATGCCGGATGTAGGCGAGACAGCGCATCGACCACGGGTCGGCGAGGTGGATGTTGTCGATGCCGAGGAAGACCGGCCCCTGTTCGGCGGCGTGGCGGACGATGTGGAAGAAGGCGTCGAGCGCCTCCGTCTGTTCCTGTTCGGTCCGGGGAGGGTGATCCGGCAGGATTTCCGCCGCGTGAGGCGTGCGCGGTCGCGGCGATCCGGGGCCGGGCGGCACGTGGGTGAGCCCCTCGACGAGCTGACGGCCGACACCGCCGGTCAGATGTGTTTCCAGCCGGGACGCGGTGGCGATCGCGACGGTGAACCCGGCCGCTTCCGCGAGCTCACCGGCCGCGGTGAGTATCGACGACTTGCCCATGCCGAATTCGCCGACCACCACCGCGCTGACGGCGCGGCCGTGCAGGGCGGCCCGGAACAGCCCGGTGATCGTGTCGAGTTCGCTGTCTCGACCCAGTAACCCGGCGGCGCGGCGCTTCGGTACCGAAGGCCTGCCGAAGGGACTCTCGGGATTTACTTCGGTATGCACCGTAGAGACCTTCGTGTCGGCTTGCGGCAGACTACTCGCATGTAAGCGGTAACGGGAGTGATCGCTGGTCGTCGAGGGGAGCAGGAGCCGGGATGTCCGCGTCCGACGAGATCCGCCGGGACGATCGTTGCGACGACATCAAAGCCGCGACGACGCACGCCAGGAAGAGCACGACGAGGTTGGCCGCGATCATCGACAGCCGGCCGCGACATTGCTCGGTGCCGGGGGACAGGTAGCGCGGATCGGCCTTCGCCAGCGCGGCCTCCACCGACGTGAATTCCGCGACCTGGCGCACGCAGCGCACACAGCCCTTCAAATGCCTTTCGAAGGCGTGCGCCTCGGCGCGGTCCAGCACACCGAGTACGTACGCCGCCACATCGGTGTGTTTCACCCTTCGCTTCCTCATCGCGAACCCAGCTCTCCTAACGACCGTCGCAATGTCTTCATAGCCGCGTACAGCCGTGATTTGACCGTTCCCTCCGGGATCCCCAATATCACCGCCGCCTCCCGGACCGTATGCCCGGTCAGATACGTCTCGTAGATGACAGCCTGGTATTTGCTGTCGAGATAACGTAGCGCTTCGGAAATGACGAGTGCGGACAGTGACTGCTCGGTCCGGTCCGCTATTTCGGCGTTTTCGGAACTGTCCAGCTCGACCTCCTGCGGGCGGGCACGCCGGTTTCGCCAGCCGTCGATCACGATCCGCTTGGCGACCGTGAGCAGCCAGCCGCGCAGCATTCCCGGCTCGCGGTTCAAGGTGTCGGAATGCTGCCAGGCGCGGATCAGTGTTTCCTGGACGACGTCCTCCGTCCATTGTTGATCATGGCCGGTCAGGTACATCACCTGTCCGAACAAGGTGTCCCGGAAATCCTTGTACAGCAACGAGATAAGCTCTTCGGAAACCTCGTTCGACCGATGGTCGCCATCGAACCGGCATCCTCTGCCCACTGCTTCCATAAAGTTCGCTACCTCCCCGATGGTGGAGGATTTCACGGGTTCGTACACCGTAGCGCAGACTATCGCCGTGAGCCATGTGCAGTAGTGCTCCGTTTACATTTAGTCGTCCGGTACGTATGTCGGCGATAAACGGTTCTAATTGTGTCGTGTGATGCACGTCACATCGACCTGGCCGGCCTAGATCGAACCGGCCGCTCCGGTTCGCCGTACTCCCAGTGAGGCACTTTGAGGACGGGGACGGGTGAAATGATCTATCGACTGTTCGGACTGGTGACGGCCTGCTTGGTGATATGGGTGGGAACGCCCGCCCATGCCTTCGCGGAAATCGACTCCCATGATCGGGAACTGCTCGTCCGGGTGCGCCAAGCCGGTTTGTGGGAAGGGCCGATCAGTCGTCAGGCGGAACAACGCGCAAGCGGGCAGCGGGTACGGGAGGTCGGCCGGAAACTCGCCGACGACCACGACCGGCTCGACGCCCAGGTCCGCGCGCTCGCTTCGAAGGTCCGTGTCGAACTCCCCGGCGAGCCCACCGTGGAACAGCGTTCCTGGGTCGACGAGATCACCGGTGCCGCCGGCGCCGACTTCGACCGCCTCTACGTCAATCGCGCCCGCGCCGCGCACGGCAGCATCTTCGGTCTCGCGTCCCAGGTGCGGGCCGCCACCCGGGACGACGCGATGCGTTCCTTCGCCCAGACCGCCGTCGACACCGTCATGCGGCAGATGACCCTGCTCGAAAGCACCGGGATCGCCGAGACCACCTCGCTGATGGTCGCTCCCGGCGGCGGTGACGAACTCGGCGGCGGCGACATCGCGCTCGGCGTGCTCATGGCGGGGATCGCCGGGGGCGCGACGTTCGGGCTCGTGCGGGTTCTCGGGACTTCGGGCAGGCGGGCATGAGCGCGCTCCTGTCGGTCATCCCGGCCCCGTCGCCGCACGACAGCGGGGTGCGGGACATCGCCGCCCTGTCGGCCCGGTTCGCCTACGTGACGATGTGCCTGACGCTGGTGTGGGGCGTGCTGAGCGCCACCGGCTGGATCAGGCGCGTCACCGGTCACGACGCGTTACGCGGAGGCCACGTCGTGCTGGCGGTGTTCAGTCTCGCGACCGGCGCCGTGCACGGACTGTCCTATCTCTTCCTCGACGACGACTCGTTCGGTGTCCTGGCGCTGCTGATCCCGTTCGCCGGCGGCGGATTCGCCCGGCACGCGGCGGGTGTCGCCGGGCAGGAGCTGTTCATCGCGGTCTCGGTCACCGCGGCGGTGCGCCGCGGCGCGGCCGATCGCGCCGGGCAGCGGTTCCATCAGGCCGGCTATCTCGCGGTCGGTCTGCTGGCGATCCACTCCTGGCTCGGCGCGTCCGCGAACGGGAATCTCGCGACGGTCTGGCTCGGCGGGATCACCGTGCTCACCCCCGCCGTGGTGCTCACCGTGCTGCGGGTGCTCCCGCCGCGGGCGCTGGTCCGGCTGGGGCTGCTCGAAGGCGAGACCGGCCGGGCCGAACCGATCCGGATCTCCGTCGACGACAAGAAATGCCACCGCTACGCCATTTGTCAGGCCGAAGCGCCGCGGGTCTTCCAGTTGCAGGGCGACGGTCAGCTGCGCTACCTCCGGAAACCCGGCGCCAAACAGGTGCCGCTCGTCGAGGCCGCGGCCAGAGCCTGTCCGATGCGGGCGATCCGGTTGCAGGGGGCGGGACGATGAGCGAACGGATCGTCGTGGTCGGCGGCGGGCTCGCCGGGCTGCGGTGCGCGGAACGGTTGCGGGAACTGCGGTTCGACGGCGAACTGGTGATCGTCGGCAACGAGCCCGGGCTGCCGTATCACCGGCCGGCGTTGTCCAAGCAACTGCTGACCGGCGACACCCGCCCGGCGGAGATGATGCTCGCCCGGCCCGACGAGATCGACGCCGAGTGGCGGCTCAACACCCCGGCGACCCATCTGCAGCCCGGACGCCAGGTCGTCCATCTGCCCGGGGCGGAAGAGCTGCCCTACGACGGGCTCGTCATCGCCAGCGGCGTCGAACCCCGGCGCCTTTCCGGTGTGCCGCACGGACATCCGCGGGTAGGCGTCGTACGTACGCTGGCCGACGCCGCGGAACTGCGCGACAACCTCGCCGTCGACAACGGGCCGGTCGCGGTGCTGGGCAGCGGGTTCATCGGCTGCGAGGTCGCCGCCAGCCTGCGCGAGATCGGCCGGGAGGTCACCATCATCGGCCGGTCGGCGCATCTGCTCGGCGAGGTCGTCGGCAAGCACATCGGGCAGAAGCTCTCGGCGCTGCACCGATCGCGAGGCGTGCGGCTGGCGCTGGGCGCGTCCATCGACAGCTGGCAGACCACGCCGAACGGGCTGCGGCTGCGGTCGTCGGACGGGTGGATCCTGGACGTCTCGTGCGTCATCGTTGCCGTCGGGACCGTGCCGTCGCTCTCGTGGCTGCGCGGTTCGAAGCTGCCGCTCGACGACGGCGTCGTCTGCTCACCGACCTGTCACGTGCTCGGGATGGACAACATCGTCGCCGCCGGAGATGTCGCGCAGTGGCCGAACCTGCGGTTCGACGAGACACCGCGGCGGGTCGAGCACTGGCTCAACGCCGTCGAGATGGGCCGGGCGGCCGCGGAGAACCTCCTCGCCGGCCCGCGGGCTTCGCGGCCTTTCGCGCCGGTGCCGCGGTTCTGGTCCGAACAGCACGGTATGCGCATCCAGGCGGGCGGCATCCCGAAGCTCGGCACCGACACCGTCGCGCTCGCTTCACCCGTCGGTGGCGAACGGCCCGTCACCGGCTTCGTCCGCAAGGGGCGTCTCGTCGGTGTCGTCGGCCTCGACAGCCCGTCCGCCGTCCTCCACTGGACCAACGAGATCGCGGAACAGAACCCCGTCAGCCACCCGGGAGAAACGGAGACGCCTGATGCGCCGATCGCGGTTGACCATGCTCGTCGTCATCGTGGCGCTCGTCGTGGGCGCCGCGATGTGGTGGCAGGCGGTTGAACCCGCGTCGCTGACGGCGCAGGCGCCGGTCACCGAGGCCCTCCCCAGCCCGCGGGTGTCGCAGTCCGTCACCTCACGCGCCAGCACGCCGGTGGATGCGCCGCCCGGCACGCGGCTCACCGCCGTCTACATGACCCGGATGGGGCAAGCCGTCCTCGACGAGACCGGCGCGGTGCTCTTCCGCTACGAACGCGACAACCCGCACAAGGCCCGTTCGGCGTGCCTCGGGGACTGCGCCGCGGTGTGGATCCCCGTCACGACCACCGGCACGCCGCTGGTGACCGGCATCGATCCGGCGCTCGTCGACACCATCAAACGTCCCGAAGGCGCCAAACAGGTGACGTTGGCGGGCTGGCCGCTCTACAAGTTCGCCAACGCGCGGCCCGGCGAATGGACCGGGCAGGGCACCGACCACGTGTGGTTCGTCGTCGAACCCGACGGGCGGCGCAACCTGAACTGCCTGCCCGCGCCCGTGCAGTAGGATTCGCCGACGGACGAGTCGGCGGGGCGGCCGCGAGCCGGGAGACCGGTTCGAGGAAAGTCCGGACTCCACAGGGCAGGGTGGTTGTTAACGGCAACCCGGGGCGACCCGCGGGACAGTGCCACAGAAAACAGACCGCCTCCGTTCGCTTCGCGGGCGGAGGTAAGGGTGAAACGGTGGTGTAAGAGACCACCAGCGTCCTGGGTGACCAGGACGGCTAGGTAAACCCCACCCGGAGCAAGGTCAAGAGGGAGCCGCGAGGCTCCTGCGCAGGCGATCGAGGGCTGCCCGCCCGAGCCTGCGGGTAGGCCGCTCGAGCCCGTCGGCGACGGCGGGCCTAGATGGATGGCCGCCACTCGCTCAGCCGCAAGGCGAGGCGAGGACAGGATCCGGCTTACACGCCGGCTCGTCCGTACTTCTTTCTCCGGCCCGAAATGGGCAGTAGGTCCGTGAAGGCCTCCTTACCTACCTTGAGAGTAGGGAAGGAGGCCTTCACGGACTTCCGGCCGCGGTGAGCGGTGGGTCGGGGTGGTGGGGGGGGGGGGGGGGGGGGGTTTTTTGGGTAATCAAGAAAAAAAAAAACCACCCCCCCCCCCCCACCCCCACG
>NZ_JBIWKX010000021.1:41357-118019 GCF_044765885.1 Amycolatopsis sp. NPDC102389
GGGGGGTGGGGGGTGGTGCGGCGTTGGTGGTCTACTACCCCGACACCCCCCCCCCCCACCACCGGGACCCCCTCCCGACCTGCGGAAGTGATAGCAAAGGTCCCTTGCTCCCAGCGCGACCTCACCACGGCTCCGCCCGCCGCCCCTTCGGACGCTGCGCCTCCTCGCTACTTGCCGGTAGGGTGCTCCCATGGGCGAAGCGAGTCGGGTCACGGGACGGTTCCGCGGGACGTTCGATGTACTGCATTCCCTTACCTACTTCGCCCCCGAGACGGAAGCCGCGCTCACCGGCGCGGGTCTCCGCCCGGGGCGCATGACGTACTTCGCGGGCCGCGCGGCGCCGATGGGCGCGGTGGGGCCCGGCGTGGTCGCGGCGACGTTCTACAACTTCAACCCCGAGCTGGTCGCCCGCCACATCCCGCGCGCCTGGACGCTGGCCACGCCCGAAAAGATCATCGACGCCCGGTTCGAAGCCGTCGACGCGGCGCTGACCCGGCTGCTCGGCAAGGAGACCATCGGCTCGGATGAAGTCGCCGAAGCGGCCGAACTCGCCCGCGAGGCGATCGGCGGTTGTCAGGCCGACGGCCGCCCGCTCTACGCCGGACATGCCGGCCTCGACTGGCCGAGCGAGCCGCACCTCGCCCTTTGGCACGCCATCACCCTGCTGCGCGAGCACCGCGGAGACGGCCACATCGCCGCGCTCGTCGCCAACGGTGTCGACGGGCTCGCCGCCCTCGTCTCGCACACCGCCACCGGCAAGGGTTTCCTGCCGGACGCGGCCAAGGCCTCCCGCGGCTGGAGCGACGAGCAGTGGGACGGCGCGGTCGCCAAGCTGCGCGAGCAGGGCATCCTCGATGACCAGGGCGGCCTGACGGAGGCCGGCAACGATCTTCGCGAGCGGCTCGAAGTCGCCACGAACGCGGCGTCGGCGGGGCCTTGGGAGCATCTCGGCGAGGAGAAGACCAAACGGCTTCACGAGCTGTGCGGGCCTTTGAGCCGCAAGGCCGTCGAAGCGGGCGCTTTTCCCGCGAATGTGTTCTCGACGGGCCGATAATCACGCTATGTAGTGAAAATGGTGTCCCCGTTTTCGCTTTGGGTAACGGAAGCGTGACTTTCGCTTGATCGGCACTCATGTCTTTTGTCGAATGCGTGCTCACCCAGCGGACTCGCGAGAAGCCACCGAACGAGTCATGTCACACTGGTCGAGGCCGGATTCTCCTCGGCCGACCCGTACTCACAGTGAGCAAGATGCCTCGCAGGCGAGTGAGGCCGTTCGCACACTGCGAAATACGGGTGGCCGGGGTTAATCCTGACGACCCTTGCAACGATGATGGAGACCGAGGATGGTCGTGGTGCTGTGCCTCGCTCTGTGAACTGTAGACAAAACGACATCTACAGAGCGCGCTTTGACCACTACGCCTCGTGACGCCATGATGTTCGAAGCACCACCGAGCCAGAACCGCGCGAACCCCCTCTCCGCGCACCGGGAGTAATGCGATGATGACCTTGACCACCCTCGACACGCTGGCCGCCGGCGAGCTCGGCACCGGCAACGTCCGCACCTGGCTGATCGACAACATCATTCCCCTGGTGCTGCTGGCCGTCGCGCTCCTCCTGCTGTGGCTGGGCGGTGGCAAAGGGGACAACGCGGGTGTCATGCGCCGACTCGCCGGTGTCGTGATCGCGCTGGCGATCATCGGCCTCGCGGTGAGCGGCGCCGGAGTCAACGTGGGCCAGTGGATCGCCGGCCTCTTCACAGGCTGAGGGCTCGCGTTGCGTATCCGCACCGATGACGAGGTTTACCGGGTCGATGCCGTCTGGCTCGGCCCGCCGAAAGCGACTTTTCCCTGGAGAGCCCGCTACGTCGCGTGGCTCGTCGGTATCCCGGTCTTCCTGCTCGTGCTCACCGTCGAACGGTGGGCGGGCTGGAGCTTCGGGTTCTTCTCGACCGCCTGGGCCTTCGTCGCCACAATTGTGATCACCAGATTGATCACGGCCAAGATCAGCCACGAACGTCCGCTGGGCGCCGTGGCCGCGATGGCGGCGAAAGAGCTCAACACACCAAGAGAACGGACCACGGGCACGGGTGGCGCAGCCAGCGCATCCCGCGTCCGGGTACGGGCGAACCGCCCGCTACCGAAGCACCGCAGGAGACGGCAGTACCAGCACCACGGCTACGGCGGCGGCGCCGGAGCTCAGGGAACACCACGAGCGCGTCGGAGCCGTCCTGCGGCTCAGGCCGGGAGGTAGTCGTTGTTCGGTCGCGGCGGAAGCCGAGGAAAACGTGATCGAGATCTGCACCAAGGGGCCTGGAACCCGCCCCAGCAGGTCCGCTCCGCGCAGCCCAAAAAGGCCGGCAAGGGGAGGCGGCTGCCCGGCGAGGCGGCCATACCTACCTATACCCCGTCGATTGCGGCGCGAAGCATCGACGGGCACCTGTTACGCACCGGTTATGAGGTGTACGCCTGGTACCGGCTCGCGCCGCAGCGCTGGTCGTTCCGGTCGGATTCGCAGCGCCGCGACCTGATCGCGGCCATCGCCGGGCAGTACGCGGAGCTCCAGGGCCGCTGGCTGCACCTGCGCGTGACCAACCGGCCGTACCCGATCCGCATGTGGGCCGAGGCCCACGTGCACAACGCCGTCGGCCGTCCTCAGGACGTCCAGGGCGCGTTGTCCTTCGACGACTACCTCATCGGCGAGCAGCAGCAGCTGATGGGCCGCTCGATGGCCGAAAAAGAGGTCTACCTCGGCGTCCAGGTGCAGACCAGGCGGATGATCGACCGCGCGGTCGAGAGCGCCGCCCCGGTGCTGCGCAAGATCCTGCCGGAGGCCGTCGACGCCGAGCTGGCCGCGCTCGACTCCGAGGTCGAGCACCTCGACCAGGTGATCGGCTCCGCCGGGCTCGAAGGCCGTCCGGTGCACGCCGAGGAGATGTCCTGGCTGATGCACCGCTCGTGCTCGCTGGGCCTGCCCGCGCCGCGGAACATGCCCGCGGTCCCGGGCGCCGCCTGGGAGCCCGAGGATCTCGCCAGCTTCACCGACGCGGCGGATTTCCACGCCGAGCCGTACGCGCCGACGGTCACCGTCCGCGGCCGCACCGGCTCGAACGCCGGGGTCTCGCGGCATCTCGCGGTGCTGACCGTCGGCCAGATGCACGGTCTGCAGATCCCCGAGGTCGACGACCCCTGGATCCAGCACGCGGACCGGCTGCCCGCCGCGGTCGAGGTGTCCGCGCGGATCTACGTCCGGCGGCCGGAAGAGGTCGCCGGCGAGCTGCAGCGCCAGATGAACAAGGTGCGTTCGCAGGTCAAGCACTACACCGACGAGCACGAGCTGGAGCCGCCGCAGTCGCTGGCGCGCCAGGCGGGCCGGGTACTGGAGATCGACGACGAGATGACGTCGGGCTTCACCGCGCTGGCCACCCGTGTGCGGTCGTGGTGGCGGCTGGCGGTGTCCGGGCCGACCGAGCGGGACGCGCTGCGCCTGGCCCAGCAGCTTCTCGACCTCTACAAGCCGAAGATCGCCGTCGAGCATCCCGAAGCCCAGTACGCGCTGGCCAGGGAGTTCATCCCCGGCGAGCCGCTGGCCTCGGCGGCGTACATGCGCCGCGGTTCGGTCGTGTGGGCGTCCTCGGCGGTGCCGACGGCGACGGCCGAGGTGGGCGACCGCCGCGGCATCCTGCTCGGCGAGACCGTGACCGCGACCCGGCGCCCGGTGGCCTGGGACCCGTGGATGGCGCAGGAGATCCGCGACGGTTCCGGCCTGACGGCGATGGTCGCCGGTCTCGGTGGCGGCAAGTCGTTCCTCGGTGGCGGCATCGTCTACAAGACGCTCCGCGCGGGCGCGCACTGGACGATCCTCGACCCGTCGGGCCCGCTGTCGCGGCTGTGCGACCTGCCCGAGCTGCGTCCGTACGCGCGGCCGATCAACCTGCTCAACGCGCAGCCCGGCATCCTCAACCCGTACCGGGTGGTCGCCGAGCCGCAGCTCGAGCACTTCATGGACGAGGACGACCCCGAGCGTTCGTGGCGGCGGGAGAAGGCCCTCGCGGGTGCGACGCGCCGCCGTCTCGTGCTCGACGTCCTCACCGGCGTCCTGCCGTACGAGGTCTCGCGGATGGCGCAGACCCGGATCGTGCTGCTGCGCGCCGTCCGCGCGGTCGGCGGCCGGTTCGACGCCGACCCGGGCCAGGTCATCGACGCGTTGCGCCGGGACTCCAGCGAGCACCACGAGCACGCCGTCGTCGTCGCGGACTTCCTCGACGAGATGCGCGAGCGGATGGCGCTGCTCATCCCGGAGACCGACGCGGACCCGTACGCCGAGACCCGCGACGACCGGATGACCGTGCTGACCATGGCGGGGCTGACCCTGCCCAAGGACGGCGTCCCGCGCGAGTACTGGACGGACGCGGAATCGCTCGGCGTCGAGATGCTGAACCTCGCCGCCTGGCTGACGCAGCGGTCGGTGTACGAGAAGCCGAAGGAACTGCGCAAGGGCGTCTGGATCGACGAGGCGTTCTTCCTCTCCGAGGTCCCGACCGGGCGCGTGCTGATGAACCGCTTCGCGCGTGACTCGCGAAAGTGGAACGTCCGGGTGCTGCTGTCCTCGCAGATCCCCGCGGACTTCCTGAAGATCCAGGGTTTCGTGGCGCTGCTGGACTCGGTGTTCGTCGGCCGTCTCGACGACGACGACGCCCAGGCCGACGCGCTGCGCCTGCTGAAGGTCCCGGTCGGCGTCGGCTACGAACAGGTCGTCGCGGCGCTGGGCCGCCGTCCCGGTTCGCAACGCGATCTCCAGCGCGACGTCGAGCCGCGGCAGTTCATCTTCGGCGACGGAGCCGGCGGCGTGGAGCGGATCCGCGTCGACTTCTCCGGCCCGCACCTGGAACACCTGCGCCGGGTCATGGACACCACGCCCGGTTCGCCCGACGCCAAACCGTCGAGGCCGGGCAACGAGATCGCGGTCCCGCAGGAGAAGCAGTTCGTGGCTTCGCCGCCGGAGGAAGACGATTTCGAGCTCGAAGAGGACCTCGAGCTCGCGGCCGAACTCGAGGTCGGCCTCACCGACGAACAGATGCTCGGCGCCCCGGACCCGTTGGCGGCCGAAACAGGAGAAGTGCAAGGCGCTGTCCAAAACGGACACAGTGGCAACGGGAATGGGAGTCAGGGCGAGCAACACGCGCGCGCCGGCAAGGGTGGCACCGGCAGGGACGCCGCATGAACACGGTGATGACACTGGCGTTCGTGCTCGCGTTCGCCGCCGGCTGGCACGCGCTGCGCCGCCGTCTCAAAGAGGGGCCGCGGCCGGGCAAGACCAGACCCAGCCGCCGCGCGACGATGTTCGTCGTCGTGCTCATCCTGGGGCTGCAGGCCGTGGCGACCGCTCCGGCGGCGTCGGCCGCGGCCTGTGGCGAGGCGCCGAACCCGGAACGGCCGGGCGCGGGCATGGTCGGCGCGCTCGACCCGCCCGCCACCGCCCGAGGTGAAGGCGGCAGCCCGTACAACGTCTATGGGTACGCCGGACACGTCTGGGACACCTTCGAAACCGACTGCGGCCCGCTCGCCGGGATCACCTCGCCCAACTCCACGATCGACACCTGGGCGGGCAACCAGCTGTTCAACATCGGCAAGAACATCGTCGGTGCCACGAACTCGCTGCACTACACCGTGTTGCAGGGCAGCCTGCTCAGCCCGCTGTACAACGCCGTCAAGGCCGGGGCCGAGAAGGTCTACAACAACATCTACGCCCAGCTGTTCGGCCTGGCCGCGCTGATCATGTCGATCATGCTGTTCCGCAACATCTGGCGCGGCGATCTCGCCGCGGTCAGCAAACGGGCGCTGTACGGGCTCGCCGCGGTCTGGCTGGCGGCGTCCTCCTTGGCGCTGTTGCGGTTCCTCGATCCGATCGACAACGCGATCGTGCAGACCACGACCAACATCCAGGCCGGGTTCATCGACGAGGCCAAGACCCCGCCGCCGTCCCAGCCGCAACCGCCCGCGGCGCAACCGTGCCAGGCGACCCCGGAGGCCGTCGCGGCGCGCCAGCCGTGGGACCGGGTCCCGACCGAACTGCATTGCCGGGTCGTCTACGACAACTGGCTCCGCGGGGAGTTCGGCAGCCCGGATTCGCCGCAGGCGATCCAGTACGGCCCGCCGCTTTTGGACGCGCGTGCCTTCACCTGGAGCCAGATCCAGCAGGGCGGAGACGCCGATGCCGCGCTGGTGGACTCCAAGAAGGCGGCGTTCAAGGACATCTCCACGAAACTCGGCCCCGCGACCGGGTACTTCACCGGCGAGGACGGCAGCCGCGTCGGCGCCGGTTTCCTTTCGCTCGGCCAGGGAATCGTCTACTCGCTGTTCCAGTTGCTGGCCAAGGCCACGGTGCTGCTCGCGCAGGTGCTGATCAGGATCTTCGTCCTGACGGCTCCGCTGATCGGGCTGATCGCGTTGCTGCAGCCGCAGATCATGCAGCGCATCCTCAAGGTCGTCGGCGCCGTCGCCTTCAACCTCATGGTGCTTTCGGTGCTGGCGGGCGTGCACACGCTCTTGCTGGAAGCGATCTTCACCGCGGGGAACTCGTTGTCCCTGCTGACGAAGATGGTCCTCGCGGGCATCATCACCGTGCTGTTGTTCATGGTCGGCCGCCCCGTGCGGCGGCTGTGGCAGATGGTCGAGATGTCCGTCGGCATGGTCGGCGGCGCGATGCCCTCGCCACGCGGCGGGCTCTTCTCCCGCTTCCGCAAGAAGAACAACGAACCGACACCGCAGGACGCGTTCTGGCAGAACGTCCGTGACACCGACGACGTCGTCGACGGCGACCTCCGCGGTCCCGTCGGCGCGACCGTCGGCGGCGGGCGGTTCCGGCCCGAGGCGACGATCTTCGCCAGCTCCCAGCGGCTCGACAACGGTTCCGGCGCGATCCGGCCCGCGGCGGCCTGGTCGGGAGCGCCGTGGCCCGGCGCTGTCGGCGGTGGCGGCGGCATGCCCGCGCTTCCCGCCGGTGGCGGCGGAGGCGTTCCGGTGTTCGGCCAGTACAACCCGTCCGCCGGCAATCCGGGCGACTCCATGTTCACCTCGGGCGGGCGGAGCCCGATCCAGGTACCGAGCCGCCGGGTCGACACGTCGCCGGTCGCCGACCGGCGCTGGAGCGACGAACCGGAGCCGGTCGTGGTGCCGTCGCGGATGAACTCCGCGGGTGGCGGCTACACCACTCCGGACTACTCGGGCGCGGTACCGGCGCAGGCCGGGCCGTCCACCCCGCGTCCGCGTCGCGTCGACCCCGAAGTCGTCGCGGGCAAGCCGGTCTTCGTGCTGTACCGGCCGTCGCGCGGGCTGGAAGTCCGCGAGGAAGTCCGGGACACAGACCACGCAGTGGGTCGGTGACCCATGCCGATCCGGACCAACCGCGGGCGTACCGCGGTCTACCGCAGACTGTGGGGCTGGCCGCTGCGCTCGCCCCGTCACCTCGTCGGCACGCTGGTGATCCTCGCGGTGGTGCTCACCGCGGTGGGCATCCTGCTGCCCAAGGCCATCGGAAAACCGGGACAGACGGCCGGCGGGCCGGGTTCTTCGGCGACAGCCACCTCACGCCCCGGCGTCGCGGCGCCGGTGACCGTGACGTCGACGTTGCCGCCGAGGCTGACCTCCCAGCCGCCGCCGTCTTCCGCGCCACCAGACCAGGACGGTGTCCGGGTCGCCAAGGAGTGGGTGACGGCATGGGCGAACCATCCCGACGGCACGACGACCGAGCAGTGGCTGAACGGCTTGAAGCCGTACACCACCGAGGAGTACTGGTCCACGGATCTGAAGACGGTGGACCCCGCGAACATCACCGCGACCAGGGTTTCCGGGGAGCCGCAGGTCGCGTCCTCGTTCGCCGGATCGATGGATGTCGACGTCCCCACGGACGGGCCCAAGGTCCGGGTGACCGTCATCAAGACGAACCCGGGATGGCGGGTCACCAAGTTCACCCAAGCGGGCTGACCCGATGAAGATCGGGATCATCGTCGGCGTGCTGATCGCCGCGGTCTTCGCCGCGGTGGTCACCACGGGCACGGTCACCAAGGTGGTGACCGACCACATGGAGGCCCAGTCGGGCAGCGTCGTCAAGACCTCCTGCGACGCGTCGATCGGGCCGACCTTGCCCGGGCAGACCGATCGCGGTTCTTCGGACATCAACAAACTGGACGAAGAACAAAAGGGGATCGTCGCGCTGATCATCTCGATCGGCAAGCAGCGCACGCTGTCCCCGCGCGCGTGGCAGGTGGCGATCCAGGCCGGGATGACCGAGTCCAAGCTGCGGAACCTGACTTACGGCGACCGCGACTCGCTCGGCATCTTCCAGATGCGGCCGTCGATGGGCTGGGGCACCGTCGCGCAGGTCACCGACCCGCCGTACCAGGTCAACAAGTTCTTCGACGTGCTGCTCGCGGTGCCGGACTGGGAGAACATGCGTCCCGGTGACGCCGCCCAGCGGGTCGAGCGGTCCGGGTTCCCCGACCGGTACCACAGCTGGGAGCCGATGGCGGCTCTCCTCGTGCAGAACGAGGGCCAGATCGTCGACGTCGTCGGCTGTGGTTCGAGCGTCGGCAGCGTGGTGCCGCCGAGCCAGGCGGCCGCGCAGGCCATCAAGTTCGCGCTCGCCGAGCAGGGCAAGCCGTACATCTGGGGCGCCACCGGACCGAACAGCTACGACTGTTCCGGGCTGATGCTGCGGGCCTACGAGTCGGCCGGGATCGTCCTGCCGCGTGTTTCCCGGGACCAGTACAAGGCGGGCGCGATGCTGCCGGTGCGTCAGGCGCAACCGGGTGACCTGCTGTTCCTCGCCACCGTGCCGTCGAACCCGGCGACCATCCACCACGTGATGATGTACCTGGGCGACGGCAAGATCGTCGAGGCGCAGCAGACCGGGGTGCCGGTGCACATCCGCGACTTCTCCTTCGACGAGGCCGAAGTGGTCGCGCAGGCGGTCCGTCCTGGCGTTTAGCATGGTGAGAGCGTGGTATCGCGATCGCGGGACCATCGGATTCACCCGAAGTGGCGGCCTGTCCACCGGCGAGCGGCCGCACACTGGCAGAGGATGAAGAACGTGGCACGGAAATTCGGAAGGCGAGGCAAGCCCCCGGCGGCGAGCGGCCCGGAGGTCGATCCGCGCGATCTCTTCGGCACCGCCCAGCCCGCGCGGCAGGCGGCCCGGCCGGCGTCGAGCACGCCGCTGGCCGACCAGCTGAACCAGGGCTGGCCGGGTGTCGATCCCGGTTACGTCGTGCTGCCGCGTTCGCTGGCCGAAGGGATGTCGCTGCCCTGGCAGCAGCAGATGGCCGCGTTGCTGGCGCAGTTCCACCAGGAGAACGGCAGGCTCGCCTGGCCGATCTACCGGGTCGTTCCGTCGCGCTACGAAAAGCTGGTCGATCTCGACGAGGAACAGCTGGCGGAGGCCGGCTACCTGGTCGAGATGGACACCGAAGGCGAGATGATCTACCGCGAGCGCAGCGGCCGGAAGGTCGAGGATCCGGCGAACACCACGGTGCTCGTGTCGTGCCTTGACCCGATCCCGAAGCCTTCGCCGCCCCAGGCGCCTCCGCCGCCTTCGCAGGCCGCGCCGCCCGCGACCGGGCAGCCGCCGCGCGCTCCGGCGCCGATGAACATCGGGCCCGCGCCGGTGTGGCGCACGGTCGCGCCGCCTTCGGGGCCGCCTGCACCGCCGTTGCCGGGGAATCACGGGGCTCCTGCTGGGCCTTCGCCTGCCGCTCCGCAGCCTCCGCTGCCCCAGCCCACTCGGACGCAGCCGCCGCCGGTGAGCGCCCCTCCGGCCACTTCGGAGGTGCAGTCCGCGGCGCCGAGCCAGGCCGAGCCCGAACCGCCGGTGAGGCAGCCGGGCCCGCCACCTGCCACGACTCCGCCGCCCGCCATGTCTCCGCCGCCGTCAGCGATGCCTCCGCCCGCGCCTCCGGTGACCGGGCCGCCTTCGGGGTCACCCGCTTCGCCTCCTCAGGGCGTTCCCGCGGCGCCGGAACCGGCGACCCCGCCGCGCGGTGTTCCGATGAACCGGGGCTGGTTCGACGAACTCGCCGAGAACGCGCCGGAGAGTTCGAAGGTCGACCAGCCCGAGGGCGGCGAGTTCGGCCCGACCGGCGATCCCACGGAGATCCCGTACCGCTATCGCAAGTGATGACAGGACGTCCGGGTGATGTCAGGCTTGACGTATGTCGAGCGACCCGAACCCGGATCAGGGCTGGTACTTCAACACCAAGACGAACCAGGTCGAGCACCTGGAACGAGGCCGGAGCATCGACCTCCTCGGCCCGTACCCGGATGAGGCGACGGCCAGGCGCGCCCTGGAAATCGCCAAGGAACGCACGAAGCAGGCCGACGCCGAAGACGCCAAGTGGAACGGTGACTGACGCGCCCTAGGTCACCCGCGTGAGTGGTTATCGGGCGGGCCCGTCGGTGCCCCCAATGTGACATTGGGGGCGTTGAACGTCTCCAAGGGCACCTTCGGGACATCACGGCGTGAGCGGAAGGGAGCAAGGGACCTTTGCTACCGCTCGGGGCGCTGACCTGCGGAAAGGGAGCGGGGGACCTTTGCTGCCACCGGGGGTGTGTGGAAATAGGGGCGTTGAGTGTGCCTATTTCCACACACCCTGTACTCCGCGTAGTGGTGCGTAGTGACTGTGTGGATTTTGGTGCGTTAGATGACCCGTAATCCACACGGTCGCCGCGCTGACCTGTGGAAAGAGAGCAAGGGACCTTTGCTATCACTTGATTGTTAAGCGTAAGCAATCAAGTGATAGTAAAGGTCCCTTGCTCTCCCCGCGCGTAAAATAGCAGGTCAGGCGTCTTGTCCGGCGAGCGCCGGCCCCAGCACGAACTCCGGGTCCACCTGCGCCGTGAGATCCTCCCCGGCCCGTCCGCTGCCCCAAGCCCGCGCGTTGCGGAGGTGGAACTCGACGCCCTGCCGCTGGTAGCGAGCCCAGTCGCGCCGCTCGCCGTCGACGGTCGCGAGCATCGCGCCCAGCGTCGCGAGGTTGTGCGCCTCGAGTTCGCCGATCGGGCGCGCGCGGCCGCGTTCGGCGGCGCGGACGTGCCGCGAGTTCTCCATCCAGCCCAGCAGGGCGTCGCCGACCTCTTCGCGCAGGAACTCGATGTCCTCGTCCTCGGTCACCTTGTTGCCCACGACGACCAGCCGCACCCCGAAGTCCCGCGCGTAGTCGGCGTACTGCCGGTACACGCCGACGCTGCGCACGGTCGGCTCGCACACCAGGAACGTCACGTCGAACCGCGTGAACAGGCCGGACGCGAACGCGTCGGCACCGGCGGTCATGTCCATGACCACGTATTCACCCGCGTCGTCGATCATGTGGTTCAGCAGCAACTCCGCCGCGCCGACCTTCGAGTGGTAGCACGCGACGCCGAGGTCGTCCTCGTCGAACTGCCCGGTGACGCCGAGCCGCACGCCACCGAACTCGCGGAAGCACGCCTGGAAGATCGGGTTGTCCTCGAACGGCCGGACCAGCCGCGACCCGCGCCCCGGCGGGGTCGTCTTGATCATCGAGGCCGCGTCGGCGATCCGCGGGTTGTCGCCGCGCAGGTACTCCTTGATCAGGCCCATGTTGTCGCCCAGCGTCGGCCACGCGATGGCCTCCTCCTCGCTCGCGCCGAGCGCGACGGCGAGGTGCTGGTTGATGTCCGCGTCGATCGCCAGTACCGGCTTCCCGTCGCCTGCCAGGTACGCGGTGAACAGCGACGCCAGCGTGGTCTTGCCGCTGCCGCCCTTCCCGACGAACGCGATCTTCACGCCACGGCCCTTCCTGTCGTTTTGAAAAGGGTATCGGTTTTCATTTCGGTTCGTAACGTACACCCGACCGGCCCGCGCCCGAACGGGCGATCCACGGCACCGGATCGGGATAGGGTTGGGTGGTGCCTCCACTCGTGATCAGGACACACGCGGCCGGAGGGGACTTCGGTCACCTGCGGGCCGAGTTCGCGCTGCCGGAGTCGTTCGGGCCCGACGTGCTCGCCGAGGCGGAGGCGGCGGTCGTCGACCCGCTCGAGTCGGCGGGCGACCGTGAAGACGCCACCGGTCTGCCCTTCGTCACCATCGACCCGCCCGGCGCCAAGGATCTCGATCAGGCGGTGCTGATCGAACGCGTCGACGGCGGCTTCCGGGTCCACTACGCGATCGCCGACCTGGCCGCGTTCATCCCGCCGGGTGGCGCGCTCGACAAGGAGGCACGCCGCCGCGGGCAAACGCTCTACCTGCCCGACGGGAACGTCCCGCTGCATCCGCCGGTGCTGTCCGAGGGCGCGGCGAGCCTGCTGCCGGGGGAGACCCGGCCCGCCGTGCTGTGGACCATCGACGTCGACGCGAGCGGCGAGCCGACGGCGACCAACGTCCGCCGGGCACTGGTCCGGTCCACCGAACAGTTCGACTACGAGACCGTCCAAGCCTCGATCGACGCGGGCGACCCGCATCCCTCGGTCGCCGCGCTGCCGGAACTGGGCAGGCTGCGGCGCGAACTCGCGATCCGGCGCGGCGCGGTCGAGCTGCAGCTGCCGGAGCAGGAGATCAGCGGCGACCCCGACGGCGGCTGGGCGCTGATCCAGCGGCCGCGCAACGACGTCGACGCGTGGAACGCCGAGATCTCGCTGCTCACCGGAATGGCCGCGGCCAAGATCATGATCGACGCGAAGATCGGGGTCCTGCGCACCCTGCCGCAGCCGGACGCCGAGGCGGTCGAATGGCTGGGCCGGTCCGCGCAGGCACTGAACATCGACTGGCCGGAAGGCAAGAGCGTGTCGGAGTTCCTGGCCGCGCTCGACCCCGGCCAGCCCGCTTCGATGGCGCTTTTCGCCGACACCACCAGGCTTTTGCGCGGTGCCGGGTACACCGCGTTCGACGGCGAACTGCCGGAGCTGACGACCCACGCCGGGATCGGCGGCGCGTACGCCCATGTCACCGCGCCGATCCGGCGGCTGGTCGACCGGTTCGCCACCGAGATCTGTCTCGCCGTGAGCGCCGGCCGCGAAGTCCCCGAGTGGGTGCGCGCGGCGCTTTCGGAGGTGCCGGAACAGATGTCCGCGTCCGACGCGCTGGCGGCCAAGGTCGAACGCGCCTCCATCGACCAGGTCGAGGCCTGGGTGATGGCTGAGCACATCGGCGGCGAGTTCGGCGCGATCGTGCTGCGCGCGGAGGAGACCAAGGCCGAGATCCTGGTCGAGGATCCGCCGGTGATGTCCAAGTGCACGGGCGAAAAGCTGCCCGAAGGCGAGCGGATCCGCGTCCGGCTCACCGCGGTGGACGTCGACAAGCGGAAACTGTCGTTCGAGCGGGCATGATCGACGACCTCGGCGAAGTGGTCCCGCTGCGCGAACCGGCGTCGCGGGTGGTCTCGCTCGTGCCGTCGCTGACCGAGGCCGTCGAGGTGAGCGCGCCGGGACGGCTCGCGGGCGCCACCGACTACTGCACCCATCCGGTGGAGCTGGACGTCCCGCGCGTGGGCGGCTCGAAGTACCCGAACGTGGACAAGGTGCTCGAACTCGAGCCGGATCTGGTGCTGGCCAACTCCGAGGAGAACCGGCCGGAGGACGTGGAACGGTTACGCGCCAACGGGATCCCGGTCTGGGTGATGGAGGCGTCGGCGACCGTGCCCGGCGCGCTCGCCTCGATCCGGCGGATCCTGACGCAGGCCTACGACCTCGCCGAACCGGAGTGGCTGGTCGAGGCGGAAGAGATCTGGCGGGAGACGCTGCCGGAGCGATTCCGCGCGGTCGTGCCGGTCTGGCGGAAGCCGTGGATAGTGCTCGGCAGGGACACCTTCGGCGGCGACGTCCTGCATCGCGTCGGAATCGGCAACGTCTACGCGGACGACGAAGAGCGCTACCCGCGGCCGAAGCTCGACGAGCTCCAAGCGCGCTTCGCGACCGGAGACGCGAACCTGCTCGTGTTGCCCGACGAGCCGTACGAGTTCACTGCCGACGACGGCCCCGAAGCGTTTCCCGGCGCGAAGCACGTCCTGGTCTCCGGGCGCTATCTGACCTGGTACGGCCCTTCGCTCGTCGAAGCCCACTCCCACCTCACGCGTTTAGTCCTCTGAATGCGGTAGTAGCGCATCCAGAGGACTAAACGCGGGTGGTCAGAGGGTCAGGCCGGTGAGGACGGTGACGCGCTCCTCGGTGAAGTCCGCCATCGCCGACGCGGGGCCCTCGCGGCCGACGCCGGAGTCCTTCACCCCGCCGTAGGGCATCTGGTCGGCCCGGAAGCTCGGCACGTCGCCGACGAGCACGCCGCCGACACGCAGCTTCGCGGACACGTCGAACGCCGTCGGCAGGTCACGCGTGAACACGCCCGCCTGCAGCCCGAAGCGCGAGTCGTTGATCCGGCGCACGCCGTCTTCCACCGACTCGACCCGCGTGATCGACACGACCGGCCCGAAGACCTCGTCGGCCATCACCGACGCGTCCTCCGGCACGTTCGCGAGCACCGTCGGCTCGACGGTGGCGCCGTCACGCTTTCCGCCGGTCAGCAGTTCGCCACCCGCCTCGACCGCCGCCGTGATCCACGATTCCACCCGGGAAGCGGCGGCGGTGTTGATCAGCGGCCCGACGTCCACGCCGTCCGCCCGCGGGTCGCCGGTCCCGAGCGCGCGTACCTGCTCGAGCACCTTCGCCTGAAGCTCCTCGTAGACGTCGGCGTGCGCGTAGACCCGCTGCACCGAGATGCACGACTGGCCGGCCTGGTACATCGCGAACGTCGCGATCCGCTGCGCGGCGAAGTCCAGGTCCGTCCAATCCGGACAGACGAGCACGGCCGCGTTGCCGCCGAGTTCGAGCGCGACGTGCTTGCGCGGCACGCTGTCCCGGATGCCCCAGCCCACCGGCACGGAACCGGTGAACGACACGACCGGCAGGCGCGGATCCGCGACCAGCTTGGCCGATTCCTCGTTGCTCACCGGGAGAATCGACCAGCTTCCGGCGGGCAGGTCGGTCTCGGCGAGGATCTCGCCGAGCAGCAGCGCGGTCAGCGGCGTCGCGGGGGCGGGCTTGAGCACGATCGGCGCGCCGACCGCGATCGCCGGCGCCACCTTGTGCGCCACCAGGTTGAGCGGGAAGTTGAACGGCGTGATGCCCAGCACCGGGCCCTTCGGCACGCGACGTACCAGCGCGAGCCGTCCGGTGCCGCCCGGGTCGGTGTCGAGCCGCTGCAGGTCACCGGAGAACCGGCGGGCCTCCTCGGCGGCCCAGCGGAACGTCGACGCCGCGCGCCCGATCTCGCCACGTGCCCACTTCAGCGGCTTGCCCGACTCTGCGGTGATCAGCTGCGCCAGCTCTTCGGACCGCTCACCCAAAACTCGGGACACGTGGTCCAACGCGCCCGCCCGGACGTGCGCGGGCAGTGTCGCGAACTCGCCGGAGACGTCGTGCGCGGCCTGGATCGCGGCTTCGATGTCCGAAGTGGACGGAACGTGGTGCGAGCCCGCCTCGCTTCCGTCGAAGGAGTGACGGACGACGACGGTCTCGTCGCTGGTGACCGGCTTTCCGGCTACCCAGAAGGGAAAGATGCTCACTTGGAAGCCTCCGTACGGACAGCGTGCTCCAGGACCGACAGGCCCTCTTCGAGCAGTTCGGTGGACAGGGACAGCGGCGGCAGCAGCCGGACGACGTTGCCGTAGGTGCCGCAGGTGAGGACGACGACCCCGGCCTGGTGGCAGGCCTGCGCGACGCGTTTGGTCAGGTCGGCGTCGGGTTCGGTGGTGCCCGGCTTGACGAACTCGGCGGCCAGCATCGCGCCGCGGCCGCGGACGTCGCCGATCACGCCGGTCTCCCCGGCCAGCGCACGCAGGCGCGGAAGAACCGCGTTCTCGATGCGTTTCGCCGACGCCGCGAGGTTCTCCTGGCGCATGATCTCGATCGAGCCGAGCGCCGCGGCGCACGCGATCGGGTTACCGCCGTAGGTGCCGCCGAGGCCGCCCGGCGGGACGGCGTCGAGCAGTTCCGCACGGCCGGTGACGGCGGCGAGCGGCAGCCCGCCCGCGATGCCCTTCGCGGTGGCGATCAGGTCGGGAACGACTTCTTCGTGCGTGGACGCGAACCACTCGCCGGTGCGGCAGAAACCGGTCTGCACCTCGTCGGCGACGAAGACGACGCCGTTTTCGGTGCACCAACGGGAAAGCGCGGGCAGGAAACCGGGGGCGGGCTCGATGAAACCACCCTCACCCTGCACCGGCTCCAGCACGACGGCCGCGACCTGGTCGCCGCCGATCTGCTTCTCGATGCGGTCGATGGCGATGCGGGCGGCTTCGGGGCCGGACAGGCCGTCGCGGTACGGGTACGACCCCGGCACCCGGTATACCTCGGGCGCGAACGGGCCGAAACCGTGCTTGTAGGGGATGGATTTCGCGGTCAGCGCCATCGTCAGGTTGGTGCGGCCGTGGTAGGCGTGGTCGAACACGACGACGGCCTGACGCCCGGTCGCGGCGCGCGCGATCTTCACCGCGTTCTCGACGGCCTCGGCGCCGGAGTTGAACAGCACCGAACGCTTCTCGTGCGTCCCCGGCGTCAGCTTGTCGAGTGCTTCGCACACCTCGACGTACCCCTCGTACGGCGTGACCATGAAACACGTGTGCGTGAACCGGCCCACCTGCTCGCGGACCCGGTCCACGACCGCGGGGGCGGCGTGGCCGACGTTGGTCACCGCGATGCCGGAGCCGAAGTCGATCAGGACGTTGCCGTCGGCGTCGGTGAGCAGGCCACCTTCGGCCGAGGTGACGTAGACGGGCAGCACCGAGCTCACGCCCGCGGCGACGACGGCCGCGCGCCGTTCCTGCAGGGCGCGAGAGGCGGGGCCGGGGATCTCGGTGCGCAGCCTGCGCTGCGTTTCGGTGGTGACGGTCACGGCCAGACTCCTGCGGACGCGAGGGACGGTGGTCGCCCTCCAGGATGAGAGCCGCGCCGGGCGGCGTCAGCTCGACATCTTGTCGATATCGGGGCGTAGAGTTGGACAACATGGCACTGACCCTCGCCGCCCTCGTGGCCGAACGCCCGCTCGGCCTGCGGGTGCGCGCGGCCGAGACGGCGCTCGACCGGGCGATCGGCTGGGTCCATCCCACCGAACTGACCGATCCGCAGGCCTTCCTCGAAGGCGGCGAACTGCTGCTGACCACCGGTCTCGCCCTCGATGAGACCACATCGCCGGGGTACATCCGGCGCCTCGTGGACGCGGGCGTGGCGGGGCTCGGATTCGGTGTCGGGCTCAGCCACGCGAGCATTCCTCAGTCCCTTGTGGACACCGCGGAAGAGATCGGCCTCCCGGTACTGGAAGTCCCGAAGAAGACGCCGTTCATCGCGATCACTCGCGCGGTTTCCCGTGCGGTCGCCGCCGACGAGTACGCCTCGCTCGTGCGCACCGGCAGGGGGCAGCAGGAGCTGACCAGGACCGCCGTCGGCAAAGGCGGTCCCGGCGGAGTGGTGCGCAAACTGGCGAAACTGGTCGACGGCTGGGTGCTCCTGCTCGACTCATCAGGCGCCATCACCGAGGCTTCGCCCTCCGCGCGGCCCTTCGCCGACGAACTCCAGGACGACTTCGCGCGGCTGCGCGCGGGCACGCTCGTGACGGCGGTGGGGGAGTACGAGGTCGTCCTCCAGACGCTCGACACACGCGCGCGGGGCGTACTCGCCGTGGGCACCCGAGAGCCGCTCGACGCCGCGGGGCAACACATCGTCAATACGGCCGTGTCCTTGCTTTCCCTTGCGCTGGAACAGAATCGTGAACACAGCGGCGCTTTTCGGCGGCTGAGGTCGGGGTTGTGCGACCTGCTCGCCGCCGGGCACGGCGAACTCGCCACGCGGACGATGAAGTCGATCTGGGGCGGTGTTCCGGAGGCGCCGTGGTCCGTGCTGGCCGTCGTCGGTCCCGCTGGTGCGCGCCGGTCGCTCGCCGACGCGCTCGACGCCGAAACGGCCGGGGAGACGGTGTTCTTCGGCGAGTCAGGAGCGTTCGTGGTCGCGTTCGGTGACGTGGAGGCCGTCGCCCGGCAGGCGTCTCGGATCGGCGGATTGCACGCCGGGCTGTCCGAACCGGTATCCACAGTGGACTTCCCGGCCGGGCTCCGGCAAGCGAAGCAGGCGGCGGAAGCGGCGAAGGCCGAGCGGTCCCCGCTGGTCCGGTTCGCGGAGCACGCCGGGCGCGGTTTCCTGGAGCTGGTCGATTCCCAAGCGGCACAAGCCTTTTCGGACAGCCTGCTGGCGCCGCTGCGGCAGCATGACGAAACCGGCAGGGGCGAACTGGTCGCTTCACTGACCTGCTGGCTCGAACACCACGGTCACTGGGATCTGGCGTCCGCGCGGCTCGGCGTCCACCGGCACACCTTGCGCAATCGCATGCGCAAGGTCGCCGAACTGACCGGCCGCGACCTCGATTCCCCTGGCGTGCGCGCCGAATTCTGGCTGGCGCTGCAGGTCAGCGGGGGCTGAAGGACGCTTTCCCCGCATGCGACGCGGTGAAGGGCGCTTTCCCCACATCTGATGCGGGTATGGCGTCCTTCAGCGCTCGGACCTGACCAAGGCGATCGGCGAGTCACCGCAGCGCCGCAGATGCGTGCCGGTCTCGGTCGTGACCGGCTCCGCACCGGCGGACCACCACGCCGGGACGTCGATCTCGCGGACCAGCGACCCGGTCGCCTGCCGCGCGTTGTTCGACACGATCACCCGGCCCTGGGCGTTGACCAGCGCCGCGCGGCCGCCGAGCGCGCGCAGTTTCGGTTGCAGCAGACGCTCGACCTCGCGCACGTAGATGTCCGCGCCGACGACACCCGCGAAAGTCCCGTCGCGCTGGACCGGAACCGTGAAGGTCAGCGTGTACTCGTCGGTGCAGAGGTAGTCGACGTACGGGCCGTTGATGTGGCGGCGGCCCGTGTCACGGGGGACGGTGAACCACGACTGCCGGGTGTAGTCGAGGAAGTTCTCGCTGTCCGGATCGAGGCTGATGACCAGTTGCACCGGCTCCGCGTCGCCGGTCTCGGTCCACCATTCGAAGCCGAATTCCTGGTCGGCCAGCGCGTTCGGCGCGCTGATGAACCCGGCGCCGACGACGAGGCCGCCGAGGACCTCGAAGACCTGGGGCCGGAGGCGGGTCAGGTCTTCCGCGGTGGCATCGGCGGAAGCGGCCAGGAGCGCCTCGGCGCCGGCCAATACCGGCTTCAACCGGCCGAAGACGTCCTCGA
The DNA here is from genome assembly GCF_044765885.1 of Amycolatopsis sp. NPDC102389. Taxonomy (NCBI): domain Bacteria; kingdom Bacillati; phylum Actinomycetota; class Actinomycetes; order Pseudonocardiales; family Pseudonocardiaceae; genus Amycolatopsis; species Amycolatopsis sp. NPDC102389. The sequence goes on from NZ_JBIWKX010000021.1 coordinate 60,577, forward strand.
CCAGTGCGGATACCTGTTCGACGACCTCGGAACCGGCGGACGGTGTGTCGTTCACGATGCTCACCTCGGATGCGCGGATGTCGCAGCTTAAGGGGCCAGAAGGTCTAAATGCACGTCCGCCAGCCGGTCTATCGCTTCGAGGATGTGCTCCTCGGTGAGCTTCCTGGCCAGCTCGCCGTCGCCCTCGGCGATGGCGGCGGCGATCGCGCGGTGTTCGGCGTAGGCGTTCTCGCGGGTGCCGTGCGGCTCGAGCGGCAGCCACAGCAAGCCCCCTCGTTCGCTCTGCAACTGCACTTCTTCCCTGGTCAGCCGCGGCGATTGAGCGGCCGCGGCGACTTCGAGATGGAACTGACGCTCGGCGCGCGACGCTTCCGCGCCGGTGGCCGTGCGGATGTCCTCTGTCGCCAGCTCGAGCCGCTCGATGTCTTCGGGCGAACTCCGCTCGGCGGCGAGTTTGGCCGCGGCGCCCGCGATGGCGAGGTAGTGATCGCCGACGTCGCGAAGCTCGGACAGCGAAACCGTGCGAAGGCGCTCTCGCCACGAAGCGGCCGAAGGGTTGGCAGGTGTCTTCACGAAGCTTCCGCCGCCTCGGCCGCGTCGCGTCTCGACAAGGCCCTGCTGCCGCAAGGCCACGAGCGCTTCGCGAACGGTCACGGTGGAGACGCCGAACTGAGCGGCCAGCTCGGCTTCGCTCGGGAGCTGCTCCGAATCGGCCAGCAGCCCGAGCGTGATGGCGTCGACCAGCCGCGCGGTGACCGCTTCCGCCCGGCCGATCTGGTCGAGCGGAGCGAACATCGCTGATCGCGCGCTGTGCGACATCCCCTTACGCATGGTGGCCCTTCGCCCGTACCGCTACCCGATGGAACCAATCTTGCACCATCGTCTTGTCATTTAACCTATGGACTTATATGTTTTAGCTCCCGCGCCGCCCCACAAGGGAGCAAGGGACCTTTGCTATCGCCTCGCGCTCCCAGGCCCCTGGAGGTCTCGTGCAGCAGTTGAAGCACTTCATCGGCGGTGAGTACAGCGGATCCGCGTCAGGCGCGGTCGCCGACATCGTCGATCCCGTCACCGGCCGCCCGTATTGCACCGCCGCCGTCGCCGGCCCCGAAGACGTCGACCGCGCGCTCGAGGTCGCGGCCGCCGCCTTCGAAACCTGGCGTGAGACCACGCCCGCGCAACGCCAGCTCGCGCTGCTGAAGATCGCGGACGCCGTCGAAGCGCGCGCGGACCGCCTCGTCCTCGTCGAATCGGCGAACACCGGCAAGCCGGTCGCGCTCACCGCGGCCGAAGAACTGCCGATGATCGTCGACCAGTTGCGGTTCTTCGCGGGGGCCGCGCGTGTCCTCGAAGGACGGTCGGCGGGCGAGTACATGGAAGGACATACCTCTTTCGTCCGCCGAGAACCGATCGGCGTGTGCGCGCAGGTTACGCCGTGGAACTATCCGCTTCTCATGGCGGTCTGGAAGATCGCGCCCGCGCTCGCGGCGGGGAACACCGTGGTGCTCAAACCGGCCGACACGACGCCCGCGTCGACCCTGCTCCTCGCCGAGATCTGCGCCGAATTCCTGCCGCCCGGCGTGTTCAACGTGATCTGCGGCGACCGTGACACCGGGCGGGCACTCGTCGAGCACGAGATCCCCGCGATGGTGTCCATCACCGGTTCCGTGCGGGCCGGGATCGAAGTAGCCGCTTCGGCCGCGAAGGACGTTAAACGCGTACATCTGGAACTCGGTGGTAAAGCGCCCGTAGTGGTCTTCGCCGACGCAGACATCGAAGCGGCCGCCGAAGGCATCGCCGCCGCCGGATACTTCAACGCGGGCCAGGACTGTACGGCGGCGACGCGGGTCCTGGTCGCCGACGAAGTCCACGACACGTTCGTCGCCGCCCTCACCCGGCAGGCGCGGGCGACCACCACCGGCAAACCCGACGACACGTCGGTCAGCTACGGACCGCTCAACAACGCCGCCCAGCTCGACCGCGTCGCCGGGTTCGTCGATCGGCTGCCCGCGCACGCGGTGGTCCACTGTGGAGGTAAGCGGCAGGGGGACGAGGGGTACTTCTACGAACCGACGGTGATCTCCGGCGTCCGGCAAGACGACGAGATCAGCCAGACGGAGATCTTCGGCCCGGTCATCACCGTGCAGCGCTTCGCGACCGAAGCCGAAGCGCTCGCCGCGGCCAACGGCGTCGAGTACGCGCTCGCGTCGTCGGTGTGGACCACCGACCACCAGCGGGCGATGCGGCTTGCCGGAAAGCTCGACTTCGGCTGCGTGTGGATCAACACGCATATCCCGCTGGTCGCCGAAATGCCGCACGGCGGCTTCAAGAAATCCGGCTACGGCAAGGACCTCTCGCTCTACGGCCTCGAGGACTACACCCGCGTCAAGCACGTGATGAGCGCGCTGTGACGACCACCGAAAGGCACGCCATGCCTCATCAAGCGCCTACGACCTCCGCCGCGGGGGAGCAAGGGACCTTTGCTATCACTTCCGCAGGTGGAGGCGGGGTTCCGGCCATCCGGCTGCGCGGATTGCGCAAGGAGTTCGGCCAGGTCCACGCGGTCGACGGCGTCGATCTCGACATCCCGCCCGGCGAGTTCTTCTCGATGCTCGGTCCGTCCGGCTCCGGCAAGACGACCGTGCTCCGCATGATCGCCGGCTTCGAACTCCCGACGTCGGGCACGATCGAACTCCACGGCCGCGATGTCAGCCGCCTGGCGCCCTTCGACCGCGACGTCAACACGGTCTTCCAGGACTACGCGCTCTTCCCGCACATGACCGTGCAGCAGAACGTCGAATACGGCCTCCGGGTGAAACGCGTCCCCCGCGCGGAGCGCCGTCAACGCGCGAAGGAAGCTCTCGACACCGTCCGGCTCGGAGAGTTCGGGGAGCGCAAACCCGACCAGCTCTCCGGCGGCCAGCGTCAACGGGTCGCCCTCGCCAGGGCACTGGTCAACCGGCCGAAGGTGCTCCTGCTCGACGAACCGCTCGGCGCGCTCGACCTGAAACTGCGCCACACCATGCAGACCGAGCTGAAGCAGATCCAGCGCGAGGTCGGCATCACCTTCATCTTCGTCACCCACGACCAGGACGAGGCGTTGACGATGAGCGACCGCATCGCGGTGTTCAACGCCGGCCGCATCGAACAGGTCGGCTCACCGGTCGAGGTCTACGAACGGCCCGCGTCGGCGTTCGTCGCCGGTTTCGTCGGCACCTCGAACCTGCTCAGCGGCGGCGGCGCCGAGAACATCATCGGCAAACCCGGTGTGTTCAGCATCCGCCCCGAGAAGATCCGCATCGACGCCGATCTCTCGAAATCCGCCGAAGTCGGCGAGACCAGCGCCACCGGCACCGTCACCAACACCGTCTACGCGGGCGCGACCGTGCGCTACGAGGTCACGCTCGACGCCGGTGGCCAGCTCTCCGTGGTCCGGCAGAACACCGCCGAACCCGCGGACTTCGAAGGCGGCCGTGTCCGCCTGAGCTGGCGGCACGAACACAGCTTCCGCGTCCCCGAAGCCGGTTAGTTCTCCCCTGTACCGAAAGGTTGTTCAATGAAGAACAGGAAACTCGCGCTCGCCGGCCTGCTCGGCGCCGGCCTGCTCGTGGCCGCCTGCGGAACGTCCGGGTCCAGTTCGACCGCCGCCGCGCCCGGTGGACAGGGCTTCACCCCGCCGAAGCTCGACGCGCTCGCGCAGCTCGGCCAGCCGGAAGGCCAGGTCAACGTGCTCGCCTGGCCCGGCTACGCGGAGAACGGCTCCAACGACCCGGCCGTCGACTGGGTCACCGGGTTCGAGAAGGAGACCGGTTGCAAGGTCAACGTCAAGGCGTTCGGCACCTCCGACGAGGCCGTGAGCCTGATGAAGACCGGACAGTACGACGTCATCTCCGCCTCCGGTGACGCTTCGCTGCGGCTCATCGCGTCCGGCGACGTCGAACCGGTGAACACCGCGCTCGTCCCGAACTACGCCGACGTCTTCGACTTCCTCAAGAACCGCCCGTGGAACAGCGTCAACAACGTCTCCTACGGCGTGCCGCACGGGTGGGGCGCGAACCTGCTCACCTGGCGCACCGACAAGGTGAACCCGGCGCCGACGTCGTGGTCGGTCATGTTCGACGCGAACAGCCCGTACAAGGGCAAGATCTCGGCCTACGACTCGCCGATCTACATCGCCGACGCCGCGCTGTACCTGCAGACGCACAAGCCCGAACTCGGGATCAAGAACCCGTATGCCTTGGACGACAAGCAATTCCAGGCCGCCGTCGACCTGCTCAAGCAGCAGCGCCCGATGGTGGGGGAGTACTGGTCGGACTACCTGAAGGAAAGCCAGGCGCTCAAGAGCGGCGACGCCGTCGTCGGCACCGCGTGGCAGGTGACGGTGAATCTGACCAAGAGCGAAGGCGCCCCCGTCGAGTCCGTGCTGCCGTCCGAAGGCGCGACCGGCTGGTCTGACACCTGGATGGTGTCGGCGAAGTCGCCGCACAAGACGTGCTCCTACAAGTGGCTGAACCACATCGTCAGCCCGAAGGCGAACGCTCAGGTCGCAGAGTACTTCGGTGAATCGCCCTCGAACCCCAAGGCGTGCGCCGAAACCAAGGACAAGAAGCACTGCGAGACCTACCACGCCGGTGACGCCGCGTACGCCTCGAAGATCCAGTACTGGACGACGCCGATCACGCAGTGCCTCGACGGCCGCACCGACGTCAAGTGCAAGGACTACGGCGAGTGGACCCGCGCCTGGACCGAGATCAAGGGCTGACCTCCCGAACTCCGGGAGCGGCCGGTGGACCCCCCACGCCGGCCGCTCCCGGTCCCATCCCTAGGTGGAAAAGATGACGACCACCCTCGATTCACCGAGGCGGAAAGCCTCCGCCTACCTGTACCGCAAACCCAAGCTGCGCCTGGGAATCCTGCTCTCCGCGCCGATGCTGTGGCTCGGCCTCGCCTACCTCGGCGCGCTGGCCGCGTTGTTCGTGACCGCGTTCTGGAGCACCGACGTCTTCACCGGCCAGGTCGTGACCGAGTGGTCGCTGAACAACTTCGTCACCCTGTTCAGTGACGCGGTGTACCGCACGATCACCCTCCGGACGGTCGGGATCGCCGCGCTGGTCACGGTGGTCACCGCGATCATCGCCTTCCCGATGGCGTTCTACATGGCCAAATTCGCCTCGCCGAGGGCACGGCGGCTCCTGGTGATCGCGGTCATGACGCCGCTGTGGGCGAGCTACCTCGTGAAGGCCTACGCGTGGCGGACCATGTTGTCCGGCAACGGGGTCCTGCACTGGCTGCTGAACCCGTTCGGCCTCGACACCCCCGGCTACGGCGTGCTCGCGACCGTGATCACCCTGTCGTATCTGTGGCTGCCGTACATGATCCTGCCGATCTACGCGGGCCTGGAGCGGCTGCCGAACTCGCTGGTGGACGCCTCGGGCGACCTCGGCGCCCGGCCGTTCCGGACCTTCCGCTCGGTGGTGCTGCCGGTGACCTTCCCGGCCGTCGTCGCCGGCTCGATCTTCACGTTCTCGTTGTCGCTGGGCGATTACATCGCGGTGAAGATCGTCGGCGGTACGTCGCAGATGCTCGGCAACGTCGTCTACGACAACATCGGCGCGGCCAACAACCTGCCGTTCGCGGCGACCGTCGCGACCGTACCCGTGGTGATCATGCTCGCCTACCTCGCCGCCGTGCGCCGCACGGGCGCGCTGGACAACCTGTAGGAGCGCGCGATGCGGCTTTCCCGGACGACCAAATACCTGCTGCTCGCGGCGCTGGTGCTCGGCCTCGGCGTCATCTACTTCCCGCTGCTGGTGGTCCTGCTCAATTCCTTCAACGCGGACACCACCTTCGGCTGGCCGCCGTCCAGCTTCACCCTCGAATGGTGGGGCCGCGCCGCCGAGAACGAAGGCGCGCTGAACGCTCTCGGCACGAGTGTCCAAGCAGGACTCGCGGCCACGGCGATCGCCTTGGTACTCGGCACGATGGCGGCCTTCGCGCTGCAGAAGTACCGCTTCTTCGGCCGCAACCAGGTGTCGCTGATGATCATCCTGCCGATCGCGCTGCCCGGTATCGTCACCGGTATCGCGCTGAACAACGCCTTCCGCACGATCCTCGGCATCGATCTCGGCCTGTTCACCGCGATCGTCGCGCACGCGACGTTCTGCATCGTGGTGGTGTTCAACAACGTCGTCGCGCGCCTGCGGCGCATGGGCGGCAACCTCGAAGAGGCGTCGATGGACCTCGGCGCCGACGGGCTCACGACGTTCCGGCTGGTGACCTTCCCGATGCTACGTTCGGCCTTGCTGGCCGGCGGCCTGCTCGCCTTCGCGCTGTCGTTCGACGAAATCATCGTCACGACGTTCACCCTCGGGACCGGATTGGAGACCCTGCCGATCTGGATTCTGAACAACCTGTTCCGGCCGAACCAGGCACCGATCGTCAACGTCGTCGCGGCGGTGCTGATCCTGGCTTCGACGGTGCCGGTCTATCTGGCACAACGGCTTTCCGGTGACACGACCTCGGGCGGACGGCTTTAGACAGCGAAACGCCGGTGCGACCTTTCGCGGGCCGCACCGGCGTTGTCACTCAGTAGCGGTGGTCTTCGATCGCTCCCGTCGATCCGTTGTAGGTGATGTAGCCGTACTGGAAGTCGCTGCGTTTACCGGTCGGCGTGTTGTACTCGCCGCTCACAGGGAAGCCGAGATACGACGTCTGCCAGCCGAGATCCCGCCAGCGCAGCCGGATCATCCCCTTGACCTCCCAGGCGACGCTCGTTCCCGCCCGCCAGTAGATCGAGTGATCGAAGCCGCCCTGGCGGAAATGGTTGTACTTCCCGGTGTTGCCGGGCGTCCACGTCTCGTCGGTGATGGGGTAGCCGACACCGGTTTGCCAGCCGGTCGCCGCGAAACGTTCACGGATCGAGCCGTGGATCTCGAAGGCGCCGGTAGACGCCGACCAGTAGATCGAACCGTTCCCGCTGAAGTGGTTGTACCGGCCGACGCCGTCCGGTGTGGCCATCTCGTCGGTGGTCGGGTAACCGAAGAACCGCTCCCAGTCGAGCGACCGCCACTTTTGCCAGATACTGCCCATCACGTAGTGGGCGCCGGTCGCCTCGGTCCAATAGATCGAGGCGTTGTTGTTCATGAAGTGGACATAGCGGCCGATCCCGTCCGGCGTGGCCTTCTGGTCGGTGGTCGGAAAGCCGAGCTGTCCGGCCTCACCGTTGGTCGCCTGCCACTTCGCCCGGATCTCGCCGTGGATCGCCATGGCCCCGATGCTCGACGTCCAGTAGATCGAGCCGACACCTGTGGTCGGCCCGCCCGTGAAGTCGTTGTAGCGACCGTTGCCCGCCTTGGCCACCAGCTCGTCGGTGGACGGAGATCCGAGGAACGCGTGCGCCCCGAGCGTGACGTACTTCGTCAGGATCTCCCCGGCGACGGCTTTGACGCTGTGCTGCTCCGTCCAATACAGACGGCCCGTGGCGTACTGCTGCCAATGGCCGTCACCCTCGATGAGTTCCAGTCCCACCGGAGCGCCCATCAGGGTCCGGATGGGCGCCTCGTCCGCGTAACGCTTCTGGATGGGGGTCTGGTAGTCCGCGCGGAGGGTGAGCCCCGCGACGGGCATCTGGACCTGCCGGACCGGCTCGGTGCTCTGGTTGTCCGGCCACTTGACGAAGTTCGCCGCGTCCAGGGATTTGGGAGGCGCGGAGATCTGGACGGAGGAGTTCACGGTCACTAGCCGGTTGGCGCTCTCGTTCACCCCGATCTGGACCCGCGCCGGACGGCTGCCGACGACGGCCAACCGAGCGGTCCGGGGGTTGGCGGTGTACCGCTGACTCGTGATCACGCCGCGGCTGTTCTCCGCCGTCGCGGTGACCACGACACGGGTGTCGGTCTCGTTCGGGAAGGCGAACAAGAAGGTCGGGCCCGTGCCAGTACGCAGCGGGGCGTATTCGCAGGCGTTGTTCTGGGGACAGCGCATCCGCTCGGCCCGCCACTTCACGGTCAGCGGTCCATCGATGGGGTCCTCGGCCGAAGGAACGCCCACGGAGACTGTTTCGCCGCCGGAAAAGACGGTGTTCGGGTCAGGAGCCGCGAGCGAGAGCGTAGGGGTGGATTCACCGGGAACGAAGGTTTGGCTGGTGTTCGTCACCGCACCGTGCGCGTCGCTCACCGTGAGACCGACCGTCACCGCGTCGCCGGTCGAGTACGTGTGTTCCACGACTTGCCCGCTACCGGTGGTGCCGTCCCCGAAGGTCCATTGGTAGTCGAGCGAGTCCAGGTCCGGGTCGCTCGACCCTCCCGCGTCGAATGAGATCTTCTTCGCGGCCGGCGTCACGGTTCCGGTGAACGCCGCGACGGGAGCCCTGTTCGCCGACTTATAGCTCAACCTTCGCAGTTTGGAAGACGCGGAGTCGGCCAGCACGACGTCGCCGTTCGGTGCCGTCAGAACGGAGACCGGATCGCCGATGTCGGAGGCGATCGCGTTGATCGCCTGGGTGACCTTGCCCCCGGCGTCGAACGCGAAAGTCGAAAGCGTGTGACCGCTCTTGTTGGCTACGAAATGAAGTCCCCGATAAGCCTCGGGATACGAAGTCCCGGTGTAGGGAACTCCGCCGACGAGCGTATCCGTCGATCCCTGTGTCGCCTCACTCAGCGGTGCGGAGTTCGCGACGTTGGCGCATTCCGGAAGGTCTCGATAGCCGGGCGCGCGCGTGGTCCCTTCCCAGCATGGCCATTTCAAGTTCTGACCGGGGAAGGCGAGATTCGCTTCGCTGCGGGCCGCCCAGCCGATGTCGGTGACGACGACGCCGCCCCGCGGATCCACCGCGATCCGCGGATCGCGGAGTCCGCTCGTGTAGTTGCGGCTACGCCAGGACGTCGGGGCCCCCGGGTCGTAGAACGGGTTGTCCACCCGCCCTTTGCCGTCCGTGCCGATGCGAAGCACCTTGCCCGTCGGTTGAGCGGGGTCCAGTGCTCGCAGGGCGAACTTGTCCACATTGTCCTTGGTCGCACCGGCCGGAGCCTGAACAGTCGCGTTGTCCCCGACCGCGACCCAGAGGACATCACCGCCGGGATCGACGACGACGTCCTGGATTCCCTTGCTGTCGGCGTTGACCGGAAACTCCAGGACGGGGGTCTCTTCCGAGAGTCCCGTCGGTGCGCCCACACCCTCCGCTCGCCATTTGCTGAGGCGGAACACCTGAGTGGACGTACCGGTCGAGAGCGCCCGAGTGGTATAGACCGTTCGGCTGGTGGTGAAGTCCGGCGCCACCGCGATGCTCGTGAGGCCGAGCGAACCGGTGGTGTACACCGGAAGTGAAGCTATCTGTACCGGCTGGCCGCCTCGCGGTACCAGCTGTACCGACCCTAGGCGGCCGGTGGTCAGCGCACTTCCGTCCGGGAGGTAGGTGGCGTCGGTGAGATCTCCGGCCTGCTGGCCGGTGGGTGTGTCGATCAGGGCGAACCCCGTCGGGAGTGCCGGTGCGGCTTGTGCCGGGGGTGCCGTGGTGACCACGGTGCCGAGCAGCACCGTGGCGGCCGCGGAGACGACCAGGGATCTTCGAGTCCGCATTGGACCTTCCTTCTCCGAATACGGAGAGTGCCATGCGCGGAAAGTGCTCACGAACGCACAAAAAATCGCGACGGTGCGACAGAGTTGCCCATTCTGTAACGCGACGCGACCTTCCGCCCCCAGCGCCCTCGTTTTCTGGCTATGAGCACGCCGGACGCTAGCGGCTGGTCAGAGTGTCGTCATTCGGCCGAAAGTGTGATTACAGCTCCGCTCGTGAAGATTTGTGATCTAGCTCATCTTCGGCTAACACGCAATTCGAATCATCGAACGCCTGATCGATGGTTCGTTCGGTCATTCGCGAGTGCCCATTCGGCCACGGCCATTCGGCCCAAAATCGGTAAAAGGCCTTGCCGGACGTCTCGCCGCCCAGCAATATCGACTCGCCGACCTGCTCTGAAGGAGCCGAGGGCTGTCCTGGTGGGCATCCCAAGGGGGGAAGTCATGAAGCGGATCCGTCGTAGACCTGTCCTGCGCGCAAGACTCCGGGTGACACTCGCGTTGCTGCTGATCGTCGCACTCGTGGCGACACTGGGGCCGGCGGCTTCGCAGCGGTTTCCGTCGTCGGACGAGGCGGGGGCGGCGGCTGTGGCGGACGCCCCGAAGCAGGAGTCGGGATCCGCCGAAGGCGTCGCGGACCGGCCGACCCCCGACAACGCCGCCGCGCCCGCAGTCAATCGGGCGACAGCCACTTCGCTTCAGTCGAAGTACCCGCCGATCTCCTTTCCCGAACCCGCGTCTGACAGGCGCAGCAGCGCCAAGGTCGTACCGCCGCCCGCCGCCTCGGTGCGTGGGTTCGACGCGCAGGCCAGTAAGGAACTGCCGCAGCGGCGCACCACGCACAGCAGCGTTTACGACAACCCCGACGGTACGCAGACCACCGTCTATGGCCAGGAACCGCTGAACTTCCCGTTGCCTGAGGGTGGGTTCGGCCCCGTCGACACCCGCGCCGTCCCTGACCAGGCAGGCGGATGGCGCAAGGCGGGCGATCAGCTTCAGGTCCACATGGGACAGACGAGCGGCTCGATGCGGGTGAACGACGGCGCCGGGCGCGAGGCCGCGTTCAACCTGCTGGGTGCGCGGGCGACGGTCGGCAGCGCGGAAGGCAACGCGGTCGGGTACCCCGACGTTCTGCCGAACGCCGACATGCGGGTGGAGTTCACCGCGGGCGCGGTCAAGGAGTGGTTCGTCCTCAAGAACCCCGACGCTCCCCATGCCTGGGAGTTCGCGCTGGATCTGAAGGGACTCGAGGCGAGGATCGCCGATGGTCACGTGGTCTTCGTCGACCAGGCGGGTGCGGTCGTCCTGCGCGTCCCGGCGGGTTACATGCTCGACTCCAGCCGTCAGGAAAGCGGTGAGCCCGCGACCTCCTATGGCGTCACCTACCGGCTCGGAAGCCGTGATGGCAAGCAGATCCTCCGGGTCGAACTCGACTCCGCCTGGCTGCGGGCCCCGGCCAGGGTCTATCCCGTGCGGGTCGATCCCACCGTGGTCAAGGAGTCGGTCAGCACCGGCAACCTCTTGGTGGAGAACGGCACTCGATACACCAACGCCACCGAGCTGCGCATCGGCCGCAGCGGTGGCAAGACCGCTTCGAGCTATCTGAGGTTCGGCGGCATCGGCGGAGATCTCAAGGACAACCGGATCTTCGGTGCCCAGCTGCAGCTGACCAACTTCTGGTCCGGCTCATGTACGCCGCGGCCGATGAGCGTGCACCCGGTCACCGCGGACTGGGGGTCCTCCGGAACACCCCCGATCGGCGGTGCGCTCGGTGGCGGGGTCTTCTCACACGGATACATGGCCCCGTTGGCGACCAGGTCGAACTGCCCGACCGCCCACGAACTGATCGACCTGGGGGTCGGCGGACGTGACCTTGTCCAGCAGTGGGCGGGCGGTGCTCCGAACCATGGTCTCTCCCTGCAGGCGCCGACGGATCCGGCGGCGTGGAAGCGCTTCACCGGTTTCGGCACGGCCAACCCGCCGCGGCTGTACGTGACGCACTCGCCTTACAACGCCGATTACCGCGTCGATCGCGCCACCCCGGAACCGCCGGTCACGCGCGCGGCTTCGGGCAAGGTGAAGATCACCGTGACCAACCGTGGCGCGCAGGCCTGGTCGCGCAACGACTTCGCCCTGGGGTATCGCGCCTACGACCGGAGCGGCAAACTGATCGCGTCCCAGATCGCCGCCGAGCTCCCCGGTGATGTGGCGCGCGGTGCCTCCGTGACACTCGACGCGGAGATCAAACGGATCGATGTGGGGAGCTATCTTCTCGACTTCAGCATGCTCCGCAAGCCCGGTGACTACTTCACCGATCACCAGGTCGCGCCCGCCCGTATCGGCCTCGACGTGTATGACGTGCCGCCATTCATCAAGCAGCAGTACCCGCCCAACGGCGCCTCCGTCCAGACGCTGACCCCTCAGTTGTGGGCGAGCGGTATCGACGTCGACCCGCCCGCGGGCAGCACCCTGAAGTACCGGTTCGAGGTTTGTGAAAAGGGGGCGGGCGACAACCCCGTCAACTGCTTCAGCTCGGCGTATCAGGCGAGTCCCACTTGGACGGTTCCGGACAAGAAGTTGTTCTGGAACAAGATCTATCTGTGGCGATCGTTCGCGTTCGACGGAAACAGCGAGAGCGAAGCGTTGCCGTTCAGCGCCATCCTGAGCGCCGTTCCGCAGCCGGCGATCACTTCGCATATGGCCATGACGCCGCACAGCGGAACCGATCGTGACTTCGATCCGATGGTCGGCAACTACTACTCCAGCGCGGTCGACGTCCAGATGCCGACGGCCGGCCCCGGCCTGAGTGTCATCCGGACCTACAACACCTTGGATCCCCGCCGCGACCATTGGTTCGGCACGGGGTGGGCGACGAAGTACGACATGCGCGTGGTGCGGGACTACGTCGGGAACGCCCTCGTCACCTATCCCGACGGCCAGCAGTTGCGGTTCGGGTTGAACCCGGACGGAACCTACGCGCCGCCACAGGGCCGGTTCGCCGCGTTCAAGTCCGAGCCGGACGGCGGCTGGGCCCTGACCGACAAGTCGGCGACCACATATCGCTTCGACGCCACGGGCAAGCTGACCGGTTACACCGACGGTGTCGGACGTGGTGTGCGGATCTATTGGGAAGGCGACGCCCTCACCCGTGCCCTCGACCTGGCCAGCGGGCGGCAACTGGTCTTCCGGATCCAGGACCGCAAGGTCGCCGAGGTATTCGCGACCGAGGTCAACGGGCAGATCCGGAACTGGAAGTACTTCTACGAGGGCAACCGGCTGAGCCAGGTCGAAGATCCCTTGGCGAATGTCACCCGATACGACTACGCGGACCAGTCCAGGTTCCGCACGGTCGTGAACGACACGGCACCGGACGGGTACTGGCGACTGGGAGACCAGAGCGGAGAAGTCGCCGTCAGCCAGGTGGCGCTCAACCGGGGCAAGGACAACGGCAAGTACAAGAACGTCGTCCTGGGGGCGGCGGGCGCGCTGCCGGGTTCAGCCGACACCGCGGTGACCTTCAACGGTTCCACGTCGGTGCTGCAACTCCCGGACGGGGCGGTCAAGAAGAGCAGGGATCTCTCCGTCGGGCTCTGGTTCAAGACGAGTGGTGCCGGTGTTCTGCTGGGCTACCAGCAGAACGAGATCTCGGGTTCGCTGCAGAACGCCTACACCCCGGCGTTGTACGTCGGGACGAACGGAAAGCTCTACGGGCAGTTTTCGGACGGCACGACCGCGCCGATGAGCACTTCCGGTGTGGTCAACGACAACAAGTGGCACCACGTGGTGCTTTCCGGATCGCTGGCGACGCAATGGCTCTACCTCGACGGTGTCCAGGTCGCGACCAAGCAGGGCGTGATCGATCACGGCAACCAGACCAAGACGTACGTGGGCGCCGGCTTCGTCTCCGGTAACTGGCCTGCCAAGCCCGGCAACGATCACGGGTACTTCGCCGGAGCGATCGACGAGGTGGCCGTCTACACCAAACCCTTGGGGGACAACGCGGTCCGCGAGCAGTTCCAGGCGGCGCAGCCGTCCGAGGGGCTCAGCAAGATCACCCTGCCCAGCGGCAAGATCGCCGCCGAGGTGGAATACGACACGGTCAGCGAGCGGGTGAAGAGCTACACCGACCGCAACGGCGGGAACTGGCGGCTCGGCGTGCCGGTGATCACCGGTGAAGAGAACAATTTGATCCGCACCGTGCAGTTCACCGATCCGGGGAACCGCAATCACACGTTCGACTACGACCCGGTCCGTGGCCGGATTCTGCGGACGGTCACCCCGCTGGGGCTCGGCGTCCGTCCGGAAGACCAGCCCGGGCAGCCCGCCGGGGAAGTCGGCTACGGGATCCGAACCTACGACTACGACGACGAAGGCAACCAGAACACCATCGTCTCCGAGAACCTCAATGAGGTCACGCTCGGATTCGATCAGCGGGGCAACGTGATCAGCAAGCGGACCTGCCAGCTGCCCGGCCGCTGCCAGACCGAATACTTCGGCTACCACTTCAGCCCGGAAAATCCGCTCGACCCGCGTAACGACAAGGTCGTCTGGAGCCGGGACGGAAGGTCCACGAACGCCGAGGACAACCGGTATCTGACCACGTACCTCTACAACGCCAAGGGCGACCTCATCAACCAGCGGATGCCCGATGGCGGCGAGGTCGTGCACACCTACACCACGGGCACCGAGCAGCCGCTCGACAACGTGGGCGTCCCGGTACCGGCCGACCTGCTGCTGTCGACGGTGAGCGCGACGGGCGAGAACACGAACTTCCGGTACTACAGCACCGGCGATCTCGGCGAGATCCAGCAAGCGTCCGGGATGCGGACACGATTCGTCTACGACACCGCCGGACGGCGGACCTCTTCCACGATCTACGTGGACGCGTACCCCGACGGCATCACGACGACTTATGAATACGACGCGCTTTCGCGGGTGAAGTCCGAGACAGGGCCCGAGACCACGAACGCCGTCACCGGGGTCAAACATCGTGCCCGGACGGTCACGTCCTATGACCAGGACGGGAACATCGAGCGCGAGGAGGTTTCAGACCTCGTCGGCGGCGACCCCAGCCGTGTGAGCACTCGGGGATACGACGACCATGGCCGTCTTGTCCGCCTTGTCAATCCCGAGGGCAAAGAGACAAGTTACGGCTTCGACGTCTTCGGCAACCGGATGTTCGAAATCGACGCGAGCGGGGTGAAGAAGTCCTACGCCTACACGGCCCGCAATGAGGTCGCCGAGGTACGCCTGCACGGCTGGCACGGTGGTGTGGTCGACCCGGCCGACGGGGACGGTCGTCCCGGTGACGGGGAAGGCGACACCGATCCGGGGAACTCCAAGCCGACGGTGCTCGAGTCCTTCCGGTACGACGAGTCCGGACGTCAGATCTTGCATGTCGACGCCATGGGGCGGACGACGCGGAACAACTACTACGCCAACGACCTGGTCGCACAGGTCGTGGCAGAGGGCTACCGGGACCCGGTCACCGGTAATCTCCGGGACCTCGTCCTGGAGAACAACAGCTACGACGGCGCCGGGAACCTGACCAAGCAGACCACGGCCGGAAACCGGACCACGACCTACGACTACGACACGGTCAACAGGCTCACACAGTCGATCGAGGACCCGGGCGGACTCGACCGCAGCACGAGGTTCACCTACGACCGCAGCGGCAATGTGACCCGCACCGAGAAGTCCGGTAACCCGTCGAACACCGGCGGCGGGCAGGTGAACACCGCTGAGATCACCGAATTCGAATACAACGCCTCCGGCCAGCGGACCAAGCAGACTGTCCACAATGGTCAGGAACGGCTGATCACCACCTGGGACTACGACGAACGCGGCATGCCGGTGTCGGTCACCGATCCTCGAGGTAGCCAGTCGTCGTCCCAGTACGCGACGACGATGGCGTATGACCAGCTGGCCAGGCCCATCCGGGCCACCGGTCCGCGAGTTCGCGTGGAGTCGAACGGCGGTGCGCCGGCGGACGCACAAGCGACCATGATCACCGGCTACGACACCTTCGGCTCGGTCACGCACACGAAGGACCCACTCGGCCGGGTGACCACGGCGGAGTACGACAAACTCGGGCAGCTGCTGAAGGCGAGCCTGCCGTCGTACACGCCGCCCGGCGCCACGGCGCCGATCACCCCGACCAAGGAGATCCGTTACGACGCCGTGGGGCGCGTGATCAAGCAGATCGATGCCCGGCAGCACGCGACCGAATTGCGATACGACCAGATGGGAAGGCTGCTGGAGCGGCACGACCCGCAGGACGGCGGCACGGCGGCCGGTGTCTGGAAGTACTCGTACACGATGACCGGCCTGCCCCTGTCCGCGACGTTGCCGACGGGTGCCCGAGTCGAAGCGACCTATGACGAACTGGGCCGCAAGGCCACGTCGACCGCGGTGGAGCGGTTCCCGACGCCGGCCGCGTACACCACGAAGTACCGGTACGACGACGCGGGCAACGTGGTGGCGGTCGAGAACCCGGCCGGCGAGAAGAGCCTGAACACCTACGACAAGCTGAACCAGCTGATCACCGCGGTCGACCCGGCCGGGGTCACCACCAAGCGGGGCTATGACCGGCAGGGACGTCTCGTCCGGGCGAGCGATGGCTCGGGCGCCACGAAGCGGCTGAACTACGACCTGGCGGGCCGCAAGATCTCCGAGTTCGACGTGGACGGCCAGTGGACCGGCTCGCAGCCGATGTTGCGGGAGCGCAAGTTCACCTACGACCCTGCCGGCAACATGCGGACGTCGGAGGACTGGGAGAAGCGGGTCACCACGTTCAGCTACGACGCGGCGAACCGGCTGTCGAGCCAAATCGAGCCCGTCGCGGACGGGAAGACGATCACGACGTCATTCGGCTACGACGCGGCGGGAAACCGCACGAGGTTCACCGATGGCCGGTCGAACAAGACCGTCTTCACCTACAACAGCCTGAATCTGCCGGAATCGGTGATCGAGCCGTCCACGGCCGCGCATCCCGCGGCTGCGGACCGGACCTGGACGCAGTCCTATGACGCGGCGGGCAACGCGACCCGTCTGACCGCACCCGGGAACGTGAACCGCGATCGTACCTTCGACGCGCTGAACCGGATGCTCACGGAGACCGGCTCGGGCGCCGAAACGCAGACCGCCGACAAGACAAGGACCTACGACGCCGACGGTCGTCTGCGGGTGGCGGGGAGCAACGCGTACACCTACAACGACCGTGGTGGTCTTCTGACCGCGACCGGTACTTCCGGTGCATCGTCCTTCGAGTACGACACCGCCGGGCGCGTCATCACCCGGAAGGACGCGGCGGGCACCACTGCTTACGGCTACCTCAAGGGCCGTCTGGACTCGGTGACCGACGGCGCGACCGGCGGCAAGCTGACCTACGGCTACAACGAAGCCGGCAAGGTCAAGACGGTCGACTACGGCGCCGGTCGCCTCCGGACTTACGACTACGACAACCTCGCGCGGCCGAAGTCCGATGTCCTGAAGGAAGCGAACGGCACGGTCCTTTCGTCCATCGCCTACACCTACGACCCGAACGACCGGGTCAAGACGAAGACGACCGCGGGTCTGGCCGGCTCCGGCCAGAACAGCTACTCGTACGACTTCCAGGGGCGCATGCTTTCCTGGACGGACCCGTCGGGCAAGTCGACCGAGTACGGCTGGGACGACTCGGGCAACCGGGTCAAGGCGGGCGACAAAAACGCGACCTACGACGAGCGGAACCGTGTCCTCGCCGACGGTGACTACACGTACGCTTACTCGCCGCGCGGTTCGCTGAGCTCACGCACGTCGTCCGGCATGGAGGAGAAGTACTCCTTCGACGCTTTCGACAGGCTGGTCAAGTTCGGCACGACCGAGTACACCTACGACGACTTCGACCGGCTCGCGACCCGCGGCGGACAGAAGTTCTCGTACGCGGGCATGGAGCGGGACACGGTCAGCGACGGTGTTTCGCGCTTCGGCCGCGGTCCTGACGGCTCATTGGTGTCGCTCTCGCAGGGAGCCGATTCCCGGCTCACGCTGTCCGACCGGCATGGTGACGTCGTCGGTGCCCTGGCGCCCGGGTCGGGTGGCGTCGTCGACTCGACGGCGTATGACCCGTACGGCAAGCGGATCGCGTCGACCGGTGCTTCGCGGACGGTCGGTTTCCAGGGCGACTGGACGGATCCCGACAACGGGAACGTCAACATGGGGGCGCGGTGGTACCAGCCGGGTTCCGGCACCTTCGCCTCGCGCGACAGCATCGAGCTCCCGTCCTCGCCGTCGATCAGCGCCAACCGGTACTCGTACGTCTTGGGTTCGCCGCTGAACTACTTCGACCCGGACGGTCACGGCTGGTTCAGTGACCTGTGGGACAAGGCGGGCGGCATCGTGCACACCGCGCTGGACGTGGCGGGCATGATCCCCGGGATCGGTGAGATCGCCGACCTCGCGAACGCCGCGATCTACGCGGTGGAGGGTGACTGGGAGAACGCCGCCTGGTCGGCCGCCGGTGCGATCCCGTTCGGTGGCAACGCCGCGACCGCGGCGAAGTGGGCTCGAAAGGCGGGCGACTTCATCGGTGGCAGTCGCCGGGCCGGTCGCTACGCCGACGACGCTATCGATCTCGGCCGCCGCTATGGCGATGACGTCGCCGGCGCGGCCCGGCGAACCGCTGGTGATGCCGCCGCGTCCGCCGCACGCAAGGCATCCGCTGTCGCCGCGGCCCGTAAGGCGGCCGCCGCGGCTGCTGCGGCGGCGGCTCGGCGTGCTGCGGCGATCCTGGCGAAGAAGAAGGCTGTCGCGGCTGCTGCGCGGGGTGCTGCGGAGAGGACGGCGAAGCGGAATCCGATTCCGTCGTTGAAGGCGGCGTTGAAGCCGGTGTTCAAGGGGACGGATCTGGTGTCGTCGTCTCCGTTGATGCCGGCTCGGGTGGTGCAGGCGTTCAAGGCGAACGTGCAGGACGCGGGCCGGGTCACCGACTTCTTCAAGAAGCAGGTGGTCGGGGACGGGAACGTTATCCAGAACGTCGCCGAGACGGTGACGGCGGTGTCGGAGATCGCTCAGTCCGGTGCCACCCCTGAAGATGCCCTCGCTGCGCTTGGCGGTTTGGCTGGGCGGAACAAGAGTCGGGGGAAGCATCACGACGAGTCGTCTGGTGGTGCGGATCCGGGCTGTGCCAAGAAGAACAGTTTTGATCCGAACACGCTGGTGGTGATGGGTGACGGGTCTCGTAAGCCGATCAAGGATGTGCAGGTCGGGGACAAGGTTCTGGCGAAGGATCCGACGACGGGACGCACCGCGGTCCGGGTGGTGACGGATACCCGTTCGCATGCGAGTAAGCGGACGTTGGTGGAGGTCGGTGTCGCGAGTGGGGCCGGTCGTGGGTCTGTGGTGGCGACGGATGAGCATCCGTTCTGGGTGGAGTCGGAGAAGCGGTGGTCGCACGCTGTTGATCTGAAGGCTGGTCATCGGTTGGAGACCGGTGATCATCGGGACGCCACGGTTACGGGGACGCGGTCGTGGTCTGAGGTGCGGCGGGTCTACAACCTGACCGTCGACACCGATCACACGTACTTCGTTGTCGCAGGTCAGACACCAGTCCTCACCCACAACGCAGATGAGGAAGTCGAACTTTGCCGAGTGTCTCCGCCGAGCAGAGGGGATCGTGAGCGCGTTAAAGGGCTTGACCCGGATGACTTCCCCGATCTCGGTGAGGATGGGGAAATTTTGAGCGGCGCAGCACACTTCGGAGATGTTGAGAGAACGTCAGACTTTGCCCGCAATAATCAACATCGCGCGGGTGATGGGTTCAAGGTCAGGGTCCCCAAGCAGTGGGTTCGTGACAACATTGAGGTCTGGGATGATTACCTCGGTGGTAATATAGAGTACTTGGTTCCCCGGAGTAAGATTCCGGAGTTCAATAAGTTCAAGCGTGAAGCATGGAGGCCAAAGCGGTGAATTCCCATGGGTGGCCGCTGCGGCGGTATGTCACGGTTGCAGGCGTCGTCAGTAGCCACAAATTCTATGGGCTGCTCCTGCGTCTGGAGAATGGGGATGAGGGACATGTTGATTCCTCTGATGTTGCTGACCATCCAGTTTCGCCCGCTGACTGGCCTCCGGTTGGGAAAAGCGTTAAGGGTGTACTTCTTGGGCCCACTCGAATGGGTCGTGTTCGGTTGAGTCTCCGTGATAGCGATGTCGCGCTCGTGGAAGAGTTGAGGGATCCTGAAGCCGATATTGAACAATGGGCTGCACTCAAGGAAGTCGGAGCAGGTAATGTGAATGCGCGTGACGCTTTCTTTGCGTCCTCGGGTGCTGTTCCATTTCTGCGATGGGCGCTGGTGCGTCCATCATATTCCTCCGATAAGAAGCTGGCGGAAGAATTGCTGATAATGGCGCCAAGAGGTATCAAATCGCGACTTGGCTTGCCGGAGTGATCAGGAGGATCTCGGCTGTTCGCGGCGCTCGAGCCGGTAGACAGTCGGATGGCGGCTGATTTGGAGGCCGGTTGATGTTGGTGTGTGACAGGCTACGACGAGGCGATGTCATGCGTTGGCCAGTACCTGGCTGACCCTGCCAGAGAATTCTTGAGAGGGCGCGGTACACGCACAACGGGGTGCTTGGAGAGAGGTCCGAGAGGTCCTGCTGATGGGGTTCGCGTCCGCAAAGCTTGAGGTAGGCGAGGTCATCGAGAATGCGGCGAGGGCGATTCCGGCTCAGGAGACTTGATCAGGCCGGCCGGAACGAATCCGTCGCTTCTCGAAGCGCCGCCAGCATCCCCGGATCCGTCACCGCGTGCCCCGCCGCCTCCACCAGCTCCAGCTTCGAGTCCGGCCAAGCGCGGTGCAGCTCGTAAGCCGTCGCTGGCGGGCACACCGTGTCGTACCGTCCCTGCACGATCACGCCGGGAATCCCGGTCAGCTTCCCGGCTTCCCGAATCAGCTGTCCTTCCTCAAGCCACGCCCCATGACAGAAGTAGTGCAGCGCCAGCCGTGCGAACGTGACAGCGAAGTCCGGCGACGCGTACTGGTTGTGGAAGGCCGGATCCGGGCGCAGGCAGACGATCGCGCCCTCCCAGGTGCTCCACGCGATGGCCGCACGTTCCCGGATCGCCCGATCGGGGTGATAGACGAGTTCGCGGTACGCCGACAGCGGATCGTCGCGACGATCTTCGGGGATCGGCGCGAGGAAGGCTTCCCACTCTCGGGGGAAGAGGTTCGCGGCGCCGCCGTTGTAGATCCAGTCGAGTTCGCCGCGGCGGACGGTGAAGACGCCGCGCAGGATGATCTCGCTGACGCGGCTCGGGTGGGTTTCGGCGTAGGCGAGGGCGAGGGTCGCGCCCCACGAGCCGCCGAAGAGCTGCCACTGGTCGAGATTCAGCCGTTCGCGCAGCTTTTCCATGTCCGAGACGAGGTGCCAGAGGGTGTTGACCGACAGGTCGACGTCCGGCGAGCCGATGTGCGGCGTGCTGCGGCCGGCGCCGCGCTGGTCGAACAGGATGATCCGGTAGGCCTCGGGGTCGAAGTGCCGCCGTGCCATGGAGGAGATGCCGCTACCAGGGCCTCCGTGCAGGACGACCACCGGTTTGCCGTCCGGGTTCCCGGCCTCTTGGCAGTAGATCCGGTGCCCGTCGCCGACGTCGAGCATGCCCTCGGCGCGCACGTGGATCGGCGGGTACAGGTCATCCATAAGGACACTCTGCCCGAATCGGCGAGTGTCCGAAGGGTGGGGGCCCGCCCCCGCCGCCGGGCTGAGCGGGCCCCCGGTCTTCGGTCGCGTCAGCAGCCCGCCGTGGCGGCCACGTTCGCGAATCCCTTCCCGGCACCGGTCACCTTGTTGCTCGCGCAGACCTTGTTGCCCGTCGCGGCCTTCACGAGATAGAAGCCGTACGCGTAGCTGGACTGCACGTCCGCGGTGTTGCCGGAGAAGGTGTTGCCGCGGCCCCAGCCGTCAAGCTGGACATGGACCTCGAAGCCGCCGTACGTCGCGTCGTGCACGAAGACCTTGCTGCCCCGGTTGTCCGCGACCACGTAGTTGTTGCCCTTCATGTCCACCCAGCTGTCGGCGAAGTGCTCGCCGCTCTGCCCGGTCCCGTCGAAGACGTTGCCGCGCAGTTCGCCGCCGGTGGTGCCTTCCTTGATGTCGATCGACTCGGCCCGCACGTTCGGGCCGATCTTGTTGTTCAGCGCCTTGTTGCGATCGCTCCGGTCGGGCGTGCCGCCGGGCCAGTTGCCCTTCGCGGAGCCGAAGTAGATGCCTTCGCCGTAGCCCGCGTACTCGCGGCCGGTGTCGGTTACCTCGGAGTTCTTCACGACATTGTCGGTGCTCGTGTACTGGAAATGGATGCCTTCGTGACCGACGCCGGCGACCTTGATGCCGTCGACGACGGTGTTCTTGACGCCCG
Source organism: Amycolatopsis sp. NPDC102389 (assembly GCF_044765885.1). Taxonomy (NCBI): domain Bacteria; kingdom Bacillati; phylum Actinomycetota; class Actinomycetes; order Pseudonocardiales; family Pseudonocardiaceae; genus Amycolatopsis; species Amycolatopsis sp. NPDC102389. The sequence continues at coordinate 82,544 of NZ_JBIWKX010000021.1, forward strand.
TCGCCATCAGGCCCTTCTGGCCACCGGTGAGGGTGAAGCCGGTCAGGTTCCAGTAGCTGCCGGTCAGTTCGAGCGTGCGCCCCGCCGAGGCTTTGATGACCGCGCTTCGGGGACCTTTCAGCGTGATGCGGCTGCTGGACGTGCCGCTCTTCGCCGCCTTGAAGTTGCCCGTGAAGGTCGTGTCGGCCGCGAGCTCGATGACGGTGCCCGGAGTGACCGAAGCGAGCGCCGCCGCGAGCTGCTCCGAAGTCCCTACGCGGACCGTCGCGGCCTGTGCCTGGTACGCCGCCAACGTCGACAGCAGGGCCGCACCGGCCGCGATGGCCAGAACCCGCTCACGAACACGCATCCGTGGTCCTCCTCGTCGAGGGATCGAAACTCGGTCGTGGCGGCGACGGCTAGACGTTAAGCCTCTTTACGAATGTGAGTCAAGGACATGATTGAAGTTCATATACGTGAACAACTAAAGGAGGGTCGCTCCACAAGGACCACCTGAAAAGAGAGCAAGGGACCTTTGCTACCGCAGGCGGCGGGAGGGGAAGAGAGACCTTGACCCACGTGCTGACTGTGTGGATTTTGGTGCGTTGGATGACCCGAAATCCACACGGTCGGCCGCGAGGGAGAGCAAGGGACCTTTGCTACCGCGCTCCTCAGCGGGAGTGGTAGCAAAGGTCCCTTGCTCTCTTTTTGCAGGTCGGGGGCGGGTCAGTCGTGGAAAGAGTGCTCCGGCGCCGGGAACTCGCCTCGCCGGACGTCCTCCGCGAACGCGGAAGCGGCCCCGGCCAGCACGCCGGCGAGGTCCGCGTACTTCTTCACGAAGCGGGGTGTCTTGCCGCGCCGAAGTCCGGCCATGTCCTGCCAGACGAGCACCTGCGCGTCGCAGTCCGGCCCGGCGCCGATGCCGACGGTCGGGATCTTCAGTTCGTGCGTGATCCGCTTCGCCGCTTCGGCGGGCACCATCTCCATGACGACCGCGAAGGCGCCGGCCTCCTCCAGGGCGAGCGCGTCGGCGAGCAGCGCTTCGGCCGCTTCGCCGCGACCCTGGACGCGGTAGCCGCCCAGATTGTGTTCACTCTGCGGTGTGAATCCGATATGTCCCATCACGGGGACGCCGGCCGACGTCAGCGCCTCGACGTGCGGAGCGAATTTCCGCCCGCCCTCGAGTTTCACCGCGTGCGCGCGGCCCTCCTTCATGAACCGCACCGACGTTTCGAGCGCCTGCTGCGGTGAAAGCTGATACGAGCCGAACGGCAGGTCGGCCACGACCAGTGCCCGCTTCACCGACCGGGTCACCGCCCGGACCAACGGAAGCAGTTCGTCCACGGTCACCGGAAGTGACGTGTCGTAGCCGTAGACGTTGTTCGCCGCGGAATCCCCGACGAGCAGCACGGGGATGCCCACTTCGTCGAACAGCGCGGCGGTGCACATGTCGTAGGCGGTGAGCATCGGCCAGGTTTCGCCGCGCTCCTTCATGTCGCGAAGGTGATGTACGCGGACCTTCTTCCCAGATGTGGCCTGGGGCGCCGCGCCGGTCCCGTACGGAGCTGTGAGCTCGCCGGAATCCTTTTCGGTGGCAGACATCCTTGTCGACCGTCCTTCCCTCGAGGCCTCGAAGAGGTCCCCGGGTCGTGGAGCTGAACAAGACAAAGCGTGGCATGCGGAGATACCGCTCCCAAGGTCCTGCGACCAGCTTCACACCGCGTCCTCACGCCTGCGGATGAAGAAATTCAGACCAGAGGATGATGATCGTTGACAACCACACAGGGTTGTGTGACGTCAAGTAAGTGCAGCTGTCGATCACCTGTGTGAACCGCGAAGGACCAGAATGGCAAACCCAGTGAGCCGAGTCTCGCCGTGGAAGGCGAGGGCGGGCGGGATCGTCGCCACCCTCGTGCAGCTCGCGGCGGTGTTCTCGGTGATCCTCCTGCTCGCCGGCGGCGTGAAGGGGCCGGTGCTCAGGACGGGTGACATCGCCTTCTCGGCACTGAGCATCCCGACGAACGCGAGCCTCGTGATCGTCCTTCTGCTCGTCGTCCTCGGCGCCGCGCTCCGCCGTCGCAAACGCGCGGCCCTCCTCACGCTCCTGCTGTTCCAGGTCGGCGGCCTGGCGGTGACGCTGGCCTTCCAGGCCGCCCTGCTGTGGTCGCCCGAGCTGCTGAAACTGGGGCCGTGGCAGGTCCGGCACATCCCGCATCAGGTGTGGGTGCTGGCCATCGCCGACCTGATCTCGATCGGGATGATCGCGTTCCTTTGGATCCTGCGTCCCGCGTTCCCCGCCCGGCTCGCGCCTGGCGCCTGGCGTGACGGCTTCACGGTACTGTTTGGCGGCCTGGCCGCGGTCATTCTCGTCGGCTGGGGCTTGAGCGAGGCCTTTCCCGGCCGCCTCGCCGACACCTGGGCGCGATTCGCCTGGGTCGTCAACCACACGACCGGGGAGAACATCCAGCTGCGCCGGGTCGGCATCGGCGAAGGCCCCGCCTGGCTCGATCTGTTGCTCGACCTCAGCGCGACGGCCGTCGCGACGGCCGCGTTGTACACGCTCTTCCGCGGGGTACGTAGCCGTCGCTTGAGGACAGATGAGGAAGAACTGCGCGTACGTCGTCTTCTGGCCGAACACGGCGAAGACGACTCTCTGGGCTATTTCGCCACCAGGCGCGAGAAGAGCGTCGTCTTTTCGCCCAACGGCCGTGCCGCCGTCGCCTACCGCGTGCTCGCGGGCACCAGCGTCGCGAGCGCGGATCCCATCGGCGATCCCGACGCCTGGCCCGACGCGGTCCGCGCCTGGCTGAACGAGGCCCGCACCTATGGCTGGACGCCTGGCGTGCTCGGCGCGAGCGAACGCGGCGCGAAGGCCTACGCCGACGCGGGTCTGCGCGCGCTGGAAATCGGTGACGAAGCCGTCCTCGACGTCCGCGACTTCAGCCTCGCCGGGCCGGAACGCCGCTCGGTCCGGCAAGCGGTCAAACGGATCGAACGGGCCGGATACAGCACGAAAGTCCGTCGGCACAGCGAAATCCCGGTCGACGAAATGGCCGGGCTGTTGCTGAACGCACAGCAGTGGCGCGGCGCGGAGACCGAACGCGGGTTCTCGATGGCGCTCGGCAGGCTCGGTGATCCGAGCGACGGCCGCAGCGTGATGGTGGAGGCGTACGACGCCAAGGGTGTGCTTCGCGGCATGCTGTCGTTCGTCCCGTGGGGCCGTCGCGGTCTGTCGCTCGACCTGATGCGGCGCGACCGCGATGCCGAGAACGGGCTCAACGAGTACATGGTCGCCGAGGTCGTGGCGGCGAGCTCACGCCTTGGTGCACAACGGATCTCGCTGAACTTCGCGATGTTCCGCGCGGTTTTCTCCGAGGGGGAGCGGATCGGCGCGGGCCCGGTGCTGCGCGCGTGGCGCGGTGTGCTCAGCATGGCGTCGCGGTTCTTCCAGCTGGAATCGCTCTACCGGTCCAACGCCAAATACGGGCCGGACTGGGAGCCGCGTTTCCTGTGCTATTCGTCGGCTCGGCGGCTGCCGCGGGTCGGCATCGTCGCCGGCGCGCTCGAAGGATTCGTCCCGACGGGCCGATCGGCGCGGGCCCTGAAGCTGGAGACGGTCACCGAGGATTTCGTCGCCGAGGTCCGCCGCATCGAAGCGAACGCGGCCACGCCGGCGCCGAAGCAGGTGCGACGCCCCGACCAGGTCCAGGTGCGGATGGCGAAGCTGGATCGCTTGCGGGAAGCCGGGATCGACCCGTACCCGGTCGGTTTCGCCCGGGAGGATCTGCTCGGCGACGTCGTCTCGAAGTTCGGTGACCTGAGCCCGGATACCCATACCGGTCATCGGGTCCGTGTCGCGGGCCGGGTGCTGGCGATGCGCAACCTCGGCGGGCTCTGCTTCGCGCGGGTCAAGGATTTCAGCGGCGAGATCCAGTTGATGCTCGACGCCTCCGTGCTCGACCTCGGCGGCTGGCGGCGAGGCGTCGACCTCGGTGACCATGTCGGCGTGAGCGGGCAGGTCGTGACGTCACGGCGCGGTGAGCTTTCCGTGCTCGTCGACGAATGGACCGTCACGGCGAAGAGCCTGCATCCGTTGCCGGACAAGCGAAAAGGTCTCACCGACCCGGAGACGCGGGTTCGGCAGCGTTACCTCGACCTCGCGGTGAACCCGGATTCGACGGCGATGCTGCGGATGCGCTCGACCGTGGTGCGCGCGGTGCGGGAGCGGCTGCACCAGGGCGACTACCTCGAGGTCGAGACGCCGATGCTGCAGACCGTGCACGGCGGCGCCAACGCGCGTCCGTTCATCACGCATATCAACGCCTACGACATGCGGATGTACCTGCGGATCGCGCCCGAGCTGTACCTGAAGCGGCTGTGCGTGGCGGGGGTCGAGCGGGTTTTCGAGCTGAACCGGAATTTCCGCAACGAGGGCGTCGACGCGACGCACAACCCCGAATTCACGATGTTGGAGGCATACCAAGCGTATGCCGACTACAACACCATGCGGACCTTGACGCGCGAACTCGTGCAGTGCGCGGCGGAGGCCGCGTACGGCGCGCAGGTGGTTCGCCGTCCCGGGCCGGACGGAAAGGTCGTCGAGTACGACATCTCCGGTGACTGGCCGGTGATCCCGGTCCACGAAGCCGTCTCGGTGGCGCTCGGGGAGAAGATCGACGCGAGCACTTCCGTCGCCGAACTCCAGCGGCTGTGCCGCGCGGCCGGAGTGCCGGTGAACGAGGAGGCCGGACACGGCGATCTCGTGCTGAAGGCGCATGAGCACCTGGTCGAAGGCGCGACCGTACTGCCGACGTTCTACACCGACTACCCGACCGACGTCTCACCGCTGACCCGGCAACACCGCGTCGACCCGCGGCTGGCCGAGCGCTGGGACCTGATCGCGTTCGGCTCCGAGGTCGGCACGGCCTACACGGAGCTGACCGACCCGCTCGAGCAACGGCGGCGGCTGGAGGCCCAGTCGCTGCGCGCGGCGAGCGGGGACGTCGAGGCGATGGAGCTGGACGAGGACTTCCTGCTCGCGCTCGAACACGGCATGCCGCCGACCGGCGGGCTCGGCATCGGCGTCGATCGGCTGCTGATGATGCTGACCGGGGCGTCGATCCGGCAGACGGTGCTGTTCCCGTTCGTCCGGCCGCACGGCTAGCGGGGGAGCAAGGGACCTTTGCTCCCACGCGGGCCGCTGACCTGCGGAAAGAGAGCAAGGGACCTTTGCTACCGCCGGGCCGCGGTGATCGGCACCCGCTTGTACCCGGACACGAAGTTCGACGTGATCCGCTCCGGCTTGCCCGCCGGGGCGAAATCGCGGAACCGGCTGAGCAGCTCCTCGAACAGGATCCGGATGCTCATCCGCGCCACACTGTGCCCGACGCAGTAGTGCGGCCCGATGCCGAACGCGAGGTGTTTGTTCGGTTTGCGCCGGATGTCGAAGGTGCCGGCGTCCGGGAACTGTTCCTCGTCGCGGTTGGCCGAGCCGAGCCACACCACCACCGCGTCGCCGGCGGCGATCTCCGTCCCGCGCAGGACGACGTCCTGGGTGGCGTACCGCAGCATGTGGTTGACCGGCGAAGACCAGCGCAAGGCCTCTTCGACGGCGGTCTGCCCGGTCTCGGGGTGTCGCGTCCAGTCTTCGAGCACGCCGGTCTCGATGAACTCCGCGAACACGAAGTTCGGCGCGTGCGGCGTCGTGACGTTCGCGCCGAGTAGGAGGCTGTAGCAGTTGGCCACGATCTCACTGGGTGACATGTGCCTGCCCTCGAACTCGGTCGAGATCAGCACGCTCAGCAGATCGTCGCTGAGATGGTCGCGCCGGTAGGAGACCAGGTCCTGGAAGTAGACGAACAGTTCCCGGTGCGCGCTGGCCAGTGTCGCCGCCTTGCCGTCCGCGATCTGGAACTCCGGATCGTCGGCGGCGACGCAGGCGCCGGTCAGTTTCGTCAGCCACGGCCAGTCCGCCTCGGGCAGGCCGATCATCCGGCCGGTGACGGCCATCGGCATGGTCATCATGGCCTGCGCGAAATCGAAGACGCCGCCATCACCCAGCGGGGCGATGAGGTCGAGTACCAGTTCCCGGACCATCTCGCGTTGTTTGTCCACCGCGCGGACCGCGAGCGCCTTCTTCAACCGGGCCTGCATGATCGTGTGCCGCGGCGGGTCGGTGACGACGAGTTGCTTGCCGCCCGCCGGATCGTCCATGCCCAGTAGTTCGAGCATCGTGCCGCGTTCGGACGTGAAGAGTTCCGTGGTGCGCATGACGAAGTCGGTGTCGGCGAACTTCACCACCGACCAGAAGCCGCGCTCGGCGTCGACCTGGTGCCAGGTCAGCCCGTCCTGTTCCCGGAGTTCGCGCCATATCGAATGCGCGTCGCCGTCGGCGTACAGGAAAGGGTCGACCAGGTCGGCGCCGCTGAAATGCACCGGACAACCCCTGGTGGTGTCCTCGAGCGTCATGCGCGCGTTCCCTTCATTTCGCGACGGGCCGTCATGATTCGTCCGCACCCGAATGGCATAGTGGCCGTATGCGCTGAATACCCCAGTGGCCACTGCGTCCAATGGACCAATGAATACGGGGAGCGTCGATGCTCGCCGTCTCAACTTTCCTTGCAGCACAACGCATTCACGCCCCTTTGGGCGGGTTTCGTTGCTTCTTCCCCAGATGTCGGCCGAGTCAAGCACGCGTGTTCGAGCAATGTCAAGAGCGTCCGAATCACCACTTTCGTAGTTCAGTCGTGGGAAGTCCACGAATGGACGAGTTGACAGTCGCCGCGGTGCCCTCGTAGCGTCTTGACGGCAAATGGGGGTTCGACTTCTGGGGAATTCAGCCACCGCACTAATTGTGTTTTCGTCTTTTCGTCGTGCATTTTCTTCGCCAAATCAGGCTGTCCACCGACCGGGGGAAGCAGCAGAGGTATGCCATCTGAATCGGCCAGTGTCTGGCATGTCGCCACGCCCACACAGCAGGGCATTTGGATCGTCGACCGGATCGATCGGCTGCGTCCGACGTACCTGATTCCGTCCGTCATCGAGTTCACCGGGCGGATCGACCACGCCGCGCTGGCGGACGCCGTCAGCGCGGCACTGGCGCGGCATCCCGCCCTGCGAGCGCGATTCCGGCTCGAAACCACGCACCGCCGCGTCGAGTACCGGACCGACGGCGAGCCCGCCGAGGCCGGCTTCCTCGACGCCGTCGAAGAGGACTGGACCACTGACGAGCTGAAGCGGCTCGTCGAGGTGCTCTGTTACACCCCCTTCGACCTCGGCGACGAACCGCCGGCGCGGGCGGAGCTCATCCGGGTCGGCCCGGACACCACGTTGTTCGTCCTGACCGTGCACCACATCGTTTTCGACGCCACGTCGAGAAAACTGCTGCTCGACGAGATCGTCCGCTCCTACCGCGGCGCGCTGAGCGGTGAAGAAGTCGTGCTGCCCGAACCGATCCATCCCGCCGAGGTCCAGGCCCCCATTCCCGAAAGCGAGCTGGCGCCCCGGATCGCGGACGCCGTCGAACGTCTGCGGGGCGCGCCCACCACGGTCGACCTGCCCTACGACCGCCGTCCCGACGCCGACCTGTCCATGATCGGCGCCGAAGCCCGCACCGTCTTCGACGAACAGGTCACCGCGCGAGTGCTGGCGGCGTCGGCCGAGGCAGGCTGTACCGCGTTCATGGCAGGTGTCGCGATCCTCGCCGCGACACTCGCCCGCCGCGGCGGGCAACGCGACTTCCTGATCTCGGTGGTCTGGCCCGGCCGCGACGATCCGGTCTCCGCCGGTGTCGTCGGGATGTTCATGTCCACCTTGGTCCTGCGGATCCGGCTCGACGAGACGACGACGTGGCGCGAACTCCTGCGCGAGGCGCGGAATTCCGGCATGGAGACGTTCATCGACGCCGATGTCCCGCTGGACGCGCTCGCCGCCGAACTGGACGACGAACGCGAAGTCGGCAGGCTGCCGCTGACCCCGGTGCTGGTGAATCTCGCCGAGGTACCCGCCCCGTTCGACCTGGCGCCCGGCGTCGTCGGCCGGTTCCGGCCACTGGAACCCCAGTACAGCAAGTGGGATCTCGCGCTGTTCGTGCATGTCGCGGACGGATCCCGCCTGGAGCTCACCCTCGACTATCCCGCCGATCTCTTCACCGACGAAACGATCGACGGTCTGCTTTCCGATCTGCGACGCGGTGTCGCGGATCTCGCCCGATCCCCGGAGGAAGCCGTGCTCAAGCCCGCCACCGAAGCCCTCGACCTCGACGACCCGGCCGTGCGCCTGGACCTCGTCCGCGGTGTCTGGAGCGAGGTGCTCGACAACAAGGAGTTCGGCGACGACGTCAGCTTCTTCGACGCCGGAGGCGATTCGCTGCGCCTCGTGGTGCTCGTGGAGAAGCTGCGCGAAGTGTCCGGCCGAATGGTGAAGACGGTCGACCTGTTCCGGGCGGGCACCGTCCGCGGTCACGCCGATCTGCTGGTCGACGCCGAGAAGAAGCAGGCGGGGGGAGCGCGCGGGAGCCGTGAGCGCCTGCTCGGCGCCGTCCGTGAACGGCGCGCGGTCGAACCCCAGGCCTGACCCTCCGTACGCCAGCCCCTCGTCCCGACCGGAGAGAGCCATGTCGTTCAACGAGTACGCCAGCGCCGTCCTCGGCCAGGACATCGAGGCCGACGCGTTCGCCACCACCAGTTTCGTCGGTCTCGGCGGGGATTCTCTGCGTGCGCTCAGACTCGTCGCGCTCGCCCAGGAGAAGCTCGGTCTGCGGATCCCCGTGGCCGCGTTGCTGAGCGACGCGCCGGTCGCCGACGTCTTCGCGGGCGCCGTCCCCGCCGGGAAGCCGGTCACCGGGCAGGAACCGCTCACCGAATCGGTTTCCCATGCCCAGCGCGGGATGTGGCTGATCGAGCGGGTCACCGGCGGGTCCCCGTACAACCTGGTCTTCACCTGTTTCGCGGAGAACGGGAGGCTGTCGCCGGAGGTGTTCGGACGCGCGGTCGCGCTGACGGTCGCCCGGCACCCCGGGCTCCGCACGATTTATCGCGGCGACACCGGCGATGTCGTGACCGAGGTGCTGGACTCTCATGTCCCGGACGTCGAGATGCACACCTGGGACGGCGAAGCGGGCGAGTTCGAGGAACGTGTCCGGTCCCTCGCGGCCCGGCACGGACGGCGTCCGTTCGATCTCGCGAAAGCGCCGGCGTACCGGTTCCTGCTGGTCGAAGGCGGCACCGGCGGCCAGGCCGTCGTGCTGGTGGCGCACCACATGGTGCTCGACGGCTGGTCGGTCGGCCTGCTGCTGAAGGAACTGTTCGCCCGCTACGCGACGTTGGCCGACGGAGGACCCGAGACCGTGGGGGAGCCCGGTGTCTCGCCCCGGGTTCTCCTGCGCCATCAGGAAGAAGCCCGCGCCACTGGGGAATGGGATCGGCAAGCCGAGTTCTGGACGAAGCACCTCGACGGCGTGCCGACGGTACTGGAACTCCCGTCCGACCGGCAGCGTCCCCCGATCCAGGACGCCGCGGGCGCGCGGGCGCCGATCGGCTTCGGTGTCGCCGCGAGTGCGGCGGTCGCCGAACGTGCCAGGGCGCTGGGCATCACCCCGTTCGCCTTCCTGCTCGGCGCTTTCGGCCTCACACTGAGCCGCTGGACCGGCGCACGTCACCTGCTGGTCGGGGTGCCGCTCACCGGCCGGGGGAGCACCGAACTCGAAGAACTCGTCGCCGTGGCCGGGAACCTGGTCCCGGTCCGGATCGACATCGCCGAAGACGCGGCCGTGGCGACGTATCTCCGCTCGGTGCACCAGTCGCTCGGACAGAGCATGGACGCGGGCGACCTGCCGTTCGACGAGCTGGTCACCCGGCTCGGGATCGCACGCACGCTGGGCTGTCACCCGCTGGTCCAGGTGTCGTTCGGAATGCACGATCAGCTTGTCCCGCAACGGATCGAGACCTCGGCAGCGCGGCTGCGGATCGAAGAGGGCCACGGTGGCGGCGCGCAGTTCGACCTCTCCCTCCTGATCGGCAGGGCCGAGCCCGCACTCGGTGGCCACCTCGAATACGCGTCCGCGGTCTTCGGGCCCGCAGACGCCGAAGGGTTCATAGCGGACTTCCTCGCGGCGGCGGAGCAACTGGCCGCGGCCGGTGACGTCGCGGTCGAAGAGATCCGTTGCCTGTCACCGGAACGGCGGGCGGTGCTCGACGGGATCAACCGGACCCGCCGGGATTTCCCGGCCACGTCGATCGACGCGCTCTTCCGCGAAGTGGTCCTCCGCGACCCGGACGCGATCGCCGTCCGCGAAGACGAAGTCCAGCTGAGCTACGGGGAACTCGCCGCCGCGGCCTCCCGGCAGGCGCGGCTGCTGCGCGAATCCGGTGTCGAGCCCGGCGACCGGGTCCTCGTCGGGCTGGACCGGTCGGTCGCGGAAGCGGTCGCGGTGCTCGGCGTCGTCTGGGCGGGCGCCGCGTACGTCGGTGTCGATCTCAGTGTCCCGCCCGAACATTCCGCCAAGATCGTCCGGTCCGCCGCTCCCGCCGCGGCGCTCGTGCCCGAGGCGTCGGCGGAACACCTTCGCGCACTCGGGATTCCCGTGGTGGCGGCGTGGGATCCGGCCTGGGACGTGCGGGAGGTCGTCGAACCGCCGGTGGATCCGGACCCGGCACGGCTCGCCTATGTCGCCTTCACCTCCGGCTCGACCGGAGAGCCGAAAGGCGTCTGCGTTCCGCACCGCGCCATCGTCCGGCTGGTGCACGAGGCGGATTACGTCCACCTCGGCCCGGACGAACGGGTGCTGCGGCTGTCCCCGCTCGCCTTCGACGCGTCCACCTTGGAGCTTTGGGGCGCGTTCCTGACCGGGGCGACGCTCGAGGTGTACCCGGCCGGCCTGCCGACGCCCACCGAACTCGGCGAGTTCCTGCTGGACAACGAAGTCACCGTCGCCTGGCTTACCGCCGGCCTCTTCCGGCTGGTCGAGGAGTTCGCGGGTGACGCGTTCGCCGGGATGCGGCAACTGCTCACCGGCGGTGACGTCGTCCCGCACGAGCACGTCGCCAGGGTGCTGCGACGCCATCCCGGCCTGATCATCACCAACGGCTACGGGCCGACCGAGAACACCACGTTCACCACCACCTATTCGGTGACCGACGCGGACGAGGTCGACGGTCCGCTGCCGATCGGCACGCCGTTGCCCGGAACGCGGGTGTACGTGCTGGACGCCCGGCATCGGCTCGTGCCGCCGGGCGCGGTCGGCGAGCTGTACACCAGCGGTCTCGGTCTCGCCGACGGCTACCTCGGCGACGAGGCGGAAACGGCGCGCGTGTTCGGCGAGTTCTCCCCGGACGTTCCGGAACGTCTGTACCGCACCGGGGATCTGGTGCGTATCGACACGAAGGGCCGGGTCCGGTACCTCGGACGGCGCGACGACCAGGTCAAGCTGCGCGGCTACCGCGTCGAACTGTCGGCGATCAGCGACGCGCTCGCGGCGGACCCGCGGGTGCAGGACGCCGTCGTCGCGGTCACCGACGGCGACAGCGCGGAGAAGCGGTTGATGGCAGCCGTCGTCCCGGCACCCGGTGCGGCGTTCGGCACGGCGGACCTGCGAGACGCCTTGAACGGCAGGCTGCCGGCGTACATGGTCCCGACGCTGTGGGCGCTGGTCGAGCGGATCCCGGTGACCGGCAACGGAAAGGTCGATCGCCGCGCGCTGGCCGCGGTGGCGGCCCCGGCGGCCGCCGCCCCGGAACCGCAAGACGATCTCGGTCCCGCCCTCGCGATGTTCACCGAGGCGATCGGCGAACCGCCGGTGGAGGTCACCGCCCGGACGGACTTCTTCACCGTCGGCGGGAATTCGATGGCGGCCATCCGGCTGGTGACACTGGCCAAGGAACGGACAGGGGCGATCCTCAAGGTGCGCGACTTCCTGCGCGACCCGACGCCGGAAGGCCTGGGCAAGCTCCTCGCGAGCGCTTCATGACCGCGCAGGAGCCGGTCGCCGTCATCGGGATGGCGTGCCGCTATCCGGGCGCGCCGGACCTCGACCGGTTCTGGTCGTTGTTGCGCGCGGGCGCCGAAGGCATCAGCCGCCTGGACATCGAGGAGGTCCTCGCGGCCGGCGGCGACCCGGAGCTGACGCGGCGTCCTGAATTCGTCCCGGCGATGGGGTTGCTGACCGGCGCCCGCGGTTTCGACTGGACGTATTTCGGCTACAGCCGCGCGGAGGCGGCGAGCATCGATCCTCAGCAGCGGGTGTTCCTGGAATGCGCGGTGGCCGCCCTCGACGACGCCGCACTGGATCCGACCCGGTTCCCCGGCTGGATCGGCGTGTACGGCGGAGCCGACCAGGTCACCGCCGAGCCGGACGGCGACCTCGGCGAACTGGCCCGCTACATCGGGCTCGGCCCCGACTTCCTGGCGACGCGGGTGGCCTACAAACTCGGCCTCCGCGGCCCGGCGGTCACTGTGCAGACGGCGTGCTCGACCTCACTGACGGCGGTGCACATGGCGGCGGCGAGCCTGCGCGGCGGCGAATGCGACGTCGCGCTCGCCGGCGGGGTCGCGGTCATCGGCGACGGCGCACGCGGCTACCTCCACGAACCCGGTGGAATCCTTTCCCCGGACGGGCATTGCCGCACCTTCGACGCACAGGCCGGGGGCACCGTGCCCAGCGAGGGCGTCGGCGTGGTCGTGCTCAAGCGGCTGGCCGACGCGCGGCGTGACGGCGATCGTGTCCTCGCGGTGGTCCGCGGCTCGGCGATCAACAACGACGGCGCCGAGAAGATGGGCTACACCGCTCCCTCGGTCGAGGGGCAGAGCGAACTCATCCGTTACGCGCAGCGGCTGGCCGGGGTCGACCCGCTGGACATCGGGTACGTGGAAGCGCACGGCACCGGCACCCGCATCGGCGACCCGATCGAGGTCCAGGCCCTCACCGACGTCTTCCAGGCGGACACCGACGCCACCGGCTGGTGCCGTCTCGGCGCGGTCAAGAGCAACATCGGCCACACGGGTTCCGCGGCGGGGGTGGCGGGCCTGATCAAGGCGGTACTGATGCTGCGGCACCGGGAGCTGGTGCCGTCGGTGCATTTCACCCGGCCGAATCCCTTGCTGGAGCTGGACTCCACGCCGTTCGTGGTGAGCACCCGCACCGAACCGTGGACCGGACGGGACGGCAGGCTCGCCGGGGTCAGTTCGTTCGGGGTGGGCGGCACCAACGCGCACGTCGTCCTCGAAGAGGCGCCCACCCGGACGGCACCGCCCGCCCGTGCCGGACGTCGCGTGCTGACGCTGTCCGCCGCCGCGCCGGAGGCACTCGGCCGGATGCGCGCCGATCTGGCCGAGCATCTGCGCACGACTCCCGGCGTGTCGTTGCCCGAAGTCGCCGCGACACTGGCGGCCCGCCGGACCTACCGGCACCGGCAGACCCTCGTCGCGGCGGACACCGCCGAAGCCGCGGCACTGCTCGCGGCGCCCGGGGCGTCCGTGCCGGGCACGCTCGACAAGGTCGCATTCGTCTTCCCGGGGCACGGTCTGCTGACCCATCCCGCGGGGGCCGCCGCGCACCGGCTGCTGCCCGGATTCCGGGCCGCCTTCGACGAAGTCCGTGACCTCGTCCGCGATCGGCACGGACTCGACCTCTCGCCGATCGTCACCGAAGACGCCGACCCGGCCTGGTTCTCGCAGCTCGTGTCCCACCAGGTCGGGCTGTTCGCGCTCGGGTACGCGCTGGGCAGGCAACTGCTGGAGCTGGGGATCCGGCCGGTCGCGATGCTCGGCAACAGCATCGGCGAGTTCGCGCCCGCCACCCTGGCCGGGCTCTGGACCCTGCCGGACGCGGTGGACCTGGTCCACCTGCGGGCTTCGGCCATGCTGGCCACCCGGCCGGGCCGGATGGCGGCCGTCGGTACCGGAGCAGGCGAACTCGCGGAACTCTTGGCGGACAAGGGTTTCGACGAGCTCGCACTGGCCGTGCGCGGTCCTGGCCGGGTCGTTGTTTCGGGGCCCGACGAGGTGATGACCCGGCTGCTCGACGGTGATCTCTTGGCCGGTCTCGACGTCCGGGTGCTCGACATCCCGCGCGCCTTCCACAGCACGTTGATGAATCCCGCCGCCGACGAGCTCGCCGGGGCGGTGGCCGCCACGCCGAACTCGGCGCCGCGGATCCGGTTGGTGTCCAACACTTCCGGTGAGTGGGCGGAGCCGGACGCGCTGCGCGGTCCCGGTTACTGGGCGGGGCAGCTGCGCAGCCCGGTGCTGCTGGAGGACTGCGCGGGCACCCTGCTGGGGTCCGGCTGCGACACCTTCCTCGAACTGGGCCCCGGCACGTCCATGCTCGCCACGCTCCGCCGTCACGCGGGCTGGAAGGCGGGCCACGTCACCGTGCCGCTGCTGGGCCGGGCCGAGGACGGCGAGCACGGTGTCCTCCGTGCGCTCGGTTCGCTCTGGGAGCGCGGCGCGGACGTCGTCGCCGAATTGCTGGAGGTGCCAGGCGAACAGCCGGTCACCTGTTCGCTGCCGACTTACCCGTTCGCCGACGAGGTGCCGGAATCCGCCGTCACGCGCCGATCCACTTCGAAGTCCACTGTGGATGATCGTGAAGAGTCCACAGTGGAGCGACTGTGGTGTGCGGCACTCGGTGTCCCCTCGGCGGACGCGGCGGACGATTTCTACGCGCTCGGCGGCGAATCGCTGATGGCGGTGAACCTGATGTCGAAGATCCGCGAGCGGACGGGTGCTTCCGTGTCCGTGGCCGAGTTCGACCAGGAGGCCACCTTCGGCCGGTTGGCGCGGCTGGTCGCGGAGCGCTCCACCGAGCCGAGGCACGCGGTCGACGTCGTGACCTTCCACGAAGACGGCCCCGGCAGACCCCTGCTGCTCATCGCGGATTCCGCGGGCGGCGCGCTCGCCTACCGCGCGCTGGCGGGCGAACTGGCCGGAGCGCGGCCGGTTCACGGACTCGAAATCGTTTCCGATCAAGAAAAAGGTATCGACGCCATCGCCGCCCACTACGCCGACGCGGTGCTCCGGGCGCAACCGGTGGGCCCGTACCTGCTGGGCGGCTGGTCGTTCGGCGCCGTGCTGGCCCACGAGGTCGCGCACCGGCTGACCCGCCGCGGCGCGGTCGTGGACACGGTGGTCGGCCTCGACGGGTTCGTCCAGGGGCGCCGAGGGCTGCCGATGGCCGTCGACCCCGGCTTCCTGGTGAGCCACGGGCGAACCCTCGTCGACGCGGCCTTCGGGTTCGGCGCGGTCGGCCGTGCGGTGCGGCGCAATCCGGCGCTGCGCGCACAACTGCTGGGCAAGGCACGCGCGCTGGTGCCGTACCGGCCCCCATTCGTTCCCGCCGGGGCACTGGTGTTCCGGGCGGGATCGGACCGGCGAGGGGCCGCCCGGCTCCGCGCCCGTCTCGCTCCGCTGTACGGCGGCGGCGTCCAGGTGTTCGCCACTCCGGGCGATCACTGGTCACTGCTCACGCAACCCCATGTGGGCGCCCTCGCCCGCGAATTGAACGGTGCTCTCGCGGGCGCCGAGAGGATGGATCATGTCGGCTGAGTCCACGGCGACGAGTCAACCCACCGCCACGGCGGCGCCGGAACCCCCGGTCCGGGAAAAGCCGCTCTTCCGCAACCGCGATTTCCAGGCCATGTGGATCAGCCAGTTCTTCGCCGCCTTCGGCAAGGAAGCGGCGGAGATCGCGTACCCGCTGCTGATCCTCGCGACCACCGGATCGGCGACCTACGCCGGAGCGGTCGGCGCGGTCCAACTGGTGGTGGCCGGGGTGATGTCGCTGCCCGGCGGCAGCCTGACCGACCGCTTCAACCGCAAGATGATCATGATCGTCTGCGATCTGGCGAGGCTGGTGCTGCTGACGTTGTTCGCCGTGCTCGTGATGAGCGACGGTGTCAACGTCTGGTTCACCTTCGCCATCGTGATCCTGTCCGCGACCTGTCTCGGGGTGTCCAATCCGGCCGGGATGGCGGCGATCAAACAGCTCGTGCCCGCGTCGCAGCTGACCCAGGCGACCGCGCAGAACCAGATCCGGTTCTTCGGCGCCACCGTCGCCGGCCCGCCCGCCGGTGGCGCGCTGTTCGCCCTCGCCAGGGCACTGCCGTTCTTCGCCGCCGCGCTCTCGTTCCTGGCCTCCGCGGTCATCCTGCTGCTGGTCAAGAAGCCGACCCAGGCACCGCGGACCGTCGAAACCAAGACCGCGCCCAAGGGCCGCATGCTCGACGGCTTCAAATTCATCCTGAAGCAGCCGATCATCCTGACCCTGGTGCTGTGGGCGATGGGCTCGAACATGGCCTTCAACCACTCCGGGATGTTCCTCGCCCTGATCGCCACCGCGCAGGACCGGGGCGCGTCGGAAGCCTTGATCGGCACGACGCTCGCCATCGCGGGCGGCGGCGGCCTGACCGGCGCGCTGCTCGCGGGCATCGTGCTGAAATACGTGCGGCCGCCGGTGATCATGGCCTACGCCATCTGGATCGGCCCGGTCGCCGCGGTACTGCTGACCTTCGTCCCCGGCACGTTGCCGCTCGGCGTCATCGTCGCCTGCATCTTCCTGCGCGCCGGTGTCGTGGGTGCGCTGATCTACGGCTACATCGCCGCGCTCGTGCCGGACAACCTCCAGGGCCGGGTCATCGGCGCGGTGATGTTCGTCGGCATGATCGCGCAGCCGATCGGCATCTTCGCCGTCGGCGCGATCTTCGACCTCGCCGGCCCGACGTGGGTCTTCGTCTTCATGGCCGTCGCCGGAACCCTGTTCGCGCTGCCGACCCTCAGCAAGCGCATCCGCACCCTGCCCGCCCCTGAAGAGCTCGCCAAGCAAACGACTTCGGAGGATGGAAAATGAGCCTGGAAACCCCTGAGCAGACTTCTGTCTCGCCGGAGCCGCTTCCCGCCGAGTTCTGCACCCGTCCCGGCCCGGACCCGTACGCGGGCTACGCGGAGGTGCGGGGCACCTGCCCGGTGCGGGCGATCGAGTACCCGCCGAACTCCGAGGCCTACGTCGTCGCCGACTACGAAACGGTGAGCAACAGCTTCGCCGACCGCCGGCTGTCGAAGAGCGTCGACAACGCGCCCGGCTGGTTCCGCGAAGCGCTCGAGCAGAGCAGCCCGATCCTGATCAAGAACATGCTCACCGCGGACCCACCCAAGCACACCCGGCTGCGCAAGCTGGTCGGGAACGCCTTCGTCCCGCGCCGGATGAACGAACTGCGGCCGCGGATCCAGGAGATCACCGACGACCTGATCGACGCGCTGCCCGACGAAGGCGTCGCCGATCTCTACAACGACTTCGCGCTCCAGCTGCCGATGCGGGTGATCTGCGAGTTCCTCGGTGTCCGGCTGGAGGACTGGCCGCTGTTGCACGACTGGGGCATGGTGCTCAGCAACGCGCCGTACCCCGACGACGAGGGCAACCGGCGGCTCAAGCGGGTCAGTGACGAGGTCGAGAAGTACCTGCTGGACCTGATGGCCGAGCGGCGCGCGGATCTGCGCGAGGATCTGGTCAGCGTCATCCTCAAGACGGCCGCCACCGACGAGGCGTACAGCGACGAAGAGATCGTCTCCACGCTGATCCTGCTGATCATCGCGGGCCACAAGACGACCGCGAACCTCGTCGGGAACGGGATGCAGGCGCTGCTGCGGCATCCGGACCAGTTCGCGCTGCTCAAGAGCGAACCGGATCTCGTGACGACGGCGATCGAGGAGTTCCTGCGCTTCGAAGGCCCGGTTTACCGTGCGCCGCAACGGTTCGCGGCCGAGGATCTGGAGCTGTGCGGGCAGCGGATCGGCAAGGAGAGCGTCGTCCACCTGCTCATCAACTCCGCCAACCACGACCCGGAAGTGTTCGAGGATCCGGAAAAGCTGGACATCACCCGCAAACCGAACCGGCATCTCTCGTTCGGGGGCAACGTGCATTTCTGCCCCGGCGCGCCGCTTTCGCGGGTCGAAGGCGCCGTCGCGTTCACCACGTTGCTGCGGCGGCTGCCGGGGTTGAGCCTGGCCGTGGCGCCGGAGGACCTGCCGTGGCGGTTCGACAACTCGGCCAGCCGCGGTCTCGAACGGCTGCCGATCCGCTACGACCGGAAGCTGCCGCGATGACCTCGCTGGTATGCCTGCCGTTCGGCGGAAGCGGCGCCGCCTTCTTCCACCCGTGGTCGGCCTTCGCCGCCGACGACCTCGAAATCGTGCCGATGCGGTTGCCCGGCAGGGAACGGCTGATCGACGTCGAGCCGTACCGCTCGGTGCACGACGCCGTCGACGCTTTCGTGGACGATCTGGGTGATCCGGGGGACGTGGTGCTGTTCGGGCACAGCGTCGGTGCCGTGCTGGCCTACGAACTCGCGCACCGGCTGCCGTCCGTGCGGCACGTGTTCGTCAGCGGTTCCCCCGGCCCCGCCACGGAACGCCCGCACGAGATCCGCGCGTCCGTGCGCGAGGACGACGACGCCTTCCTCGCGCAGGTGCAGGTCCTCTCCGGGCACGTCGACCAGGCGCTGTACCACCCGGATCTGAGGGAACTGCTCCTCCCGGCGTTGCGCGCGGACGTGACGATGCACGAGAACTACGTCCCGAGCACCACCGAGCCGCTCACGGTGCCGATCACGGCTCTGCGCGGCACCGGCGACGAACTGGTCTCCGCGGCGGACATCCGCGAGTGGGCGGAGTTCACCACCGCCGGATTCGACACGGTCGAACTCCCCGGCGCGCATATGTACGTGGTCGATTCCGGGGCGGCCGTGATGAATCTGATCCAGAACACGATTCGTTCCGATAGCGTTGTGTGAGCACCTGATCGCTCGCCAACCGTGACCGCAGGAAGTGATGGGACCCATGAAATTTCGCACGATCGGCCTGAACCCGGATTCGCGGCGCGAAGTGAGCGCGCTGGCGCTGGGGGCGATGCCGTTCGGCACCGGCGTCGACGAGGAAACGTCGTTCGCGATCCTCGACCGGTTCGTCGAGGCCGGCGGTTCGTTCGTCGACACCGCGAACAACTACGCCTTCTGGCACAACGGAACGCAGGGCGGGGAGAGCGAGGCGCTGCTCGGCCGGTGGCGTGCCGACCGCGGTATCGGTGAAGAGGTCACCATCGCCACCAAGATGGGCGCACGGGCGAAGGCGCCGGGCATGAGTTTCGCCGACACCGGCAAATTCGAGAACATCGAAGGCCTTTCCCCGAAGGCGATCAAGGAAGCCGTCGACCGCAGCCGGGAGAACCTCGGCGTTGACAAGCTCGACCTGCTGTACGCGCACGTCGAAGACCGGTCGGTTCCGCTCGAAGAGACCGTCGAGGGTTTCGCGCAGGTCGTCGCCGACGGTTCGGTGGGCCTGCTGGGCGTGTGCAACCACTTCGCGTGGAAGGTCGAGCGCAGCCGGGCCCACGCCGCCGCGAAAGGACTGCCGGGGTACGACGTGCTCCAGTACCAGCACACCTACCTGCGGCCCCGGACCGACCGCCCCGCCCGGCGTTCGCCGGAAGGCGCCAACGGGTTCGTGTCCGGTGAGCTGCTCACGTACCTGAACGAGAACCCCGGTCTCTGGCTCGTCGCCTATTCGCCGCTGCTGGCGGGCGCGTACGTCCGCGAGGACAAGCCGCTGGAGTTCGACTACGACCACCCCGGCACCCCGAACCGCCTCGCGGCGTTGCGCGAGGTCGCGAAGGAGATCGACGCGACCCTGAACCAGGTCGTGCTCGCGTGGATGATCGGCGGCGAGACCCCGGTCATCCCGCTCGTCGGCGCTTCTTCGGTCGCGCAGCTGAACGAAAGCCTCGAGGCCGTCGACATCACGCTGACCGCGGAACAACGGGCGAAACTGGACGCCGCCGCCTGACCCCACCCCCGGAGGGAGCAAGGGACCTTTGCTACCGCTTGTCTCAACGTCGAGAGAAGTGGTAGCAAAGGTCCCTTGCTCTCTTTTCGCAGGTGGACGCGGTCACTGTGTGGATTTCTGGTCATCTGACGCACCAAAATCCACACGGTCGACACCCACCGATACCCGGATCAAGAGGTGTGGATTCGGAGACGCTCAACGTCCCTGAAGCCGCACACCTCGCCAAGTGGTAGCAAAGGTCCCTTGCTCTCTTCCGGGCCGAATCGCCGCAAGAACCCGGTGTCGGGTGCCATGATCCCCTTCCCGACGGAAGGAGCCACCATGGCTGGAAACGTCCCCCCGGTCGCCGACGAGCGCGAAGGCCTCCTCGCTTACCTGGAGCAGCAGCGCCATGTCCTGCGCATCGCCGCGCATGGCCTCACCGAAGAACAAGCCCGAGCCGTCCCGACCAGAAGCTCACTGAGCGTCGGTGGCCTGATCAAGCACACCGCGACCGTGGAAGACGGCTGGATCGACATCATTCTCCAGAAGCCGTCGAAGCCGATGGACGAGGCGATGAAGGAGTACGAAGCCGGCTACGTGATGGCTGAAGGCGAGACGATCGAAGACATCTTCGCGCGTTACGACGAAGTCGCCCGCCGGACCTCGGAAGTCATCGCGGGCATCGCCGACCTCGGCCAGCCGGTCCCGGTGCCGAAGGGCGTGCCCTGGTACCCGAAGGACGTCGACGCGTGGTCGGTCCGTTGGGTGCTGCTCCACCTCATCGAGGAGACCGCGCGGCACGCCGGGCACGCCGACATCATCCGCGAGCACATCGACGGTGCGACGGCGATCCCGTTGATGGCCGCCGCGGAAGGCTGGCCGGAGACGCCCTGGCTCAAGCCCTGGTCGCCTGCCGACGGCGACTAGGCGGTGCCCGCACCCAGGTGTCGCGAAAGCCACTTTCGGGACATCAGACGTCGCGAACGTGGCTTTCGCGACACGCTCCGGCTGCAGGACCCCTTGCGGGAAGCCGCCAACCCGACCCCACTGCCCACAAAGGTCTCTCTCCGAGAAGGCGCTGCCTGTTTAGTTCGGTTTGAGTGATTTCACAAAGGGGGCGTGAGCGATAACGGGGGTTATTGAGCCGAAAGTCAAACGTGTCGCGGCGAGACCGCGAGCAAGGAGGCCGTCGGCGCGAGGTGTGGGCGCCGACGGCGCCCTGCTGCACTTTGAGTGTCCACACAGGACCTTTGCTGACACCCGAATGCCTGTTTGATGCTCACATGGCCGGTTTTCCGTGGGGTCGAGAGTGGCAAGTGTCGTTAGAACCCCACTTGCCACTCACGATCTCACTTGAAAACCGTACATACGCGCATCAAATGGACCTCAGGCCGCCATCAAGTGTCCTTTGTGGACATTCGGAGGATGCGCAGACCCACGGCGACTAGAACAAGGTCGGTTCGTCCGCCAAAGCGCCTTCGATGACCAGCATCCGGCGCTTGGTGGCGACCCCTCCGCGCGCGGAGAAGCCACCGTCCTTGCCGCCCGCGGCGAGAACGCGGTGGCAGGGAACGATGATCGGGAACGGGTTCCGGCCCATCGCCTGCCCCACGGCCTGCGCGCCACCGGGCATGCCGAGGATGTTCGCGATGTCGCCGTAGGTCAGCGTCTTGCCCGCGGGGATCGTGCGGATGAACTCGTACACGCGATGGTGGAAGTCCGGTACTCCTTCGTAATCGAGCTCGACGCCGGTGAGGTCCGTGCGCTTGCCGTCCATCAACGAGGTGATCCCGTCGATCGCGCGCTGGATCTCGCCCGGCGGTGTGGATTCGGCCGCTTCGGGAAGGCGCGCGGTCAGTCGCGCCCTCGTCTTCGCTTCACTGCCCTCGGGGAGCTGGACCGCGATGACCCCGCGTTCGTTCCACGCGATGCCGCAGTCGCCGATCGCGGTGCCGAACACGGAGTAGCCCGGTGCCGTCATGGGGCCAGGATAGGGGAGCGGTCCGACAGTTTCGGATTCATCGCCAGGCCGCGGTGCCGCCGGAGCCGTCGCTGCGGTAGGAGTATGGACATGAGCGACCTCGTGCTTGATCACCTCGTCTACGCCGGGCCGGACCTCGAAGAGGCCGTCGCGCGCGTCGCCGAGCTGACCGGCGTCACGCCTGTACGCGGCGGAAGGCATGTCGGTTTCGGTACGGCCAACTACCTGGCCGATCTGGGTGCCGGTGCCTACCTCGAGGTGGTCGGCCCCGACCTGGATCAGCCCGAGCACATCGGGCCGCGCCCGTTCGGCGTCGACGAGCTGACCGCGCCCGCCCTGGTCACCTGGGCCGCACGCGTGAACGGCATCGACGAGGCGATCGCGGAAGCACGCCAGCGTGGTTACGACCCGGGTGAGGCGTCCGAGATGTCACGGACCACCGACGACGGCGAACTGCTGACCTGGCGTCTCACCGGCGCGGGCGGTCTCGACGGGCTCGCGCCCTTCCTCATCGACTGGGGGAGCACCCCGCATCCGACGACACGGGGTCTTCCGTCGATCCCGCTGCTCATGGTCACCGGTGTCCACCCCGAACCCGCCGCGGTCGAATCCGCGGTCCGCGCGCTCGGGATGGACATGCTCGTCCGGCGCGACACGAAGCCCGGCCTGGTGGCCGTGTTGACGAACTCAGCCGGGAAGCAGGTCGCGCTGAGCTGAGCGGGTCACGACGGTGCCCTCCCGCCAGCCGTTGGTCATCGGCAGCCGGCGGTCCCGCCCGAACGCCTTGAACGTGATCTTGGTGCCCGGCGGATACTGGCGGCGCTTGTATTCGGCCTTGTCGACCATCCGCACCACCCGGTCGATGGTCTCCGGTTCGAAGCCCGCGTCGACCAGGTCGACGTAGCCGCGGTCGCCCTCGATGTAGTCGTCGAGGATGTCGTCGAGCATCAGGTAATCCGGCAGCGAGTCGCTGTCCAGCTGGCCGGGCCGCAGCTCGGCCGACGGCGGTTTGGTGATCGAGTTCTCCGGGATCGGCGGGGTTTCGCCGTTCTTCTCGGCTTCCGCGTTGCGCCACTTGGCGAGGTGCCAGACGTGCGTTTTGAACAGGTCCTTGATCGGCGCGAAGGCCCCGACGGCGTCGCCGTAGATCGTCGAGTAGCCGACGGCGAGTTCGGTCTTGTTCCCGGTGGCGAGCACCAGGTGACCGTCCTGATTGGACAGTGCCATCAGCAGCATGCCGCGGACACGGGCCTGGATGTTCTCCTCGGCGAGGCCGGTCAACTGAAGCTGCTCCACGTAGACCTTGACCATGTCCGCGATCGGCTCGACGCGATAGTGCGCGCCGATCCGGCGGGCGAGGTCTTCGGCGTCGCCCTTCGAGTGTTCCGAGGAATACTCCGAAGGCATCGAAACGCCGTAGACGTTGTCGCCGCCCAGCGCGTCGGCGGCCAGCGCCGCCACGACCGCCGAGTCGATGCCGCCCGAGAACCCGAACGTCACCGACGAGAAGCCGTTCTTGTGCACGTAGTCGCGCAGTCCGACGACGAGTGCGTGCCACACCTCGGCTTCGTCCGACAGCGGCTCGCTGATCGCGGACTCGGTGCGCGGGTCGTAGGCCGGGACCGGGTCTTCGCTGAGGACGCGGCGCTTGACCCGCAGGCCTTCGAACTCGCCTTCGGCGGTGTGCCCGCCGGCGACCAGGTCCGTGTCGACGACGAGCAGGTGCTCGACGAACTGCGGAGCACGCGCCAGCAGCCGGCCGTCCGCGCCGACCACGATCGAGTCGCCGTCGAAGACGAGGTCGTCCTGGCCGCCGATCTGGTTCGTGTACACCAGCGGCGCCCCGGCCTCGGCCGCGCGGCGGGCGATGAGCGGCAGGCGGATGTCGTCCTTCGCGCGCTCGTAGGGCGAAGCGTTGGGCGCGACCACGAGATCCACCCCGGCCTTGCCCAGCGCGGAGATCGGGCCGCCGTCCTGCCAGACGTCCTCGCAGATCACCATGCCGACGTCGACACCGTGGAAGCGAACGACTTCGAGGTCGTGGCCCGGCTTGAACCAGCGGTGCTCGTCGAAGACGCCGTAGTTGGGCAGGTGGTGCTTGAACTGGCGGGCGACCACTTCGCCGCGATACAGCGCGGCCGCCGCGTCGCGCGGGCCGGTCTCGTCCAGATCGAGGTACCCGATGTAGGTGAGCACCTCGCCGCATCCGGCGTCTTCGAGCCGCTTGGCGAGCGCTTCGACCATCTGCTTCGAGGCGGACGCGAAGGTCGGGCGGAGGGAGAGGTCCTCGACGGGGTAACCGGTGAGGGACATCTCCGGGAAGACGACGATGTGGGCGCCTGCTTCGGCGGCTTTGCGAGTCCACTCGACGGTGAGCTCGGCGTTGCCTTCGAGGTCCCCGACGGTGGTGTTGACCTGGGCCAGTGCGATGCGCAGTTGCGGCATGCCGACATTCTCACCCACCGGCGTCCGCGGGGACGACCGGATGTGCCGAATCGCCCACCCGGGGCAGGCCGGTGCGGAAAGAGAGCGGGGGACCTTTGCTATCGCTCTCCAAAAGAGAGTGACAGCAAAGGTCCCCCGCTCCCCGCGCGCTACTTGCGCTTGATCATGCTCCGCACCTTCTTGATGGTCTGCTCGAAGTCGGAGTCGAACGGGTTGTCGTGCACCAGGTAGGTCCACGTCGTGTTCGCCCGCCGCACCCCCGCGTCACCGAGGTCGATCCCGTTGTCGGTGATCTCGGCCTCCTCGAGCGTCTTCGCCGCCCTCTCGGCCGCCTCCGGGATGATCTTGTGGAACTCGGGGATCGCCGCCCGGTGGAACTCGTCGATCGGCGTCTCCCGCGCCAGCGCCCGCAGGTGGATGCTCTCCCGCACGTCGGTCAGGAACGCCAGGTGATCGGACCACAGCTGGTCGATGTGGAACAGCAGCACCTCACGGCTCAGCTGTTCGACCTTCGCCTCGTCGTCGACCTTCTCCGAAAGCTCCTTGAACTTTTCCGGGTGCGCCTTCTCCAGCACCTCCGCCGCGTGCTTCGTCCGCAGCACCTTGTCCCGGTGCTCGAGCAGCTCGCCGCGCTGCCGCTCGATCAGCCGCGTGTAGCGCCAGGTGTTCCGGTGGATCTCCAGATCGACACCCTCGGCGACGCGCTGCGCGTGGTTGATCTGCCGCAGCGCCGCCGGGTCGACGATCTCGCCGCTGCCCACGTCGGAGCTGATGCCCTCGGGGATGTCCGGCGCGTTCGACAGCACGAGTTCGTCGTTCAGGCTGGCGAAGAACACCGCGCTGCCCGGGTCGCCCTGCCGCCCGGACCGGCCGCGCAGCTGGCCGTCCAGCCTGCTCGACGGGTAGCGGGCGGTGCCGATCACGTGCAGGCCGCCCAGCTCGACGACCTCGTCGCGGCCGTCGCCGTCTTTGCCGCCGAGCCGGATGTCGGTGCCTCGGCCCGCCATCTGGGTCGAGACGGTGACCGCGCCCTTCTTGCCGGCGTCGGCGATGATCGCGGCTTCCTCGGCGTCGTTGCGCGCGTTGAGCACGACGCATTCCAGGTCGACCTTCGCCAGCTTCTCGGCCAGCTCTTCGGATTCGGCGACGTCCTGGGTGCCGACGAGGATCGGGCGCCCGCTCTCGTGCACCCTCCGGATCTCCTCCTCGATCGCCCGCAGTTTCTGCGACGGCGACCCGAAGATCCGGTCCTCCTGGTCCTCACGGATGTTCGGCGTGTTCGGCGGGATGACCGCGACCTCGAGTTTGTAGAACTCGCGCAGCTGCTCGGCGACCGCGACCGCGGTACCGGTCATCCCCGCGACCTCGGGGTACCGCGCGAGCAGCGCCTGCACGGTGATCGAGTCGAGGATCTCGCCCCGGTCGGTCGCCTTGACCTGCTCCTTCGCTTCGACGGCGGCCTGGAGGCCGTCCGGCCAGCGCTGAAGTTCGGCGACGCGGCCGCGCGCGGCGTTGATCAGCTGTACCTTGCCGTCGCGCACCAGGTAGTCGACGTCGCGGGTGAGCAGCGCGTGCGCGTGCAGCGCCACGTTCACCGCGGGCAGCCTGTCCGAGCCCGTCTCGTCGTAGAGGTTGATGTCGTCGCCGAGCGCCTTCTCGACCACCGAAGCGCCGGCCTTGGTCAGCCAGGCGTTGCGGCCGTCGGCGTCGGTCTCGTAGTGCAGCCCGAGCCGCAGCCGCCGGACGATGTTCGCGACCTCTTCGTCGGCGTCGGTGTGGTCGATCGACCCGGCCATCACCAGCGGCACGCGGGCCTCGTCCACCAGCACGGAGTCCGCCTCGTCGACGATCGCGACCTCGGGCTCGCGCTGGACCAGGTCTTCTTCGCGGGTCACCAGGCGGTCGCGCAGCACGTCGAAGCCGATCTCGCTGACAGCGCCGTACGTGACCTCCTTCGCGTACGCCTCGCGGCGCTCGTCACGGGAGTGCGCGGGCTCGACCCAGCCGACGGAGACGCCGAGCAGGTCGTAGATCGGGCCCATCCACTCGGCGTCGCGCCGGGCGAGGTAGTCGTTCACCGTGACGACGTGGACGTGCTTCCCGCGCAGGGCGTACCCGGCTCCGGCCAGCGCACCGGCCAGAGTCTTGCCCTCACCGGTCTCCATCTGCACGATATGCCCGCTGAGCAGGCCCATCGTGCCCAGCAGCTGGACATCGAAGGCACGCTCGCCGAGGGCCCGCCGCGCGGCCTCACGACCGAGCGCGCAGACCTCGATCAGCTGGTCGTTGCCGAAGGAAGCGGCGTCGCGAAGCTTGCCGGCCCGCTCTGTCAGCTCCTCGTCGGAGAGCTTCTCCAACTCGGGCTCGAGCTTCTCGATGGCCGGCAGCAGCGCTTCGTAGCGGGTCAGCTCGACGCTGCCCGGCCGCTGGATGATCCGGCGCAGCTTCTTGCCCACCCGGCTGATCAGTGCTGCCACCCCTGTGCTCCCGTCTGTTCTTCTGCCGTCCGCACCCGTATCACCAACGCGGTGGTGGTGCGGCCGAGTTCCACGGCCGATGGCACGATCCAACCGTGTCCACTCATGTCAGCGCCAGGTCCCGTGCCCGTCGATTCGCCGCGATCACGCTGTCCGGCTTGCTCGCGGTCACCGTCGCCGCGTGCTCGTCGGGAGAGGGTAGAACCCAGCCGCCGCCTCCGGCCACCGAGTCGCACGCTCCGACCGGACCGGTGCCCGCCGGACTCGAGAAGTTCTACGGACAGAGCCTGACCTGGGCCGACTGTGCACCCTACGCGACATCGGATGACGCGAAAGCGGCGTTTCGAGTGAAGGACGCGCAGTGCGCCCGGCTGACCGTTCCGCTCGACTACGCGAAGCCCGAAGGCGACTCGATCACGCTCGGCCTGCTGCGCCGGAAGGCGCTGGATACCGACGAAAGGATTGGGGCGCTCGTGGTCAACCCCGGCGGTCCCGGCGCCTCCGGGATGCAGGCCGCGGCCGGTCTCGCCTCCCGGACGGCGACGAACGAGCTGGGCAAACGCTTCGACATGGTCGGTTTCGACCCGCGTGGCATCGGCGCGAGCCAGCCGCAGGTCCGCTGCCTGACCGATGCCGAACGCGACGCGGACCGAGCGGACGACGGCGAGACCGACGGCTCACCCGAGGGAGTGAAAAAGCAGGAAGCCGAGTCCCAGGACTTCGCGGCGAAATGCGCCGAGCGCACCGAACACGGCCCCGCGATGCTCGCGAACCTGGGTACGCGTGACGTCGTCAAGGACATGGACATCCTGCGTTCGGTCCTCGGCGAGCCGAAGCTGAACTACCTCGGCTACTCCTACGGGACGCGGATCGGGTCCGCCTACGCCGAGGCCTTCCCGGCGAACGTCCGTGCGCTGGTGCTCGACGGGGCCGTCGACCCGGAGCAGGACGCGGTGGAATCGCTGGTCGGGCAGGGGCAGGGCTTCGGCAAGGCGTTCGGGGAGTTCTCGAACTGGTGCGCCGCGCGCGAGGACTGCGCCCTGGGGCGCGACGCCGCCGGTGCGACGAAGGCGTTCCAGGACTTGGTGCGGCCGCTGATCGACTTCCCGGTGCCGGTCAGCGACGGCCGGAAACTGTCGTACGAGGACGCGACGACGGGCGTCATACAGGCCCTCTACCAGGAAGATCTCTGGGAACCGCTGAACACCGCGCTCAACGACCTGAAGCGCCAGCGCGGCGACGGCCTGGAAAAACTCGCCGACCTCTACAACGAGCGCGGCGCCGATGGCCGCTACGGGACGACGCAGGACGCCTTCGTCGCGATCCGCTGCGTCGACGACCCGCGGGTCACCGATCCGGCGAAGATCCTCGACGCGCAGAAGCGGTACGCGGAGGCGGCGCCGTTCCTCGACGACGGCAAGCCGGACGGAGCCGCGCGCGACTCCTGCGCCTTCTGGCCGGTGCCGAACACCTCGGAACCGCATCAGCCGAACGTCGAAGGCCTGCCGAAGACGCTGGTCATCTCGACGACGAACGATCCGGCGACCCCGTACCAGGCAGGCGTCAACCTCGCGAAAGCGATCAAGGGAGCTTTGCTCACGTTCGAGGGCAACCAGCACACGGTGTTCCTCCAGGGCGTCTCGTGCGTCGACAAGATCGGCATCGATTACCTGGTGAACGGCGCCCTTCCGGACGAGGGCACACGCTGCGCCGCCAAGTAACGAGTTCGGAGCGAAGGGCCTTGACCGGCCGGGACGCTGCGAAGATCGCGAGATGAGCCTTCGCCGCGTCCCGGCCGTGCTCGTTGTCGCCGTGCTGGTCGCCTCCTGCACGACGCCGCAGCCGAAGCCCGCGCCGTCGCCGGCCACCGCGACATCGCCGACTCCGGACCCGAAGGCGCTCGAGAAGTTCACCGAGCAGAAGCTGGCGTGGAGCGCGTGCGCGTCCGTCACGGACAAGGCGTTCGACTGCGCGAAGCTCACCGTGCCGCTCGATTACCTGAAGCCGGACGGCGAGACGATCTCGATCGGCGTCCTCCGGCACAAGACGAAGGACTCCGGAGGGCGGATCGGCTCGCTCGTGCTCAATCCGGGCGGCCCCGGGGGCTCGGGCGTCGCGGCCGCGGCGCGGATCGCCAAGTCGCGGCCCGCCGCGGCGCTGGCCGAGCGCTTCGACATCGTCGGATTCGATCCGCGCGGAGTCGGGGCCAGCGAGCCGAAGCTCGTCTGCCTCACCGATGCCGAACGCGACGCGGACCGCGCGGAGGATTCGGAAAGCGACTCGACGCCCGGCGGGATCGCGAAGCAGCTCGCCGACGCCAGGGCGTACGCCGCGAAGTGCGCCGAGCGCACGAAACACGGCAAAGAGCTGCTCGCGAACATCGGGACCAGGGACGTCGTCCGGGACCTCGACGTCCTGCGCTCGGCACTCGGCGACGAGAAGCTCACCTACCTGGGCTTTTCGTACGGCACGCAGATCGGGACCGCCTACGCCGAGGCCTACCCGGACAAGGTGCGGGCCCTGCTCCTCGACGGCGCGATCGATCCCGAACTCGACACCGCCGAATCGCTGGTCACGCAGATGGCGGGCTTCCAGAACACGTTCGCCGAATTCGGCAAATGGTGCGTCGACCGCGCGGATTGCGCGCTCGGCCGGGACGCGGGCGCGGTGACGAAGGCGTTCCAGGAACTGGTGCGGCCGCTGATCACCGACCCGGTGCCCGCGGGGACCCGCAAGCTCTCGTTCGAGGACGCCATCACCGGGACCAGCGCCGCGCTGTACTCGCAGGACGCGTGGAAGTTCCTCAACGACGGATTCGCCGAGCTCAAACGGGGAAGTGGCAGGACGCTGGTCGCGCTCGCCGACAACTACTACGGCCGCGAGCCGGACGGCCGGTACACCGGCATCCTCCATGTGTACTTCGCCGTCCGTTGCGTCGACAGCACGCGGATCGCCGACAGGCGCGTCATCGACAGCGCCCACCGGCGGATGCTCCAGGGCGCGCCGTTCCTGACCGGCGGCACCCCGGACATGAGCGAGCTCGACATCTGCTCGGTGTGGCCAGTGCCCGCCACGTCGGAGGTCCACCAGCCGGACGTCGACGGCCTGCCGCGGCCCCTGATCATCTCGACCACCGACGACCCGGCGACCCCGTACGCGTCCGGCGTGAACCTGGCGCGGGACCTCAAGGGAGCTTTGCTCACGTTCGAGGGGGCGCAGCACACCGTGTTCCTGGACGGCAACGAGTGCGTCGACAGCGCCGGCCTCGCCTACCTGATCGACGGCTCACTGCCCGCCCCCGGCACCCGCTGCCCCTAGCGGGGAAGCAAGGGACCTTTGCTACCACCGGCCCCGCTGACCAGGCATTTCCCGCCAAAAGGGAGCGGGGGACCTTTGCTACCGCCCGGCCCCGACGACCACCGCGTTATGCCTGGTCAACGCCAGTTCCAGCATCACCGCGAAGTCCTGCGGACTTGTCGGCGGCACTTGCAGCCACACCCGCACCAGCCGCCGCGGCTCGTCCCGCGAAATCCACAGCTTCACGAACACGTCCGACTTGATCTCCGGCACGATCCCGCCGATCACCGCGGCCGGCACCTTCGCGGCGATCCGGAACGATTCGGTGTCCTGCACCCGCTCCCACCGCTCGCCCCGCAGGTCGGTCGCCCCGGTCAGCAGCCGCCGAAGCCCGCCTTCAGGCCCGAGCATCGCCCGCGGCGTGTAGGGCTTCGAAGCCGGAATCACCCGCTCCCCACCAGGCCCACTGAGCGTGATCTCCGAGCCGGAGAGCCGGTACTTGACCTTCATCCGTTCGAAGTCGTCCTGCAGATCGGCGTTCCCGACCGCGCCACCCTCGAGGCTGACTTCGCCGTCGAGCCCGCGCACCGGCAACCCGGTGACGACACCGTTCACCCCGAGCGTGAACCGCACGCTGCGCAACGAGACGAGGGAGTCGGCCGCCGCGCTCACGTAATCCTGGGCAGGCGGCAGCGGGGGAGACCCCGCGCAGCCGCCGATGAGCCCGATCGTGAGCAGCAGCGCCGGCACGAGGTGACGGCAGCGCATGGCCAGAGCCTATGGCCATGGCCCGAATCTTGCGCACAGTGTCCTTCCGGCCGCTTTCGCCGAGCGCCGCCGCCGATGACGCTGTACCCGTGCAAACCGAGACCCGGCTCCACCGCGCGTGGTTCGTCGCCGCCGCCGCGTTCATCGCCCTGCTCGCCGCCGCCGGTTTCCGCGCGGCCCCCGGCGTGCTCATCGACCCGCTTCACAACGAGTTCGGCTGGTCGCGCGCGACGATCGCGTCGGCCGTCTCCGTGAACCTCGTCCTCTACGGCCTCTTCTCGCCCTTCGCGGCAGCTCTCATGGAGCGCTTCGGCATGCGACGTGTTGCTTCGACGGCGTTGTTCGTCGTCGCGATCGGCGCGGGCGGCACGGTGTTCATGAACGCGAGCTGGCAGCTCATCCTCTGCTGGGGCGTGCTGGTCGGCGTCGGCACCGGCTCGATGGCGATGAGTTTCGCCGCCACGGTCGCCGCCCGCTGGTTCGTCCGCAGCCGCGGCGTCGTCACCGGGGTCCTCACCGCGGCGGGCGCCACCGGCCAGCTGATCTTCCTCCCGATCGTGGCGAACCTCGCCGTCGACGAGGGCTGGCGGACGGCGTCGCTCGTCATCGCCATCGCCGCACTGGCCGTCGTCCCCGTCGTTCTCCTGGTGGTCCGCGATCACCCGTCCGACGTCGGAACGACCGCTTACGGCGCGGAGCCGGGCGAAGTCGCTCCAGTCGCCCGCAAGGGTGGTTCCGCCCGCCGCGCGCTTTCGGTCCTCGGCTCGGCCGCGCGCACGAGGACGTTCTGGCTGCTCGCCGTCGGCTTCGCGATCTGCGGTGCCACGACGAACGGCCTGGTCAGCACCCACTTCGTGCCCGCGGCGCATGACCACGGCATGCCGCAGACCACCGCCGCCGGCCTGCTCGCCCTCGTCGGGATCTTCGACGTCGCGGGCACGATCGCCTCGGGTTGGCTCACCGACCGCGTCGATCCGCGAATCCTCCTCGGCGTCTACTACGCCCTTCGCGGCGTTTCGCTCGCCCTGCTCCCGCAACTGTTGAGCGGAACGGTGGAACCGAGCATGTGGGCGTTCATCGTCTTCTACGGCCTCGACTGGGTGGCGACGGTTCCGCCCACCGTCGCGCTCTGTGTCCGGCAATACGGCACCGCCGGGCCGATCGTCTTCGGCTGGGTATTCGCCAGCCACCAGCTCGGAGCCGGTCTCGCGGCCTTCGGGGCCGGCGCGATCCGCGACTCGTCGGGCAGCTACGCCCTCGCTTGGTACATCGCCGCGAGCCTCGCCGTGATCGCTTCGGTCGCTTCGCTGTCGATCACCAAGGCGGCCAAACCCGAGCCGGTTCTCGTGGGGTGATCCACCACTTCCGGTCGATCGGCGCGTCGCGAAACATGTCGTTAACACGTTCTCGTTAGGGTGCGGCCATGGATCGCCAGCAGGAGTTCGTGCTCCGTACCTTGGAAGAGCGCGACATCCGTTTCGTCAGGCTCTGGTTCACGGATGTGCTGGGGTTTCTCAAGTCCGTCGCGGTGGCCCCCGCCGAACTCGAGGGCGCCTTCAGCGAGGGGATCGGCTTCGACGGATCGGCCATCGAAGGATTCGCCCGCGTCTACGAGTCGGACATGGTCGCGAAGCCCGACCCGGCCACGTTCCAGGTCCTCCCCTGGGAGACCCCGGACGGCGGCCCGTACTCGGCGCGCATGTTCTGCGACATCGCGATGCCGGACGGCTCCCCGTCCTGGGCGGATCCCCGGCACGTCCTGCGCAGACAGCTCTCGAAGGCGGGCGAAGCGGGTTTCACCTGCTACGTCCACCCTGAGATCGAGTTCTTCCTGCTCGCCAGCCTGCCGGACGACGGCAGCGAGCCCGAGCCCGCGGACAACGGCGGCTACTTCGACCAGGCCAGCCACGCGACGGCGACGCACTTCCGCCGCCACGCCATCGAGACGCTCGAGGCGATGGGGATCTCGGTCGAGTTCAGCCACCACGAGGGCGCGCCCGGTCAGCAGGAGATCGACCTCCGCTACGCCGACGCGCTGACCATGGCCGACAACGTGATGACCTTCCGCTACGTCGTCAAGGAGGTCGCGCTCACCCAGGGCGTCCGCGCCACCTTCATGCCGAAGCCGTTCACGAACCAGCCGGGTTCCGGGATGCACACCCACGTGAGCCTGTTCGAGGGTGATCGCAACGCCTTCTACGACGCGGAGGACCCGTACGAGTTGTCAGCGACGGGCAAGGCCTTCGTGGCGGGGCTGCTGCACCACGCGAAGGAGATCTCGGCGGTCACCAACCAATGGGTGAACTCCTACAAGCGGCTGATCAGCGGCAGCGAGGCCCCGACGACCGTTTCGTGGGGCCGTGCCAACCGCTCCGCGCTGGTCAGGGTGCCGATGTACTCGCCGGGCAAGGCGTCGTCACGCCGTGTGGAGATCCGCACGCTCGACTCCGCCTGCAACCCCTATCTGGCGTACTCGGTCATCCTGGCCGCCGGTCTCAAGGGCATCGAGAAGGGCTACGAGCTCCCGCCTCCCGCCGAGGACAACATCTGGCAGCTGTCGGACTCCGAGCGCCGCGCGGCCGGGTATGCCCAGCTCCCGCAGAACCTCGGGGAGGCGCTGGCGGAGATGGAAAAATCGGAACTTCTGCCCGAAGCGCTCGGAGAGCACGTTTACGACTTCTTCCTTCGCAACAAACGTGTTGAATGGGATAACTACCGCAGCGCGGTGACCCCGTACGAGTTGCGGACCTTGCTTCCGGTTCTCTAGACGAAGGAGACCTGATGGTGCGGCGGCCGATGTTCGGAGTTCTGACGACGTTGGTCGCCGCGACCATCGCGGCGAGTGCCGCTCCAGCGGCCTCCGCCGCCGGAAAGCCACTCGATCTCGACGCCGCCGACATCCCCGCGCTCCAGACCCGGATGTCCTCCGGACGGCTGACCGCGGTAGGTCTGACCTCGGCTTATCTCGACCGCATCCACAAGGTCGACCGCAAGGTGAACGCGGTCATCGCGGTCAACCCGGCCGCGATCGCGCAAGCCGCGGAGAGCGACGTCCGGCGTCGCGCCGGCAAGACGCGCGGACCGCTGGACGGCATCCCGGTCCTGGTGAAGGACAACGTCGACACCCGCTCTCAGCAGACCACGGCGGGGTCGCGGGCCCTGCGCAGCAAGCCCGCGAAAGACGCGACTCTGATCCGCCGCCTGCGCGACGCGGGCGCGGTCGTCCTCGGCAAGGCGAACCTGTCCGAGTGGGCGAACTTCCGCGCCGCCAAACCCACTTCAGGGTGGTCGGGCGTCGGTGGGCAGACGAACAACCCGTATGTGCTCGATCGCAACCCCTGCGGGTCGTCCGCCGGATCCGCCGCCGGTGTCGCCGCGTCACTCGCCCAGGTCGCGATCGGCAGTGAGACCGACGGCTCGATCGTCTGCCCGGCCGGGATGACCTCGACCGTGGGACACAAACCGAGCCTCGGCCTGGTCAGCCGCACCGGCGTGGTGCCGATCTCGGCCGAACAGGACACCGCCGGCCCGATGGCCAGGCACGTCGTCGATGTCGCGCTGACCCTGTCCGCGCTCCAGGGCCGAGACCCGAGCGACCCCGCCACCGGCACGTACCCGCCGAATCAGCCGACCGACTACGCCGCGCACCTTCGTCCCGGCGTCCTGAAGGGTTCCCGGATCGGGCTCTGGCGCCTCCCGGTCCTCGGCCCGGACGTCGAAGCGGTGATGACGAAGACCAAGAATTCGCTGGTCAAAGCGGGCGCCGAGGTCGTCGAGGTGACCTTGCCGTACCAGGCCAGGCTCGGCGAACTGGAGTTCCCGGCCCTGCTCACCGAGTTCCACCGCGACATCGATCGCTACCTGGCCACGCGCCCGGAAGGCCCGCGCGACCTCGCCGCGCTGATCGCCTACAACCGATCCGACCCGCTGGAGCAGACCTGCTTCGCCGGACAGGAACTCTTCGAACAGGCGCTCGCCGCTCCTGGCCCGTCCGACCTCACGTACCAGGCCAACCGCCGTGAACTGACCGACCTGGCGAAACGCTCGATCGACGAGACCCTCGCGAAGTACCGCCTCGACGCGATCGCCGCGCCCACGAACCCGCCCGCCTGGAAGACCGACTGCAAGACCGGCGACAACGACGTGATCCCGTCGTCGACGCCGGCCGCGGTCTCGGGTTATCCCGCGGTGACCGTGCCCGCCGGTTTCGTCGGCGAGCTCCCGGTCGGGGTCTCGTTCATGGCGGGGCAGTGGACGGACGCCCGAGTGCTCGCCTACGCGGCCGACTTCGAACGCGTCGTCCCCGCCCGTAAACCGCCTCGCTACCTGAAGACCGCCGGATGACGGGGGTTCATACCGGCTGACCTGCGGCGATGTCGTTAAGTGACCCCCCTGTTTTCGGGGGGTTCCGGGGCATGTAATCTTCTCTTCGTCGCCAAGAACACCGGGCCACCGGGGCCGAAAAGCCCCAGGCCAGGAACACGGGCCGAGCGGGTTGACACCGCGAACCGGACCAGGTAACGTTCAGCGTCGGCCCACGAGCGGCCGCCGACCCCCTACGACTAAGACCGTAGGATTCGGCATGCTCGACCAAAAAGCTTGTGAATATCGCTTTGAAACAAAGCGTGTTGCTTGAGAACTCAACAGTGTGCTAGTGAACTAAGCCAGTAGAGCTTATGTATTTGAACCTCGTTTGAGGTTCCTTTGAGAGCATTACTTT
>NZ_JBIWKX010000022.1:0-62818 GCF_044765885.1 Amycolatopsis sp. NPDC102389
CCGATTGCGTGTTTGTTGCTGGTATGCCGGTTTTGCGGGGGGGTGGTGAGTGGCAAGTGTCGTTAGAACCCCACTTGCCACTCACGACCTCCGCGCGAAGATGCGCAAAGTTCCCAAATCGGTCACTTTAGGCTGAAGAAGTGTCCTTTGTGGATGCTCGGGACCGTCTTCGTTCGACTGAAGGACGTCTTCCTCGCATGTGACGCGGTGAAAGCGCCCTTCGCTGCGTCTCATGCGGGGAAAGACCCCCCCTTCAGCCTCCCGGCCTTTCGTGGGTTGCGGCAGTGAGGCCCATCACGTAGCGTCCCGGCCACGAACATGAAGTCGGTTCATGTTCGTGGCCGGGAGGTGCGATTCATGACGGTGAGCCGGAGGCGGGTTCTCGCGGGCGCGGCGGCGTTGCCCGTCGCGGCGACCATGCTCGGCGCCCAGCAGGCGCAAGCGGCGCCGGCAAAGAATTTCCGCGTCGGCGTCGGCATCTCCGACGTCACCGGCCCGGCCGCCGAGAACGGCATGATGGGCTATTCGATGCCGCAGCAGCAGACCGCCGGCATCCACCTCCGCACCCGGGCGCGGGCGTTCGTGGTCGACGACGGTGCCAAGCGGATCGTCTTCGTCACCGCCGACCTCGGCGCCCTGTTCCAGTCCGTCCACCAGGGCGTCATGCGCAAGCTCCAGGCCGCGTACGGCGACCTGTACACCGAGCAGAACGTGCTGCTCAACGCCACGCACACCCACTCCGCGTGCGGCGGCGATTCCCATTACGCCGCTTACGATCTGGCGATCCTGGGTTTCCAGCAGGAGGTCTACGACGCCGTCGTCGACGGGATTTTCGAGGCCATCGGCCGCGCGCACGCGAACCTCGCGCCCGGGTCGATCCGGCTCGGCCGCGCCGAGCTGACCAAGGCGAGCGTCAACCGCTCCCGCAAGGCCTTCGACCTGAACCCGCAGGCCGACAAGGACCACTTCCCGCAGGCGATCGACCCGGCCGTCACGGTGCTGCGGTTCAGCCAGAACGGCGTCGACGTCGGCGCGATCAGCTGGTTCGCCACGCACGGGACGTCGATGAGCAACGGCAATCACCTGATCAGCGGCGACAACAAGGGTTACGCCGCCTACGAGTGGGAACACGACCACGCCGGCGTGCGCTACCTCGACGGGAACCCGCGGTTCGTCGCCGCGTTCCCGCAGACCAACACCGGCGACATGAGCCCGAACCTGAACCTCGAACCGGGCACCCCCGAAACCGAATTCGAGAACACCCGCACCATCGGGGATCTCCAGTTCCGCGCGGCGAAGAGCGCCTTCGACGCGGCCGCCGAAGCCGTGACGGGCGGCGTCGACCACCGGATGTGCTACGTGGACATGTCCGATGTGGCCATCGACGCGAAGTACACGCCGAACGGGCGGCCGCAGCGTACCTGCACGGCCGCGATCGGGGTCTCGATGCTGGCGGGCAGCCGCGAGGACGGCCCCGGCCTGCCGCTCCCGGAAGGCGTGAAGAACCCGTTCATCGACTGGCTCGGCGGCATCGACGCGCCGATCCCGCAGGCTCTGGCCGACGCGCACGCGCCGAAGGTGATCGCGGTGCCGTTCGGCGCGATGAAGCCGTATCCGTGGACGCCGGAGGTCCTGCCGCTGCAGCTCGTCCGGATCGGGCAGCTGCATCTCGTGGCCGTACCGGCCGAGCTGACCATCGTCTCCGGGCTGCGGTTGCGCCGGACCGTCGCCGCCGAACTCGGTGTCCCGCTGGAGAACGTGCTCGTCCAGGGCTACTCCAACGCCTACAGCCAGTACGTCACCACGCCGGAGGAATACGACTCGCAGCAGTACGAAGGCGCGTCGACTCTCTACGGTCGCTACACGCTTCCGGCGTACCAGCAGGAATTCGCCAAACTCGCGGCCGCGATGAAGGCGGGGACGTCGGTCCCGCACGGGCCGACACCGCGGGATCTGCGCGGCAAGCTGATCAACTTCCAGCCCGGCGTCGTCTTCGACAGCGCGCCCGCGTTCAAGAACTTCGGCGACGTCCTGGCCGACGCGAAGAGCACCTACGCGCGCGGCGAGCAGGTCGCGGTCGAGTTCGTCACGGGGCATCCGAAGAACGATCTGCGGCGCGGCGGCACCTTCCTGGAGATCCAGCGGCTGGTCGACGGCAAGTGGATCCGCCACGCCGACGACGGTGACTGGGACACGAAGTACCACTGGGCGCGGACGTTCGTCGCCGAATCGAAAGCCGTCGTCCACTGGAAGATCCCCGCGAACGCCCCGATCGGCAAGTATCGCGTGGTCCACTTCGGCAACTGGAAGAACGGCTGGAACGGGGCGATCTCCGCGTTCAGCGGAACCTCGCGGACGTTCGTCGTCTCCTGACCCCGGAAGGAATCTTCGTGCGGAAGCTCGCCGTACTCGCCATCGCCGCCGCGATGTTCGCCGGAACCGCCGTGCCCGCCCAGGCCGCGGTCTCGGTGAAGGTCATGGCGTTCAATATTTGGCAGTTGCCTTGGATCGCCAGCCCGAACACCTCGGACAAGCAGGCGCGGGCGCGCGCGGCCGAGGCCGTCATCCGCGCGAACGACGCCGACGTCGTCGTCCTGGACGAGGCTTTCAGCGCCCAGGCGGAGGAAATGCGGAACCGGCTGAAGGACGTCTGGCCGCATCAGACGCCGCTCGTCGGCCAGTACTGCTCCACGTCACCGGGCTGGACCACGGTGAACGGCAACTGCTCGAATTCCCCGATCGTGGTCAACGGCGGGGTCACCGTGCTGAGCAAGGCGCCGGTGACCGAACAGCACCAGCTGGTCTTCCGCAATTCCTACTCGGGCACCGCGGACTACCTGTCCAACAAGGGCGCCGCGCTCGCCCGCCTGGTCGTCAACGGGAAGCCGGTCTGGATCGCGGGTACGCATATGCAGGCCGACGAGGGGCCGGAGACGCTGCCGAAGGCGCACGACATCCGGATGGCGCAGCTCGGCGAGATCCGGGAGCTGATCACGAAATACGCCCCCGCCCGAGAGTCGGTCGTCGTCGCGGGCGACCTGAACATCGAGTACTGGGCGGGACAAGCGCGCAAGGACTCCCTCGGCCGGACCCAGGTTCAGCAAGGTGAAGCCTTCCTCGACGGCGTTCTCCGCACGACGGGCGAAGGCGCGTACACCTTCGACGCGGCGACGAACCCCAATGCGGCGAAGTCCGTTCCGGCGACCTACCGCGACTCGCTCGACTATGTGGGAGCCGTCCGCGCGGGTGGCCGTCCACTCGCCGCTGTCGGCCCGGTACAGCTCGTGCATTACGACGGTGGCACGATTCCCTCCGACCACTACCCGGTGGTGGCCAAGATCCAATACTGAGGCCTTCATCGGGAGAATCGCCTCGAGGAGGATCATGGCATCGCTGCCAGCACGGACGAGGTACCGCTACTCGCTCGGCTCGTTCGTCACCGGCGCCTTCGGCACGGTTCCCGGCCTGCTCCTCCTGAAGTACCTCACCGACACGATGGGCGTCGCGGCGGGCGTGGCCGGCCTGATCGTGTTCGTTCCCAAAGCGTGGGACGTGCTTTTCAACCCGATCGCGGGAAGGCTGTCGGACGCGGACATGGTCCGCACCGGCAGCCGCCGCCGGTTCCTGCTCTACGGGGGCATCGGTGTCGCGATTCTCTTCGCCGCCCTGTTCGCGCACCCGGGCTTCGGCGGCCCGGTGCCCGACGCGATCTACGTCGTTGTCGTCTTCCTGTTGTGTGCCACCGCGTACGCCTTCTTTCAAGTGCCGTTCAACGCGTTGCCCGCCGAGCTGACGGACTCGGCCGAAGAGCGCACGAAGCTGACCAGTGTCCGGATCGGCTTCCTCGCGGTCGCCATCCTGGTCTCCGGTGGCGGCGCGCCCGCGATCACCGACCTCATCGGCGGCATCGCCGGTTACCGGGTGATGGGCCTGTTCATCGCCGTGGTCATCCTGCTCGCGACGCTCGGCGTGTACTTCGGGCTCAAGGACGCTCCCGTCGGCGCGCTGCGGCCGAACACGGTGAGCCCGCGTGAACTGCTCCGGACACTCGCGCAGTGGCGGCCGTTCCGCTGGCTGCTCGGGGTCTATTTCATCCAGGCGCTCGGCATTGGCACGGTACTGGCCGCGATCCCGTTCTTCGCCGAGCGGATCCTCGGCAGCTCCGGCTACTCGACGGTCCTGTTCGTCGGCTTCGTGGGCCCGGCCCTGCTCACCATGCCGCTGTGGCCGAGACTCGGTGCGAGCGTCGGGAAACTGGCCGGGTTCCGCATCGCCACCGCCGCGTTCGGCGTCGGCCTGCTCGGGCTCCTCGGCGCCGAGGTGTTCCCGTTCGCCGTCACGATGGTGTTCGTCGCCTTCTGCGGGGTCGGCTACGCGGGGATTTCGGTCTTCCCGCTGGCGATCCTGCCGGACCTGATCAGCGACGAGGAGGAGCGGACCGGCAAGACCAGGGCCGGGGTCGCGGCCGGCGTCTGGACGGCGTCGGAAACGCTGGGGCTCGCGCTCGGACCGGGTTTGTGGGGGCTCGTGCTGCAGCTCGGCGGATACCAGTCCAGCCTCGACGCCAAGGCCGCCCAGCCGGACAGCGCGCTCACGGCGATCCTGCTCGGCGCGTCGATCCTCCCGGCCGTGCTGATCGTGCTCGGCATCCCGCTGCTGCGCAAGTCGGTGCTGGAGCGCCGGTCGTGACCGCCGAGGACATCCTGAAGGAGCTGCGGGAGCTGCGCGCGGGGGACCTGCCGACCCACGGCGGCCGGACGCTCGCGTACGTCTACGACAGCGGTCTGTCCGAAGTGGACGAACTCGGCGCCGCCGCGCACGCGCTGGCCTCGTCGGCCAACGGGCTCGACCCGACGGCGTTCCCGAGCCTGCTGCGGATGGAGAACGACCTCGTCGGCACCGCCGCCCGGTTGCTCGGCGGTACGGCGGAGACGGTCGGTTCGGTGACGTCGGGCGGCACGGAGTCGTGCATGCTCGCGGTCCTGGCCGCCCGCGACGCGCGTCCGGACGTGTCCTCGCCGAGCATCGTGCTGCCGACGACCGCGCACGCCGCGTTCCACAAGGCGGCGCATTTCTTCGGGGTGCGCGTGGTTTCGGTGCCGGTCGATCCGGTGAGCTTCCGCGCCGTTCCCGAGGCGATGGCCGCGGCGGCCGACGACAGCACGGTGCTCGTCGTCGCGAGCGCGCCGTCGTACGCCCATGGTGTCCTCGACCCGATCCCGGAGATCGCCGCGCTGCTGGACGGCGTCCGGTTCCATGTCGACGCCTGTATCGGCGGCTGGGTGCTGCCGTACTTGGGGCTCGGCCCGTTCGGCTTCGACGTCCCCGGCGTCACCAGCGTCTCGGTCGATCTGCACAAGTACGCGTACTGCCCGAAAGGCGTGTCGGTTCTCTTGCACGCCGACGCCGGGCTGCGCCGTTCGCAGTACTTCGCCAGTGCCGACTGGCCCGGCTACACGATGCTGAACACCACCCTGCAGAGCACGCGTTCGGGTGGTCCGCTCGCCGCGGCGTGGGCCGTCGTGCGGCATGTCGGCGAAGAGGGCTACCGGAAGCTGGCGTCGTCGGCGCGTGAGGCGGCCGTGGAGATCCGCACGGGAATCGAGGCGCTGGACGGCTTGCGCGTTCTCGGCGATCCGGTCTCGACGCTGCTCGCGTTCACCGTGGCGGACGGCGCCGGATTCGACCTGTTCACCGTCGCGGACGAGATGCGCGAGCGAGGCTGGTACGTCCAGCCGCAGTTCGCCCACGAGTCGTCACCCGCGAACCTGCACCTGACCGTGACGGCCGCGAACCGGGGGAGTGAAAAGGAGTTCCTGGCCGATCTCGCAGCTTCGGTCGTGGCCGCCCGTGAAGCGGGGCCGATCGTCGTCGACCCGCAGGTGGCCGAGTTCGTCGCGGCGCTGGACCCGGCGACCTTGACGCCGGAGCAGTTCGCCGGACTGCTGGCCGCGGCCGGTCTCGGTGGCGACGCGGGGCTGCCCACCCGGATGGCGGAGATCAACGCCCTGTTGGCCACGGCACCCGGCCCGCTGCGGGAGCGGCTGCTGCTCGAGTTCCTCGGCGCGCTGTACACGGCTTCCTGAGCCGCACCTTGACGCAATCGCTCGGTTGCTATACAAAGTTATAGCAACCGATTGATTGCTACTTGAGGAGGCCGTCGTGGGATTCCCCGACCGGATCGAACGCACCGTCGAAATCGCCCATCCGCCCGCGAAGGTCTGGGCCGCGCTGACCACGGCCGAGGGCCTGGGCACCTGGTTCGGGAACCAGGCGAGCATCGACCTGCGGCCCGGCGGTCAGGCCGAGATGAAATGGGACGAGGGGCACAAGGCGAACATGCGCGTCGAGCGCGTCGAGGAGCCGGAGATCTTCGGCTTCACCTGGAACATCTACGGCCTTCCCGACGACGATCCTCGCCGCACCTATGTCGAGTTCACCCTCGCCCCGAACGGCGACGGCACGCGTCTCACCGTCGTCGAAACCGGTTTCTCCCAGCTGCCGGACGACGTCCACGGTGTCGCTTTCGATGGGAACACGAAGGGGTGGGCGGCGGAGCTGGGCGAACTGATCGAATACCTCGATGCCGCCTGACACCGAAGCGATCGCCGAACAGGTCTTCGTCGCATTGGCCGACCCGAGCAGGCGGAGCATCCTCGCCACGCTCGCCTCGGGCGGCCCCGCCACGGCGACCGACCTGGCCGAACGGCTGCCGATCACGCGGCAGGCCATCGCCAAACATCTCGCGCTGCTCACCGACGCCGGCCTGGTGACCCCGGAACAAGGGGAACGGCGCCGCGTCCGTTACCGGCTGCGGTCGGCCCCGATGCAGGTCGCCCAGCAGTTCCTCGCCGCGCTCGCCCGCGATTGGGACGGGCCGCTCGCGGCCTTGAAAGACCATCTGGAGGGAACATCATGAGCTTCACGACGAGTTTCACCGCGGATCAGACGCCGCAGCAGGTCTTCGACCCCGCGGAGCCGGCGTGATGAACACGGTGTCCGCGGCCGAATGGGAGGAAGCGCGCCTTCGGTTGCTGGTGAAGGAAAAGGAACTGACCCGCGCCCGCGACGCGCTCGCGGCCGAGCGGCGGCGGATGCCGTGGCTCGCGGTCGAAAAATCGTACGAGTTCGACGGCCCGTCCGGGACGGTCAACCTGTTAGACCTGTTCGAAGGACGCCGTCAGCTGATCGTCTACCGGGCCTTCTTCGACCCCGGCGTGGACGGTTTCCCTGACCACGCCTGCAAAGGCTGCTCGCTGGTGGCCGACCAGGTCGCGCACGTCGCGCATCTGAACGCCCGCGACACCACGCTCGCCTTCGCCTCGCGAGGCACGCAACCGGACATCGTGCGGCTGAAGACGCGGATGGGCTGGACGATGCCGTGGTACACGATCACCAGCGACTTCGACGCCGACTTCGGTGTCGACGAGTGGCACGGCACCAACGCCTTCATCCGCGAAGGTGATCAGGTGTTCCGCACGTACTTCGTCAACGATCGCGGCGACGAGGCGATGGGCGGCACCTGGAGTTACCTCGACATCACCGCCCTGGGACGGCAGGAGGAGTGGGAGGACTCACCGGAGGGGTATCCGCAGACGCCGCCGTACGAATGGTGGAACTGGCACGACGCTTACGAGGGTGCCGCTCCGGCCGGTGGCTGCTGCTCGGGATCTTGACCCTGGGCTAGGGTCCGGCCGGTGGAGAGTCTGTTCCTGGCCCGGGTGCTGGACGCGCTGCGTTCGGGGGGCGACGAGGTGCTGTTCGTCCAGGACGGCCGGGAGACCGGCTACGGGCAGGCGCTCGAACTGGTACGCCGGATGTACGCGGCGCTGCCGGAGCGCGGGGTGGTCGCCATCGACGCCGGCAACCGGCCGGAAACCGTCCTCCTTCAGATCGCCGCGCAGCTGCGGGGTTCGACGGTGTTGCTCGTCGCCGCGTCGGCGAGTACGCCGGACCGGCTCGCCGCGGTCGAGGCGGCCGGGGTCACGACCCTGGTGACCGAGCGGCCGGCGGACTGGCCCGCCGTCGACGCGCGGGTGACCACGCTCGACGACCTGGTGGACCGCGACGGTACCGACCCGGGAGAGCTGCCAGGGTCGGTCACCGTCATCTTTCCCACCGGCGGTACCACCGGGGCGCCGAAACTCATCCGGCACAGCGGGATCTACGACGGGATGGCCCATATCTTCGCGCCGGATCCGGCGGGGCTGGGACGCACGCTGCTGATCGCGCCGATGACACATATGACCGGCAACGCCACCGTGCTGGGAGCGATCCTACGGCGGGAGAGTGTCGTGCTGCTGCGGGGTTTCGACGCGGGCAAGGTGCTGGACGCGATCGCGCAACACCGGATCACCGCGTTGTCCCTCACTCCCGCGCGCCTGGCGGAGATGCTCGACCATCCGGCCATGGCGTCGAGCGACGTCAGCAGTGTGCGGCAGCTTTCGCTGGGTGCCGCCCCGCTTCCGCCGAGACGGCTGGCTCAGGCGCTCGAGGTGTTTGGGCCCGTCGTCGGGCAGGGATACGGGCTCACCGAGGCGCCGATGATCGCGAGCATCTCCGCGGCGGAGCTCGCCGGACGGCCGGAGCGGCTCGAGTCCGTGGGCCGGATCGTGCCGGGCATGGAGGCCAGGATCGACGACGGGGAGGTCCTGGTGCGCGGACTGTCCATGATGGTCGGCTACCACGGGGCGGCGCCGATCGGGAACGGCTGGCTGCGGACCGGTGATCTCGGGCGCTTCGACGACGAGGGATATCTCTACCTGCTGGACCGGGCGAACGACGTCATCATCACCGGCGAGCACGGCACCAAGGTGTACTCGACCGTGGTCGAAAACGCGCTCGCGCGGCATCCGCTGATCCGTTCCGCGGCCGTGTTCGGCGTGCCGGGCGACGGCGGCGAGGGCGAGCGGGTCCACGCCGTGGTGGTGCCGGTCGCCTCAGGGGCGCTGTCGGTCGAAGAAGTCCGTTCGCATGCCCGGGAGTTCTTCGGGCGGGAACATTTCGTACCGTCCGATGTGGACTTCGCCGAGGCGCTGCCGCTGACGGCGATCGGCAAGGTCGACAAGCGGGCGCTCCGGGAGCCGTTTTGGGCCGGGCATCGCCGCCACATCGCTTGACCGTGAAGAGCACTTGACCTCCAGTCAAGTGGAGGTCGCACGATGGGCTCATGAAACTGGGTGTGA
Source organism: Amycolatopsis sp. NPDC102389 (assembly GCF_044765885.1). Taxonomy (NCBI): domain Bacteria; kingdom Bacillati; phylum Actinomycetota; class Actinomycetes; order Pseudonocardiales; family Pseudonocardiaceae; genus Amycolatopsis; species Amycolatopsis sp. NPDC102389. The sequence goes on from NZ_JBIWKX010000022.1 coordinate 9,186, forward strand.
TCCTCCCGGCCGACGATCTCCGTGTGTCCGCCCGGCAGGCAGAGGACGCGGGTCTCGACAGTGTGTTCCTCGGCGATCACCTGATGACCGGACGTCCTTCGCTGGACAGCACGGTCGGGCTGGCGGTCGCCGCCGCGGTCACCACCCGGATCCGGATCGGGCTGAGTGTGTTCGTCCCGGCGATGCGCCCGTTGGCGTGGGCGGCCAAGCAGATCGCCTCGTTGCAGCAGGTGTCGGGCGAACGGCTCATCCTCGGCATCGGCTCGGGCGGGGGAGAGGCCCAGTTCGCGGCGGCCGGGATGCCGTTCGCCGAACGCGGCCCGCGCACCGACCAGGCGCTTCGCCTGCTGCCGGAGCTGCTGGCAGGCAAGGAGGTGCGGATCGGCGACGCCGTCGTCGAACTGGCCCCGCCGGCGGCGGTCCCGCCGATCTGGGTCGGCAACCGGGGCAGGCTCGTGCTCCGGCGGGTCGCCGAATACGGCACCGGGTGGTTCCCCTCCCTCCTGTCGCCGGAAGCCGTCGCCGCCGGACGGCGACGGCTGATCGATCTCGGTGTCGCGGATCCGGTGATCGCGGTCGGCGCCACCGGCGCGGTGGGCGGGGACGCCGACCTGCCGCCGGTGGAGGACCTGGCGAAAGGGATCGGCGACGCCTACGGGATGCCCCTCGACCAGGCGATCTCCCTGCCGCTCAACGGTTCCGCCGAGGCCGTCGCCGAACGGCTGTCGGCTTACCGTGAGGCGGGAGCGGCCCACGTCGTCGTCGGACTGGCGGGCCCGCTCTGGGCCGACCAGGTGCGGACACTCGGTCGGGTGAGCACGCTGCTGGACCGGTAGTCCGGTGCTACGGTCCGCCTGATCAGGCGTTTTCGATCAGGAAGGATCCAGTGACGACCGCCGCGCACACCGAACACGCCGGCCATACGCACGCTCACGGTGAGGGCTGCGGCCATGTCGCGGTGCCGCACGGCGACCACGGCGACCACGTCGACTACGTGCACGACGGCCACCGGCACGCCGCGCACGGCGACCATTACGACGACCACTGACTCACGACGACCCTGACCCGCCTGTCGCGAAAGCCACTTTCGAGACGTCACACGTCGCGAAAGTGGCTTTCGCGACGTACGCCCAGGCCATGAGGCCTACCAGAGCCCCGCTACCTGGCCGACCACCGCTGCCGCTGACGTTACGAAAGATGGCTTTCGCAACCCGGCACCCTGCGCACCCGGTCGCCGCACGTGTCCCCTGTGGACACTCGTGGCATGGTCGCGACACCCGAACCACGACCTCAGTGGACGTGCACGGCTTCCCACTCCGGAAACGGATCCGCACCGGCCGAGCCGGCGGCCAGGCAAGACCGGAGCGAGTCCAGCAGCGCGTCCTTCTCCAGCCCCACCCCGATGAACACCAGTTCCTGCCGCGGCGCCTCCTCGACGCCCTGCGGTTCGAACCGGGCGACCGAACCCGCCTGCGACCACAGCCCGGTCACCCCGGGCCGCGACGCCAGCGAGAAGAACCCCTTCGACCGCAAGACCGTCCCGAACTCCCCGGTGTCGAGCCGCGCGACGAAGTCCCACAGCCGTTCCGGATCGAACGCGAGCCCGGCGCGGAAGACCACGCTGGAGATCCCGTACTCCTCCGTCTCCGGAACATGATCGCCGTTGAGCTCCGCCACCCAGCCGGGTGCTTCCTGCGCCCGCTCGACGTCGTAACGCCCGGTGCCGAGCAGCCTGTCGAGCGGGACCCGGCCGTGCGTCGAGACGACGACCTCCGCGACCGGGTTGAGCCGCCGCAGCATCGCCGTCAGCCGGTCGAGAGAGCCGGCCGGGACCAGGTCCGCCTTGTTCAGCAGGAGGACGTCCGCGAACTCGATCTGGTCCATCAGCAGGTCGCTGACCGTCCGCTCGTCCCCGTCGTACTGGTCCAGCCCGCGTTCGGTCAGCGCGTCCCCGGCCGCGAGTTCCCGCTCGAAGTTCACCGCGTCGACCACGGTCACCATCGTGTCGAGCCGCGCGGAATCCAAGAAGGAGAACGTCGCCGCCACGGGCATCGGCTCGGAGATCCCGCTCGATTCGATGAGCAGGTAGTCGAACCGGCCGTCCTCGCACAGCCGCGAGACCTCTTCCAGCAGGTCGTCGCGCAGCGTGCAGCAGATGCAGCCGTTGGTCATCTCGACGAGCCGTTCCTCGGTGCGGGACAGGCTGTTCCCGTCCCGCACCAGCGCGGCGTCGATGTTGACCTCGCTCATGTCGTTCACGATCACCGCCACCCGCAGCCCGTCGCGGTTGGCGAGGACGTGATTGAGCACGGTCGTCTTGCCCGCCCCGAGGAATCCGGACAGCACCGTGACCGGCGTCGTCATTCCCCACCTTCGTGAAAGTGTTTCATCAGCTTGCGTGGCACGAGCTTCGTCTCACCGTTCACCTTGATCGGCACCAGATCCGGCACGGCCGCCTTCCACTGCGAACGCCGGGACCGGGTGTTGCTGCGCGACATCTTCCGCTTCGGGACGGCCATTACTTCGACCCTCCGCGGCGTCCGTAGCGGCGGTGGAACTTCTCGACCTGGCCGGCGCTGTCCATGATCCGCTGGTTGCCGGTCCAGAACGGGTGCGACCACGAGCTGATCTCGACGTTCACCACCGGATAGGTGTTGCCGTCGCTCCACTCGATGGTCTGGTCCGAGGTGGCGGTGGAGCGCGTCAGGAAGGCGTCCCCGGTGGAGAGGTCTTTGAACACCACAGGGTGGTAGTCGGGGTGGATTCCCGGTTTCACTGCGTTTCGTCCTTTCGGTTCGACGCGTTCGCGTCGTGCTTCTCGGGGTCGGTTTCCGTGTCCTCACACGGTTCTTCGTGCCACTCGCCGAACGGATCGGGGTAGCTGAGCCATTCCTGCTCTCCGGCGGCGAGTTCCTCTTCGGTCAGCAGGGCCCCGTTCAGGGCGGCTTCGATCTCCTCGGGGGTGGCCTGATCGGTGACGACGACGAGTTCCTGCGCGCGGTCGCCGAACAGCGGGTCCCAGCGCAGGGAGGCGAGAGTGCGGCGTTCGGGGGAGACGTCGGCCCAGTCCGGACCGTCGGGGGCGGCGAGCCACGGCCCGGCGTGCCCGACGGCGAGACCGCCGCCCGCGGACTCGATCCACAGCGCCATGTCCGGCTGGCTCGCCACCCAGAGCCGTCCCCGGGTGCGGACGACGCCGTCGAGCAGGACGTCGATCGCGTCGTGGAGGCGTTCGGGGTGGAACGGACGCTGCGAGGTGAAGGTCAGCAGCCCGATCCCGCAATCGGTGTGCAACGGCGGCTGGCCGCGCAGCAGCGGTCCGTGCATGTCGGTGACCTCGCCGCGCCGGGCGTCGGCGGGGACGGCGTCGAGCACGGTCTTCCCGTCCACAGAGGACAGTTCCACGCGGGGGATCGACGGTGCGACGCGGTCGAGTACGGCCGAGGCCTTCGCCGCGGACCACGCGTCGGTCGCCGCGCCGGCGAGGACGATCAGGTCGGCGAACTCGACTTGGGTGAGCGCGACCTGGGCGACTGTGCGCTCGTCTTCGGGGCTCGCCCGCAGGTTCCGTTCGGCGAGGGTGTCGTCGCCGGTGCTGTCGGCCAGCCAGCCCGCGCAGTCGACGACCGTCAGCACGGCGCGCAGATCGACGTCCTCGATCACCGGCCGCTCGCCGACGAGGACGTGGTGCAGCGCCCAGCTGACCGGCTCGGGCTCCATCGCCTCGTCGAGCCGGACCACGATGCGCCGCACCTGCGGCATTTGGGAGAGCTCGCGCAGCAGCGGCAGCAGATCCTCGCGCAGCGTGCACGAGACGCAGCCGTGCGCGAGTTCGAGGACGGTCAGCTGGTCGCGGTCGCCGAGCCGGATCCGCCGTCGGACCACTCCGGAGTGGATCTGCCTCAGGTCGTGATGCACGACGGCGGTGCCGGGTTCGGCGAGGCGCAGCCGTTCGGCGAGGTCGGCGTTCGGTCCCGGTGCGAGGCCACCGATCAGGACGAGGGGCACGCGGGGGTTGTCGGTCACTGAAGCTCCGGGGCGTCGGGGGCGTTCTGGTTCGGCTGTGTAGAGTAAATGAAAACGACAACCGATATCAACTCGGGAGGGTGTATGTCCGCCGTGTGCCAGGTCACCGGCCGCAAACCGGGCTACGGGAAGCAGGTGTCGCATTCGCATCGGCGCACGTCCCGGCGCTGGGAGCCGAACCTGCAAGCCAAGCGGTACTTCGTGCCGAGCGAAGGGCGCTGGGTCCGGCTGCGGGTCTCGGTGAAGGGCATGAAGACCATCGACAAGCGGGGGATCGAGGCCGTTGTGGCCGAACTCCGCGCGAAAGGGGTGAAGCTCTGATGGCCAAGAGCACCGACATCCGGCCGATCATCAAGCTCCGCTCGACCGCGGGCACCGGCTACACCTACGTCACCAAGAAGAACCGGCGGAACGACCCGGACCGCATGGTGCTGCGCAAATACGACCCGGTCGCGCGCAAGCACGTCGAGTTCAAGGAGGAGCGCTGATGGCCAAGAAGTCCAAGATCGCCATGAACGAACAGCGCAAGGTCGTCGCCGCCCGCTACGTCGAACGACGGCGTGAGCTGAAGGCCACCATCGCCTCGCCCTCCGCGTCGCCGGAGGAGAAGGCGGCCGCCGTGTCGGCCCTGCAGGCGATGCCGCGCGACGCGAGCGCGACCCGGATCCGCAACCGCGACGCCGCAGACGGCCGCCCTCGCGGTTACCTGCGGAAATTCGGGCTCTCGCGGGTCCGGATGCGGCAGATGGCGCACAACGGCGAACTGCCCGGCGTCACGAAGTCGAGCTGGTGAGGCCGAACCGGGACCGCCCCGTCAAGCGCAAGACGAACCTGTTGCACGCCAACAAGATCACCGAGGTCGACTGGAAGGACGTCGATCTGCTGCGGAAGTTCATCTCCGATCGCGGCAAGATCCGCGCCCGCCGGGTCACCGGGCTGACGCCCCAGCAGCAGAAACAGGTCGCCACGGCGATCAAGAACGCCCGCGAGATGGCGTTGCTGCCCTACCCCAACGCGGGGCGCTGACGCCACCGGTCCGGGTGGTGCGACGCGCCGCCCGGACCGCGGCTCGGCGTGGGAGGATCGGGCCCATGACGGAGAACCCCGGACAGGCCGAGGAATTCGATCCCGAACTGCTGGAGTTGTGGGCCAAGGTGTTCGGCTTCGCCCGCTCCGGCGCGACGGCCGAGCTCGCCGCGTACGTCGACGCGGGCGTTTCGGCGAACCTGACCAACGACCGGGGCGACACGCTGGTCATGCTCGCCGCCTACCACGGGCACGCGGAGACCGTCGCGGCGCTGATCGACCGCGGCGCCGATCCGAACCGTGAGAACGACCGTGGTCAGAGCCCGCTCGCCGGCGCGGTCTTCAAGAACGAACCCGAGGTCGTGAAGGCCCTTCTCAAGGGCGGCGCGGACGCGACGGCGGGGGAGCCGTCGGCGATCGACGCGGCCAGGATGTTCGGCAACACCGAACTGCTGGCGCTGCTCCAGGGCTGAGGCGGTTCTCACTCGGATCGCGGTCCGGGCCGCTGAATCCTTACACTGCCCCGCATGGATGACCCGCATTACCTCTCCGGCCTCGACCTGGCCGGCCGTCGTGTCGTGATGATCGGTGGCGGGACGGTCGCCCAGCGCCGCTTGCCACGGTTGATCAGCGCCGGCGCGCGGGTCGAACTGGTCTCGCCCCACACCACGCCGTCGGTGAGCGCCATGGCCGACGCCGGCGAGATCGTCTGGCACGAGCGCCGCTACACCGAGGGCGACCTCACCGACGCCTGGTACGCGCTGGCGTGCACGAACGACCCCGAGGTCAACGCCGCCGTCTGCGCCGAGGCCGAACGCGCGCGGGTGTTCTGCGTCCGCGCCGACGACGGAGACCTCGGCAGCGCGGTCACCCCGGCCTCGGGCAGGCACGGCGGGCTCCTGGTCGGCGTCCTCTCCGGCGGCGAGCCGTTGCGGTCGGCCACCGTCCGGGACAGCGTCCTCGACGGCCTCCGCGCCGGCACCGTCGCTGACGGCCGCGTACCGGACGCCGGTGACGACTTGCCCGGCGTCGCCCTCGTGGGCGGTGGCCCGGGGGACCCGGAGCTGATCACCGTCCGCGGCCGCCGTCTCCTCGCCAGGGCCGACGTCGTGGTCGCCGACCGGCTGGCCCCGCGCGAGCTGCTCGACGAGCTCTCGCCCCACGTTGAGATCGTCGACGCCGCGAAGATCCCGTACGGGCGCGCCGCCAGCCAGGACGTGATCAACTCGACGCTGATCGACCGGGCCAAGGCCGGGAAGTTCGTCGTGCGGCTCAAGGGCGGCGACCCGTACCTGTTCGGCCGTGGCTTCGAAGAAGTCCTCGCCTGCGCGGAAGCGGGCATCCCGGTGACGATGGTCCCCGGCATCACGAGCGCGTTCTCCGTCCCCGCCGCGGCGGACGTCCCGGTGACCCACCGCGGCGTCGCCCACGAGGTCGTCGTGGTGTCCGGGCACGTCGCGCCGGACGACGAGAAGTCGCTGGTGGACTGGGATCAGCTGGCGAAGATGCGCGGCACGATCGTGCTGATGATGGGCGTCGAGCGGCTTCCGCTGTTCGCCAAGGCGCTGCGGGCGGGGCGGCCGGGCGACACGCCGGTGGCGATCGTCGAGGACGGCACCATGCGCACGCAGCGGGTTCTCCGCTCCACTTTGGACAAGGTGGTCGAGGACGCGGCCGCGGCCGGGGTGCGGCCGCCCGCGGTGATCGTGTTCGGTCCGGTGGCGGGGCTGGCTCAGCCCTCGTAACCACGGTCCGAGACGTAGAACCAGTCGGCCCCGTCGTCGCCGGGGGAGTCGAGGTACTCCGCGCGGACCAGCCCGGACCGCAGTGCCACCCGTTGCGACGCGACGTTCTCCGGCCGGACGCGGGCGATCACGAGGTCGTCCGGCCGGTGGACGCGGGCCCAGCCGACCGCCGCGGTGGCGGCCTCGCCGGCGTATCCGGCGCCCCACGAGGACGGGAACAACCGGTAGAAGAGGTTCAACACGGGACGGCGCCGGAAGCCGACGATCTTCACCCCGCAGAACCCCAGCACCTCCGGCGAGTCGTGGCGCCGGATCGTCCAGTACCCGAAGCCGTACCGGTTCCACTGGTGCGTCCAGCGGAGCAGCAGCAACTCGGCCTCTTTGCGCGTGCCGACCATGTCGGACGGGTTGTGCGCGCAGGCCTCAGGATCGGTGTGGAGAGCGAAGATCGCGTCGAGGTCCTCAGGGCCGGGACGGCGTAGGAGCAGGCGCCCGGTCCGCAGCTCTTCCGCGGCCGTGTCCCGGGTCGGCGCCGGTTCAACGGTCATGGCAGCGCGCCGAGAAGTCGGTGATGGCCTCGGTCAGGCGGGTCGGATCGAAGCGCAGTTCGACCGGGCTGCGCGCCTGGACGAACTCGGCCGCCGGCATGTCCGCGGCCAGCGTGTCGGCGTCGCCGAACGGGTGGATCGGGTCGCGCTCGTGCCCGATGACCAGTGCCGGGGTCTCGATCTTCCGCCGGATCGACTTGGGCGGCGCGATCCGGCCGAACAGCACGCCGTGCAGGAGCGCGGCCATCGGCGCGGGCTCCTGGGACAGCGTGTCGGTGACGACGTCGACCCACTGGTTGCCGTGCGGCACGAGTTTCGCCGCCAGCGCCACTCCCTGCACAGTCACCGGCAGGAACCTGGCGGCCATCAGTAGTGGCGCGAACGTGATCAGCCCGGCGACGATCGCGTTGTCCAGCACGGGCATCTCGACGACCAGGCCCAATGCGCGCTCCGGCGCGGCGACGCCCACTTCGAGCGCGACGTTCGCGCCCAGCGACGTCCCGCCGATGACGGCGGTGTCGATCTCCAAGTGGTCGAGCAGTGCGACGGTCTGCTCCGCGAACGCGGGCATCGAGTACAGCCACGAGTCGGTCGGCCGGTCCGAATCGCCGTGACCGAGCAGGTCGAGCGTCACCGCCCGGAAGCCCGCCCGCGCCAGCCTGCGGGCGAGCGGCGCGTGCATCCGCCTCGTCAGCATGATGCCGTGGGTGAGCACGACCACCCGGTCGCCGGAACCGAATTCGGTGTACGCGAGCCGGTGACCCTCATGGGTGAAGGATCCCGACAGCTCGATCGGCCGGGAGGATCGTTCCCGTCGCCGTCCGGGGGTCGGCGCGGGCAGGTCGGCGACCGCGGTGGCGCTGCTGACCGGGCTCATATCCCACCGTCCTTCGTCGATCGTCGGTACTCACCGGTAGTACTCGCTGGTACCAGGAAAGCATCTCGTGGCCACCGTGGCACAGTGGCCGTTGGCAGCCTGTCAATCACATGAGTCAAGATGACCTCATGACCGCTACAGCTGACAGTCTTCCCGATCTCGTTTCGCTCAAGGTGGAGATCGACGGGCACGTCGCCGAAGTGACGCTGCTCGGTCCGTCCAAGGGCAACGCGATGGGCCCCGATTTTTGGCGTGAGCTGCCGATCGTCTTCCGTGCGCTGGACGCGGACCCGCAGGTCAGGGCGGTCGTGCTGACCGGGAGCGGCAAGCACTTCTCCTACGGGCTCGACCTGCCCGCGATGATGCCGAGCTGGGGCGAAATGCTCGGCGGCGACGCGCTCGCGGGCCCGCGGACGAAGTTCCTCGACGAGGTCAAGACCCTCCAGGCGAGCGTCTCCTCGATCGCCGAATGCCGCAAACCGGTCATCGCGGCCATTTCCGGCTGGTGCATCGGCGGCGGTGTCGACGTGGTCGCGGCCGCGGACATCCGCCTGGCGAGCACCGACGCGAAGTTCAGCGTGCGCGAGGTCAAGGTCGCGATCGTGGCCGACCTCGGCAGCCTCCAGCGGCTCGCGCCGATCATCGGCGAGGGGCACCTGCGCGAACTGGCCCTCACCGGCAAGGACGTCGACGCCGCCCGCGCGGAGAAGATCGGCCTGGTCAACGACGTCTACGCGGATCAGGAGACCCTTCTCGCCGAGGCGCGCAAGCTGGCGGGGGAGATCGCCGCGAACCCGCCGCTGGTCGTGCAGGGCACCAAGAACGTCCTCTCGGCCAACACCGAACGCCAGGTCGCGGACGGCCTGCGTTACGTCTCGGCCTGGAACGCGGCGTTCCTGCCCAGCAAGGACCTCGGCGAGGCCGTGCAGGCCTTCCTCGAGCGCCGCGCGCCCGAGTTCAAGGGAGAGTAGAAAGAACCGGCGGCCACCCAGGACCAGGAGGACGATCGTGAGCGCTTCGGAGGCATACCGCACGTTCCGCGAGGCACGGGACTATCTGCAGGCCCATCGCGAGGACTACGAAACCGCCTATCGGGACTTCACCTGGCCCCAGCCCGCCGAGTTCAACTGGGCGCTGGACTGGTTCGACGTCGTCGCGGCCGATCCGGCCAATCAGGACCGGTACGCGCTCTGGATCGTCGAAGAGGACGGCATCGAGAATCGCTGGACCTATCCGGAGATGGCGCGGCGGTCCAATCAGGTCGCGAACTGGCTGCGCTCGCTCGGCGTGGCCAGGGGCGACCGGCTGATCCTGATGCTGGGCAACCAGGGTGAGCTGTGGCAGACGATCCTCGCCGCGATCAAACTGGGCGCCGTCATCATCCCGGCCTCGACCCTGCTCGGCCCGGCGGACCTCACCGACCGGGTCGAGCGGGGTGCGGCGAAACACGTCGTGATCCGGTCCGTCGACGCGCACAAGTTCGAGAACGTCGAGGGCGGCTACACCCGCATCGCCGTCGGCGAACCGGTCGAGGGCTGGCGGTCCTTCGTGGACGCCTACGAGGAAGCGGACACCTTCACGCCCGACGGCCCGACGGCGGCGGAAGACCCGCTGCTGCTGTACTTCACCTCGGGGACCACCGCGAAGCCGAAACTGGTGCAGCACACGCAGGTCTCGTACCCGATCGGCCATCTGTCCACAATGTACTGGATCGGTCTGGAACCGGGTGACGTCCACCTCAACATCTCCTCGCCCGGCTGGGCGAAACACGCGTGGAGCAACGTTTTCGCGCCGTGGAACGCCGAGGCGACGGTGTTCCTCTACAACTACGCGCGGTTCGACGCGGTCTCCCTGATGGCGCAGATGGAACGCTGCGGGATCACCAGTTTCTGCGCCCCGCCGACGGTGTGGCGCATGCTCATCCAAGCGGATCTCACCGTGCTGAAGACGCCGCCGAGCAAGGTGGTCGGCGCGGGCGAACCGCTCAACCCCGAAGTGATCGACCAGGTCGAAAAGGCTTGGGGCGTCACGATTCGCGACGGTTTCGGGCAGACGGAAAGCAGTGTCCAGATCGCCAACACCCCGGGGCAGGAGGTCGTGCCGGGCTCGATGGGCCGCCCGCTGCCCGGCTTCACTGTGGCGCTCGTGGACCCCGTCACCGGCGAGCGTGCGCAGGAGGGCGAGATCTGCCTCGACCTCGACAAGCGGCCGGTCGGGCTGATGGCCGGGTACGCGGACGACGAGGAGCGCTCCGCCGCCGCCTTCGCGAACGGCTTCTACCACACCGGGGACGTCGGTTCGATCGACGAACGCGGCTACATCACCTATGTGGGCCGCACGGACGACGTCTTCAAGGCGTCGGACTACCGGATCTCGCCGTTCGAACTGGAAAGTGTCCTGCTGGAACACGAAGCGGTCGCCGAAGCGGCGGTGGTCCCCGCGCCCGACCCGATCCGGCTCGCCGTGCCGAAGGCCTACGTCGTCCTGACGAACGGGCACGAGCCCACGGCCGACACCGCGGTGTCCATCCTGGCCTTCTGCCGGGAACATTTGGCTCCGTACAAGCGAATCCGGCGGCTGGAGTTCACCGAGCTGCCGAAGACCATCTCCGGCAAGATCCGGCGGGTCGAACTGCGCGGACGGGAGAACGAGGCCGACGGACGGCCGGCGGGGGAGTTCCGCGAAGAGGACTTCCCACAGCTGAAGGGCTGACGGCCTGTCCGTGAAGGCCTCCTTGAGGGAACCAGAGTCCCTCAAGGAGGCCTTCACGGACTTCGACAGGCCCGACTGGGCACGTGTGGGTCGAACGACCCACAGCGCGGCAACGGGAACCGCGTTAGCATCCTCGGCAGTGAATCGTTGACAACCCGTGGGGGTCACGGGTCTCACCTTCCCTGCTTTGAAAGGTGTTCCTGTCATGCGCATTCGTTTCCTCCTGCCGATGCTCGCCCTGGTGGCCGGGCTCGGTACCGCGGTGGCCGCCCCGGCCGCCGCAGATCCAGGCCCGGTGACGGCGGGCGAAGTGTCCGTCGCCGACGCCTGCTACTCCTGGGGACGCACGTTGTCCCAGGGCGCGTCGGGCGAGGACGTCCGGCAACTGCAGATCCGGGTCGCCGGGTACCCCGGTTACGGTGGCGTCCTCGCCATCGACGGCCAGTTCGGCGCGGGCACCAAGGCCGCGGTCACCCGCTTCCAGCAGGCGTACGGGCTGGGCGCGGACGGCATCGCCGGCTCGGCCACGTTCTCGAAGCTCTACGCGTTGCAGGACGACGACTGCACGCCGGTCAACTTCACCTACGCGGAACTGAACCGGTGCAACTCCGACTGGTCGGGCGGCAACGTGTCACCGGCGACGGCGAAGGCCAACGCGCTGGTCTCGATGTGGAAGCTGCAGGCGATGCGGCACGCCATGGGCGACCGGCCGATCGACGTCAACGGCGGCTTCCGCAGCGTCGCCTGCAACAACGCGGTCGGCGGCGCGACCAACAGCCGTCATCTCTACGGTGACGCCGTCGACCTCGGCGCCGGTTCGCAGGGCTTCTGCGGGCTGGCGAAGCAGGCCCGTAACCACGGGTTCGCCGAGATCCTCGGGCCGGGCTACCCCGGCCACAACGATCACACCCACGTGGCACACCGGTCGACGCGGTTCTGGTCGGCGTCCTCCTGCGGGATCTGACCTCGTCACTCCCAGCGCCACAACGACGGCGGCCGTCCTCCCTTGGGGAGGGCGGCCGCGTGTTCGGTGGTGCGCCGCAGTCCGGGGACCCGCTCCATCGTCCGGCCGAGGTTAGCCGGATAGGGGCGGTCCCCGGTCAGCGCTTCGGTGGCGTCCAACGCCTGCGCGGTGGTGAAGATCGGTCCCAGCAGCCCGGCGGTGAAGGCGACGTCGCGCCACAGCCGTTCGGCCAGCATCGGGCGGCAGTCGGCGACGATCCGGTCGTGGTCGAAAGCCAGCGGCGGGACCTCGTCCAGCGGCGCCCACACGACGTTCCCCGGGACGTCCAGCGCGGGATTCACGGTGGCCCACAAGGCGATGGAGAGCGTGGGGCCACGGGGGTCACGGTTCGGCTCGTCGAAGGTGGCGAGCTGTCCCGTCGCCGAGACCGCGTCGGGCGGGAGGCCGAGTTTGCCGACCACCGCCCGGCTCGCCGCCTCCCGCAGCCGTTCCCCGAGCCCGAGCAGCACCCCGGGCAGGGCCAGTTCCCCCGCGAACGGCTCGGCCGCCCGCGGCGCGATTCCCAGCAGGACGTTCCGGGTGCCGGGGGCGAACCGCACCACGAGCACATCAACGGACACCGGCGTCGACTCGATCACGCGTAGATTGTCGACCTTGCCTCCGCGACCCGGTAACCGGCCCTGTCCGGGCCATACCCGGTGACGGCCACCGGCAGCCGCGCGCCGAACCACGCCAGCGGATCCGGCAGGTCGACGGCGGGGGAGCCGTCCCCGGGTACGACCTTCAGCCCGGTCGCGTCGAGATGCGTCACCGCGAGCGCGTCCACGCCGTCGCAGGCCGCGATCGCGTAATCCAGCAGGGCCGCGTCGAGATGGCCCGCCCGCCACGCGCCCTGAAATTCGCCGGTTTCGTTGTGCGCCTCGGGAAAGCGGGCGAGGACGGAGGCGGATTCCGTGGGCAGCGGCCCCGCCCCGTGCCGGGTGAGATAGGTCCGCGTGACACCCACGACGGCGTGCGGTCGCCCGCCGAGCAGTGCGCGGGCATTGTGCGGCGTGGTCGTGGACCAGGTCGTGTGCGGGTGGAACCCGTGGTGCTGGTCGAGGAGAGCCCCCTGCGCTCCCTCGAAGACCAGCCGCCCGGAATCCGCCAGCCGTCCCGTTTCGTCCCCGTCGGTGATGCGCACCGCGCCCGCGAAATCGCGGTACAGCGCCACCAGTTCGTCGACGCTGTGCGGCGGCGTGGCGAGCGGCGCGTAGAACCGCGCGAGTGCGTCCAGCTTGCGTCGCAGCACCGACGGCCGGGCGCAGTCGGCGACCGTGGGCGCTTCCCCCGGCGTCCCGATCACCTCCTGGCTCTCCACGACGTCACCCGGCGCGGCCCCGGGCAGCAGCGAGTACCAGACGGTCTCGCCGATGCCCTTGCCGCACGAACCGTGCCGGTTCACGCCGCGGGCCCCCTCCCTGGCCCGGTTGGCGTGGATGTGGAACGGCGTCGTGAGCAGCGCCCGGCCGTCCACGCTCAGCAGCGAGAGCGGATTCCGGACGCCTGCCGCTTCGAGCCGCCGCGCTTCCGCGGCCAGGGCGAACGGCTCGACGAGCACGTACCGCGACAGATGGGTGGGCACGCCGGCGAACGTGCCCGCCCCGAACTGGCTGAAGGTGTGGTGCCGCCCGTCCACGACGACGTTGTGCGCGGCCTGCGCGCCCCCGTTGAAGCGGACCACGGCGGTGGTGGGCCGGGCGGCGCAGAGCGCGTCGACCACCGCGCCCTTGCCTTCGTCGCCGAAGCCGAGCCCGACCACCACCACGTGACCGTCCAGGAGACTCATCGCAGCACCACGTCGCTCGGCCCGTCGTCCGCGGGCACCGCCGAGGTGACGACCGATTTGGTGCCCAGCTTCGCCAGCGCCTTGCCGACCGCCTTGCTTTCGGCGACCGAGCCGACGTCCGCGAGATCGGCGAGCGCCCGGTCGACGTCGACGACCCGCTCTTCCAGCCCGATGGTGGCCGCGATCAGCTCGCACACCGCGCCAGGGTCGTCCAGCTTCAGGAAGTTCTGGCCGAGCAGACCGCTCCAGTGCTCGCCGATCTGCGGGTCGTTGTAGTACGAAGACTGGTTCGGCAGCACGAAGTAGACGTTCCACTTGCGGGCCAGCTCCCGGTACACCGAGGCCGGGTCGATGTCTTCCCGCACGTCGTCCCCGATCACGCGGCGGATGTGGCGGGCCTCCAGCGCGGGCTTGTTCAGCTCGTCGCCGATGATGAACAGATAGCCCTTGCGGCCGCGGTTCTGCCACGCGTCGGTCACCACGTGCCTGGCCATGAAGTAGGCGGCCAGTTCGTAGGACTCGCTCTTCTGCCCGCCGCCCCCGCCTTCGAGGAACATCGTGCGCAGCTGCTCGTCCATCCGGTTGTCCGATTCGAACTGCCCGACCTGCAAGGGAACCCGGTCGCTGTCGGCGTCGCCGATCGCGCCGAACAGCACCTGCGGGTCGGTCAGATACCCCCGGCGCTTCAGCAGGCCGTGCAGTTTGCCGAGCTTGCCCTGCATGATCCTCGGCACCCGGCGCATCGACCCGGTGACGTCGAACAGCACCGCGATCGGCGTCGAATCGGTGTGGTCGGCCGAATCCCGGCATTCCCGCACGGCGTTCAGCGGGTCGAGCGCGGGCGCGACCTTCCATTCCTTCGCGGGTTTGGAGCGGAGATCGGCGGTGTAGCCGAAATCGTCCTCGCCCTTGGCCGCGCGGAAGGTCTTCGCGGCGGCGTAGGCGTTGTCGTCCCAGTGTCCGTGTCCCATGGTCAGGCTCCTGTCTCGGGGATGGTGAACGGTCGGAAGGTGCGAGGGCCGTACAGGTCGTCGAGCAGTTCGTCGTACTCGTCGAGCAGATCGGCGGCCTCGGGTCGTTGTGCCGGGATGTCCTGTGTGCACCACGTCGCGAACTCGCGTTGGCGGGTTTCGTTCGGTGCCAACAGTTCCAGCATCATGCGGTGGAGCATGTGGACGTCGGTGGCCGTGGTCATCGGTAGTCCTTTGTGGACTTCCGGTGGATAGTGGACGGACTTGTCCGCCGCGAGCGGGAGCGCCCCGGCTTCGACGGCGAAGGACCAACCGACCAGGACGATGCCGTGCTGTCCGGGATGGACGAGCACGTTGTCCGCGGTGAGATGGCCGTGGACCAGACCCGCGCGATGCGCGCCCGCCACCGCCCGCAGGAGGCGACGGTGCATCCAGGCGTAGTCGCGGCCGTCGAGCCCGCCGGGGAAGGCCTTCCCGATCTCGGCGAGAGTGACGAAACCGTCGACGAGCGGATCGAGGACGCTGAACGCGCGGTCGCCCCTGGCCACCGGACCGGAGGTATCGAGCAGCCGCGGGTAGTAGGGCCGGAGCCAGCGGTGCCGTTCGGTGAAACCGTCGAGCGCGCGCAACGCCTCCCATTCGGCGTGGATCAGCAGATTGAGCGCCGGCTCGCGGACGAGTTTGACCAGATGCGGGCCGGTGGTCCGGTAGGTCGTGGCGACACTGCCCACCGCGTGCGGCGCGACGAGGGTGTAGGACGACGTCGCCGTGGTGACCGTCTGGCGCCGGGCGCGTTTCCAGTCGTCGTGAAGGCGGTTGAGGGTGGCGGCGGCGCGATGGACGCGCTCGTCGCCGGGGTTGCGGTCCGGGTGGAGTACGGCCGCCAGTTCGCGGTAGCGATGGTGGGCGAACAGAGTGGCCGCGTCGACCGTGTTCTCGATCATCGTCACGGCGTCTTCCCTGGTGAGCATAGTTTGAGTCTAGACGACTCTTACTTCGGCCCGCAAGGGGGTGGGTACAAATCCCGTGCCGTCCGGTGGCCTCGGAGCACTAGGCTCGGCAAGCCGGACAGGGGGTGTTGGTGGTCTTCCAGGAACTGGATCGGAACGCGGAACGGCGGACGAACGCGATGGTCATCGTGTTCCTGATCGGGATCGTCTTCGGATTCGTCGCGGCCTTCGTCGGACGGTGGACCGTCGAAGGGATAGCCGGCACTTACGACGTGCGCGCGGTGATCTCCGAATGGAACTCCAAGACCACCGAAGGACAGGACGGCCCGCATACCGGCTACGAGGTCATGGCGATCACCGAGGACGGCCGTGCGATCGAGGTGCCGACACGAGACGCGTTCGGCCTCGCGGATCCGGTGGTCGCCCGGTTTTCGTCGGTGACGGACAGGGTGTTGTCCGTGCGCGGGGCGGACAGGGTCGTGGAAGCCCACCATCCGTGGGAGAAGATCACGGCGATGTCGCTCGGCTGGGCACTCCTGGTGCTCGCGGCCGTCGTGCTGGTCAAAGTTGCGAGACCGGGGAAGTCGCTGCCGTTCCTGGCCGGACTGGCTTTCGGCGCCTTCATCGTGCTGACGCCGGTCGGATTCGGCGGCACGGCCTATCGCGAGGCGGCCGACCCCGTCCCGAATTTCTGGGAACATCGTCGCGACTTGTGGGGACCGCCGCCGGTGTTCGCCCCTGGGCAGACCGCCGTATCCGGGGAGTCGGCCGTGCGTGTGCTCGACAGCAGGCCCGGAGCGCCCGATGGAGCCGAGGCGTGGTTGAGCGGATTCCACGTGCTCACCTTGCGGATCGAGGCGTCTCGCCTCGGTGACACGGCACTGGAGTTGTCAGCCGACGAACACGGTGAGCCGGCGCGGGTCAAGGACTGTGCGGGCGCTCCCGGCGCTTTCGACGGCACCACCGGGCTCGTCTGTTTCGTGGTCCCGCCCGGATACCGGACCGAGTACCTGCTCGTCGGCAAGCTCGACCGAGAAGTCCTGCTGAAGCTCCAGTGACCGACGAAAGGACTCCAGTGTCGGAAGAAGCACGGAAATCCGGAGTTCTTTCCCCGGTGCTTTCGACCGTGATCCCTCTTCTGGTGCTCTTCGGAATCGTTTGGGCCTTCCTCGGTTCCAGTATCGGTGAGTTGAGTACCGGCGAGGACGTCACGGTCACCGAGATCTCGGGGTGCACGTCGGAGGGATCCGCGGTGAACGGCCAGACCCCTTACTGCGCCGGGAAATGGCGCTTCGCCGACGGCCGTACCGGCGGCGGCCGGATCCTGGGAGAGGACATCTCGGCGGGTGACACGGTTTTCGCCGGTGATGGATTCGCCTATCGGTCGAGATCGCCGTTGATCTGGAAGGTCTCGGCGGGCGGCGCGCTGGGCCTCTTTCTCACGGGCATGGTGATCGTGGGCGGTGTCCTGTACCGGCTGGACGTGGGGAAGAGACGACGCGAGGATCATCGAGAGTAAGACAAGGTGGCGTGTTCGCGGGAGCGGCCGGTGGCGGGGTGATGGCTCCCTTCACTGTCTCTGATGCGGTGAAAGGAGCTTTCGGCCCAGGTCGTGAGTGGCGTTTCGGGGGCAGAGTCAAGAGCGTCTTGGGTATCTGCTGGATCTGCCGCGGCTGATCGCGGGTCCGGTAGTGAAGGCCTCCTTGCCTACCCTGACGGTAGCGAAGGAGGCCTTCACTACCGTCAGGATCGCCTTCCCAAGTACATGAAGGCCCCCTTCCTTGCGCCAGGCGCAAGGAAGGGGGCCTTCATGTACTTCAGGGGGCACGGGCGCCGGGACCGCGCCGCGGGACGGCGGGTTCTCGGGACAGAAGTTCGAGGCTTACACCATGTGCGGCGCCGTCTGGGGAAACTGACGCTCAGGAGCGGGTCGCTTCGATCTGGCGCTCGTCTTCGGTCGAGCAACTCGTCACCGGATCGTTCGGCCCGCTCCCGCAGGTCCACGCCCCGATCACGACGGGGCCGGGCCCCTGCGGTGACGCCGCCTCTGCGGGCGTCAGCTTGGCGAAGTAGTCCGTGAGCACCTGCGTCGCTTCGGCGCAGTCCGTCTTTCCGTGCGCGACGACCTTGTTCTTCGCGCCCTGGAGCCCGGCGACCTCGCCGCAGGGCGTCCCGGCGGGCGCCGAGGTGGCGGCGGGGGAGGACGGCGCGGGTGCGGCGGCGGGAGCGGGATCGGCGCCGCAGCCGCTCAGCAGGACGACGGCGAGCGCGGCGGGAAGCACGGCGAGGCTCTTCATGGGCCCTTCTTTTCGGGGATGGTTCATTCGACGGGGACGACGGCGGCGAACACGTTCTGCTCGCCCTTGCTGCAACTGGTGCCGCCTTGTGCGGCGGGAGCGCCGGAGACGCACAGCCAGCCGTCCACGGTCTCGCTGACCGGCTCGTCCGAGCCCGCGGACTGACGTCCGGCGATCCTCTTGTGGAACGAACCGACGATTCCGGTCGCGTCCGCGCAGGAGACACCGGGGCCGTTGAGCACCTGCAAGGTCAGTCCGCTCGCCGCGGTCACCGTTCCGCAGGACCCCTGTACCGGTTCAGCGGGCTTCGGTTCGGGGGCGGGAGCCGGTGCGGCGGACGGGCTCGGCGCGGTTTGCGACGGGATCGGTGGCACTGACACAGGGGAAACGCTCAAAGAGGGTGAAGACGGTGAGACCGACATCGAAGTGACAGGCGGTGGCGGATCTTCGCCCGAACAGGCGGCGAGTGTTCCGGCGACGGCGCAGACCGCGAACAGGCGCCGCCACGTTCCGGTGGTCGTCGAGACGGGCAAGGCGATCCTTTCGTCGGCCGGTCGTGGCCGGCCCATTCTGACCCGGCCGGGCCCGATGCCGTGGCATTGAGCCACGTTCGATGCGCGGGAGGCTATCGCGCCCCCGCCGCCGCGATACGCGAGGACCGCTCAATCACTGTCCATTGTAGACAATTAATATGCCGTTCACGGCGCGGCAACACCCTGCTGTCGTCGCGAACCGATCGGACGAATCCGGCGCGGAGCCGTTAACGCGCGGCCCCGTTCCGCCGAAAAGACAAGTAGCGCTCCGGCGTGTCCCAGTCCCCGTCACCGAAACCGTGAGAGCGATGAAGACCGACGAACAGACCGACCCCGCGTCACCCCAGGCCACCGCACCGGCGAGCACGGAGCTGCCACCGACGGCGCCGTGCACCGTCGTCTGGTGCGGCGGCCGCCCGTACGTCCTGGAGAGCTCGGCCGGCCACCATCGCTGGATGGGCACCGACCACCGGGGCAGGCCCGTGGCGCTGACCAGCGCGGACCTGCAACGCCGCGGCTGGACGCACACCCGGGCCAGCTGACGCGGGACGACCTGCCGCCGCTGGCTAGGCTGAGCGGGTGAGTACGCCCCCCGAACCGAGCGTGACCAGCGAAGAGCCTTCCCTGCTGCGGCAGGCCCTGAACGTCCCCAACATGCTTTCGATCCTCCGGCTCGCCGGGGTGCCGGTCTTCCTGTGGCTGCTCCTCGGCCCGAAGGAGGACGGCTGGGCGCTCGCGCTGCTCGTGTTCAGCGCGCTCACCGACTGGCTCGACGGCAAACTCGCCCGCTGGCTCAACCAGATGTCGCGGCTCGGCCAGCTGCTCGACCCCGCCGCCGACCGGCTCTACATCCTCGCGACCCTCATCGCCTTCCTGATCCGCGACATCATCCCGTGGTGGCTGGTGGTCCCGCTGGTCGTCCGAGAGGCCGTCCTCGGCGTCTGCGTCCTGCTGCTGCGGCGCCGGGGGTTCGCCCCGCCCGAGGTCACCTACATCGGCAAGGGCGCCACCTTCGTGCTGATGTACGCCTTCCCGTTCCTGCTGCTCACCCAGGGTGGTTCCGACATCGCCGCGATCGCCCGGCCGATCGGCTACGCCTTCACGGCGTGGGGTGCGGTCCTGTACGTCTATTCGGGCGTGCTGTACGTCGTACAGACGGTACGGGCGCTGCGATCGGCCGATCCCGGCGAGTTACGGGAGGCGCCGGGCGCGTGACCCGGCGGGATGCGAAACTGCGCGCGTCGGTTTCGAGTGAGGGCACCAGAAAGGGGAGCGGCGTTGTCCACTCCAGAAGAACTGCGGTACACCGAGGAGCACGAGTGGGTCTCCGTGCGCGACGGCGGGCTCGTGCGCGTGGGCATCACGGAGTACGCCCAGGACCAGCTCGGTGACGTGGTGTTCGTCGAACTGCCCGAGGTCGGCAAGCAGGTCGGTTCGGGCGACGCGTTCGGCGAGGTCGAGTCGACCAAGAGCGTCTCGGAGCTGTTCGCCCCGCTCGACGGCGAGGTGGTCGCGGTCAACGACGCGGTGACCGAGTCGCCCGAGCTGATCAACAGCGACCCGTACGGCGAGGGCTGGCTGATCGAGCTCCGCCTCGACGACGCGAGCTCGGTGGAATCCCTGCTGGAGGCCGAGGCGTACCAGGCGCTGATCAAGGAATAGCCGCAGGCCGTGGCCCTTCGGGAAGAGTAGGGGGAGCCGCGGGCCGGAGATTCGATCAGGCACGGTACGTTTGACCTCCACACGTTCTTGAGTAGTGGCAACACACATGCGTTAGGAGAGCTCAGGTGAGCACGAACGACGGGCCCGGCGTTCCCCCGGAGCAGTCTCCGGAGCGGACTTCTGTCTTCCGGGCCGACTTCCTGGCCGACGTCGAAGGCACTGAGGCTCCTCCGGCTGCCGAGGCCCCTGTCCAGGGTGTGGACGCGCTGCCCGCGGGTTCCGCGCTGCTGGTCGTCAAGCGGGGCCCCAACGCGGGTTCGCGCTTCCTGCTGGACCGCGACACCACCAGTGCGGGACGGCACCCGGACAGCGACATCTTCCTCGACGACGTCACGGTCTCCCGGCGGCACGCCGAATTCCGCCGTGAGGGCGGCGAGTTCGTCGTCATCGACGTCGGCAGCCTCAACGGCACCTACGTCAACCGCGAGCCGGTCGACCAGGCCGTCCTCGCCGGTGGCGACGAGGTGCAGATCGGCAAGTTCCGCCTGGTCTTCCTGACCGGCCCGGGTCACGGGGGCCAGGGGGCACGGTGACGGCGGCCGGGCGGCCTGATCGGGATGCGTCGCAGCGCGATGGGTTGAGCATCGGGGCCGTGCTGGCACAGCTGCGCGGCGACTTCCCCGATGTCACCATCTCCAAGATCCGGTTCCTCGAGGCGGAGGGTCTGGTCCAGCCGGGCCGGACCCCGTCGGGGTACCGGCAGTTCGCTCCGGCGGACGTGGAGCGGTTGCGGTTCGTCCTGTCCGCCCAGCGGGATCATTACCTTCCGCTGAAGGTCATCAAGGAACAACTGGACGCGGCGGATCAGGGCGCCGCGTCCGCCGAGCACACCGTGGCGATGCCGAGGCTGCCGCGAAAACTCGTTTCACTCGACGCCCCCGGGGAGAACGGCGGACTGCCGTCCCCCGGGGACTTCGAGACCGATCGCGAGATCAGGCTGACGGAGGAAGATCTGCTCCGCCAGGCCGGGATCGACGCCGCCACCCTGGCTGAGCTGCGGCAATACGGTCTGGTCCGCCCAGGCGCGGCGGGGTTCTTCGACCCCGACGCGGTCCTCGTGGCGAAGACCGTGAAAGCGATGACCGAATTCGGTATAGAGCCGAGACATCTGCGTGCCTTCCGCGCCGCGGCCGACCGCGAGGTCGGCCTGCTGGAGCAGATCGTGACCCCGGTGTATCGGCATCGTGACGAGGACGCCCAGGCGAGGGGCGACGAAGTCGTCCGTGAGCTCGCCGCCTTGACCGTGGCGTTGCACACGCTCTTGGTGAAGGCCGGAATACGGGCTGTCACGGGCGGTTGAACGGGTCCGGGGGACCGGGAACCGTTGTGAGGCCACTTGTCAATGACTGAATGTTCGGCACCCTATGCCGTACCGTGAGAGTTGGGTTTGCCAAGGGCGAACCGGAATGTCGGAGACAGCGAGCACAGCGCTCGGAAGACGGGTAGCGTCGGGACTGCCGTCGCTTGGTCGTCGAGACAAGCGTTGCAGCCCGTGCGCACGAGAGGGAGGCGAAGCCCGATGAGCGAGATGCGCGTCGTCGGCGTGCGGGTGGAGCTGCCCGCGAATCAGCCGATCTTGTTGCTGCGGGAAACCGAAGGCGAGCGTTACCTGCCGATCTGGATCGGCTCGGTCGAGGCCACCGCCATCGCCTTGGAGCAGCAGGGAGTCCGCCCGGCCCGTCCACTCACCCATGACCTGCTCAAGGAGGTCATCGGAGCGCTGGGCCGTGAGCTGGAACAGGTCGTCATCACCGACCTGAAGGAAGGCACGTTCTTCGCGGAGCTGGTCTTCGACGGGGACATCCGGGTTTCGGCGCGGCCGAGCGATTCGGTGGCGCTGGCCTTGCGGGTGGGAGTGCCCATCCACGCCGTGGACGCGGTGCTGGAGGAAGCGGGCCTCATCATCCCCGACGAGCAGGAGGACGAGGTCGAGAAGTTCCGCGAGTTCCTCGACTCCGTCTCGCCGGAGGACTTCCGCGGCGCGGACACCTGATCCTGTCGTGAGTGGTAATGACGGTTCCGACCGTCATTACCACTCACGAGTCAGGCCGCGGTCGCCTTGAGGAACAGGTCCGCCAGCTCCCGGCCGTACCGCTCCAGGTCCAGCTTCGGATCCGCCGCGAACTTCGCCGCGACGCCATCGATGGCCTGCGCGATCGACAGCGCCATCACGTCCGGCGCGAACTCGCCGAAAGCGCCTTCACGCTGCCCCTGCCGCAACTGGCGTTCGAGCCGGCCGGTGCGGAGCTCTTCGACCAGCGGTGCCGACATGAACCAGCCCTCGGCGTCCGAGCCGCTCGAAGCCATCTCGACCATGACCCGCACCAGTTCCGGGTATGAGCCGAGGAACGCGATCTCCGATTCGATATAGCCGCGCAGCAGCCCGGCCCGGTCGGTCGTGCCCTGAGTCCGCTCCTCGAGGAACTTGTCCTTCATCCCGGTCGCGGTGGTGACCACGGCCTGCATCAAGCCGGCCTTGTTGGTGAAGTGGTACGAGATGATCCGGGTGCTGGACAGCCCGGCCCGCTCCTTGATCTTCGCGAACGACGTCTTGTGGTAGCCGAGGTCGGAGATCGTCGCGATCGTGGCCCCGATGATCTGCGCCCGCCGGGCCGCCTCGGTGACCGACAGCCCCAGCTCCGCCTGGACCTCTTGCATGGCACTTTGGGTGGAGGGTGTTACTTGCATGAGTAAAAATTAACACGGCTGAGTAAAACCGGCAAGTGTGCGGCCGAACGGGGGACTGTCCTCGACAAGCCTCAAGAAGAGCTTGAGGCCGACCGCGCGTCGCGTTGACCGCTTTGCCGGACGCGCTTACCGTCAATGAAGGTGAATCGCCAAGGTGTGATTCGGATGTCTGGGGCATTCGTCTTGACGAGGAACTCCGGTGCGGACTCACATGGGTCCGCGCGGCTTTGTTCGCCGGCCGCCAGGTCGGGCGAGGGGAGGCATGGCGTGGTCGAGGCTGGTAGCCCTCAAGAGCCGCTCGTTCCGGTCGCTGACGGCGAGCAGGGCGAGCTGTTCCCCGACTCTTCCCTTCCGGACGAACTCGTCGGTTACCGTGGTCCCGCCGCCTGCCAGATCGCCGGCATCACGTACCGGCAGCTCGACTACTGGGCCCGCACGAAGCTGGTCGCGCCGAGTATCCGCACGGCGCACGGTTCCGGTTCGCAGCGGCTCTACTCGTTCAAGGACATCCTCGTCCTGAAGGTGGTCAAGCGGCTGCTGGACACCGGCGTCTCCCTGCAGAACATCCGGGTCGCCGTCGACCACCTGCGCCTGCGCGGCGTCCGCGACCTCGCCAAGGTCACCCTGTTCTCCGACGGCACCACCGTCTACGAGTGCACCTCGCCCGAAGAGATCGTCGATTTACTGCAGGGCGGGCAGGGCGTCTTCGGGATCGCGGTCAGCGGCGCGATGCAGGAGATCAGCGGCACCATCCACGAGTTCCCGGCCGAGCGGGCCGACGGCGGCGTGATCGAAACGGTCACGCCGGACGAGCTCACGCAGCGTCGTAACGCACGTCGCACCGGCTGATCATGAAGCCGCGAGGGCGGCAGGGTAGGCTCACTTCCGCGGTCGACGAATCCGCGCGGGAGAGACCGAGCCGATAACCGTTGAGCTCGGCGCCGAAGGAGCAAGTCCTCCCCGGAACCTCTCAGGCACCCTGGACCGCGCGGAAGAGACGCCTCTGGAAAGTGGTTCGCCAGGTCACAGCCTGGCGGCCCCGCCGACGGTGCAAGCCCGGCTCAACACTCGGGCGAAACTCTCAGGCGCCCCCACGGGGGTACGGACAGAGTGGGGAGGGCCAGGACAATCGTCCCGGCCCCACCCCCGCGTCTTGGGAGGTTCCCGATGGAGCCCGTTTCACTGGCCGCTCTCGAATCCGGGACTCCCTTCGCGGACCGGCACATCGGTCCCGGCACCGAAGAACTCGCGCGCATCCTCGACGTCGTCGGCGTCGCCTCTCTCGACGAGCTCGCCGAGCGGGCCGTCCCCGCGTCGCTGCGGGAGTCCGCGACTCCGCCGGACCTGCCGCCGCCCTCCAGCGAGACCGGTGCGCTCGCCGAACTCCGCGCGCTGGCCGCACGCAACCGGCCGATGGTCCAGATGATCGGCCTCGGCTACCACGACACCGTGACCCCGCCGGTGATCCGCCGCAACGTGCTGGAGAGCCCGGCCTGGTACACCGCGTACACGCCGTATCAGCCGGAGATCTCGCAAGGGCGCCTCGAAGCGCTGCTCAACTTCCAGACCATGGTCGCCGATCTGACCGGCCTCCCGATCGCCAACGCGTCCATGCTGGACGAGGCGACCGCGGCGGCGGAGGCGATGACACTGGTCCGCCGGGCGAGCAAGGCGAAATCGCATCGGTTCGTGGTCGACGAGGACACCCTTCCCCAGACGATCGAGGTCCTGCGCACCCGTGCCGAACCGCTCGGCATCGACCTGGTGACCGCCGACCTGTCGCAGGGCATCACCGGGCTCGGACTCGGCGGCGACTTCTTCGGAGTGCTGCTGTCGTATCCGGGCGCTTCGGGCGTCGTCCGCGAATGGGAGCACACCATCTCCGAGGTCAAGGCGCTGGGCGCCGCCGTGGTGATGGCCGCCGATCCGCTCGCGCTGACCCTGCTGCGGTCACCCGGTGAACTCGGCGCCGACGTCGCGATCGGGTCGACGCAGCGGTTCGGCGTCCCGATGGGCTTCGGCGGACCGCACGCGGCGTACCTCGCCGTCCGGAAGGGCCTCGAACGGCAGCTGCCCGGACGGCTGGTCGGGGTGTCGAAGGACGCCGACGGCGCGCCCGCGTACCGGCTCGCGTTGCAGACCCGCGAGCAGCACATCCGCCGCGAGAAGGCGACGAGCAACATCTGCACCGCCCAGGTGCTTTTGGCGGTCATCGCGTCGATGTACGCGGTGTACCACGGTCCCGAAGGCCTGCGCGCCATCGCGAACCGCGCGCACCGGATGGCCACCGTGCTCGCGGCCGGGCTCGCCGAGAGTGGTGTCGACGTCGTGCACTGCGAGTTCTTCGACACCGTCATGGTCGCCGTTCCCGGCCGCGCGACCGGGGTGGTCGCCACCGCGAGGGAACTCGGGGTCAACCTGCGGCTCGTGGACGCGGACCATGTCGCCATCGCCTGTGACGAGACGACGACCCGCGAACATCTTTCCTTGGTATGGAAGGCCTTCGGTGTCGCGGTGTCCGATGTGGACTCGCTCGACGCGGACACCGCGGACGGCTTCCCGCCGGATCTGCGCCGCACCAGTGAGTACCTGACTCATCCGGTCTTCCACGCGCACCGCTCGGAGACGGCGCTGCTGCGGTACCTGAGGGCGTTGTCCGACAAGGACGTCGCGCTCGACCGGAGCATGATCCCGCTGGGCTCCTGCACGATGAAACTCAACGCCACGGCCGAGATGGAGCCGATCACGTGGCCCGAGTTCGCCGGTCTGCATCCGTTCGCGCCGGCCGAGGACGCGGCCGGCCTGCTCAGCGTCGTGAAGGATCTGGAGCGGTGGCTCGCCGGGATCACCGGCTACGACGCGGTCTCCTTGCAGCCGAACGCCGGAAGCCAGGGCGAGTTCGCCGGCCTGCTGGCCATTCGGGCCTATCACCGCGAACGCGGGAACGCGGCGCGTGACGTCTGCCTGATCCCCTCCAGCGCGCACGGGACGAACGCGGCCAGCGCCGTTATGGCCGGGATGCGGGTGGTCGTCGTGAAATGCGACGACGAGGGCAATATCGACCTCGGCCACCTCAAGTCCACTGTGGACGAACACGCGGACGACCTCGCCGCGATCATGATCACCTATCCCTCGACGCACGGCGTGTACGAGGACACCGTCCGCGAGGTCTGCGCGCTGGTGCACGACGCGGGCGGTCAGGTGTACGTCGACGGCGCGAACCTGAACGCCCTGATCGGGGTGGCGCAATACGGCAGGTTCGGTGCGGATGTCTCCCATCTGAACCTGCACAAGACCTTCTGCATCCCGCACGGTGGCGGCGGGCCGGGCATCGGGCCGATCGGCGTCCGCGCGCATCTGGCGCCGTACCTGCCGAACCACCCGCTGCAGGCGGACGCCGGCCCGGCGACCGGCGTGGGACCGATCAGCGCCGCGCCGTGGGGGAGCGCGTCGATCCTGCCGATCTCGTGGGCCTACGTCCGGATGATGGGCGCCGACGGGCTGCGGCGCGCGACCTTGACCGCGGTCGCGAACGCCAACTACGTCGCCAAACGCCTCGCCGAGCACTACCCGGTGCTGTACTCCGGGCACGAGGGACTCGTGGCGCACGAATGCATCCTCGATCTCCGCGCGCTCACCAAACGGACCGGCGTCACCGTCGACGACGTCGCCAAACGGCTGGCCGACTACGGCCTCCACGCGCCGACGATGTCCTTCCCGGTCGCCGGAACGCTCATGGTCGAGCCCACCGAGAGCGAGGATCTCGGCGAACTCGACCGGTTCTGCGACGCGATGATCGCGATCCGCGGCGAGATCGAGAAGGTCGCCGCGGGGGAGTGGCCGGTGGACGGAAGCCCGCTGCGCAACGCCCCGCACACCGCGCGGTGTCTCGCGGGGGAGTGGGATCGCCCGTACAGCAGGGAGATCGCGGTCTTCCCCGCCGGTTTCACCGCCGCCAAGATCTGGCCTCCGGTGCGGCGCATCGACGGGGCCGCGGGCGACCGCAACCTCGTCTGCTCCTGCCCGCCACCGGAGGCCTTCGCCTGATGGTCAGCCGGGCATCTTGTCGAGAAAGCCCAGCACCTGCTTGATCCGCCCGTCCTCGACGGCGATGACGTCGAAGCCGATCGCCAGCGGCTCCTCCGCGCCCTCCGGGCCGAGGTGCCACTGGAACCGCGCGATGTCGTGGTGCGCGTCGGGCGCCGCGGGCAGGCTGAACTTCAAGCCCGCGAACTGGGCCTGCGCGCCGGCGATGAAGCCGTCGACACCGTCGTGGCCGGTGACGGCGCCGAGCGGGTCGGTGTAGGCGGCGTCCTCGGTGAACACTTCGGCGATGAGCGCGCGGCGCTGGTCCGCGTCGGTCTCGTTCCACACGGCGATGTACTGCTCGGCGACGCGCTGGATGTCCGACATGGTGTCTCCTCGTTTCCTTGGGGGCTAACCGATGTCGCAACTCTGTCGGCTGAAGGTGGGTCCCGTCGATTACGCGGGAGGTAATGGCGGCGCGGCGCGGGTGGCCGTAGGTTCGTGATCGTGACGACCACAGTGACCGCGGGCCGCCCCGTCGGGGAACTCCTCCGCGAATGGCGTGACCGCCGCCGGATCAGCCAGCTGGACCTCGCCATCTCGGCGGACATCTCCACCCGGCACCTGAGCTTCGTCGAGACCGGCCGGTCCAAGCCCAGCCGCGAGATGGTGCTGCGGCTCGGCGAACATCTGGAGGTGCCCTTGCGGGAACGCAATCAGCTGCTGCTGGCCGCGGGATACGCGCCCGCGTACGCGGAAACCGGTCTCGGAACGCCCGAACTGGCGGCCGTCCGCAAGGCGGTCCGTCAGCTGATGACCGGCCACGAGCCGTATCCGGCCGCCGTCGTCGACCGCTGGTGGAACCTGGTCGACGCCAACGCGAGCATCTCGATCATGACCGATCTGGTCTCGCCCGCCTTGATGACGCCACCGGTCAACGTCCTGCGGGTGACCCTGCATCCGGACGGGATGGCGCCGCACGTGCTGAACCTGGGGGAGTGGCGCGCCCATCTGCTCGGCAGGCTGCGGCGTCAGGTGATCCAGACCGCCGACCCGGTGCTGACCGAGCTGCTGGAGGAACTGCGCACCTACCCGTGCGCGGATCCCGTCCCCGAGGTCGAGGTCCCCGGACCGGGTGACATCTTCGTCCCGTTGAAGCTGCGGCACGAGGACGCCGAGCTCACGTTCTTCAGCACGGTCTCCACCTTCGGGACGCCGTTGGACGTCACGGTCGCCGAGCTGGTGATCGAGTCGTTCTTTCCGGCCGACGCGGACACGGCGGAGTATTTGCGCGCGTACGCGGCGCGCGGGGTGGAATGATGCGGGGCAAGAGCCCTGCCACAGACCCCAGTGAGGATTTCCCTTCCATGGCCGTGCCTTCCGTCGTCCTGAACAACGAGGTAGCCATCCCCCAACTCGGTTTCGGCGTCTGGCAGGTACCCGCGGCCGATACGGCCAAGGTCGTCCGGACCGCCATCGAGGCCGGGTACCGCAGTATCGACACCGCCGCTTCGTACCGGAACGAAGCCGGTGTCGGCGAGGCGATCCGCTCGGCGGGAGTGCCCCGCGACGAGCTGTTCATCACCACGAAACTGCCGAATCCTGGCCACGGGTACGACGAGGCGCTGCGGGCGTTCGACGCGAGCCTCGCGGAGCTCGGGCTGGACCGCGTCGACCTGTACCTGATCCACTGGCCGATGCCGTCCCGCGGGAAGTACGTCGAAACCTGGCGGGCGCTGGAAAAGCTCTACGCGGACGGGCGGGTGCGCGCGATCGGGGTGTCGAACTTCCACGTCCCGCATCTGCGGCGGCTCTTCGACGAGACCGGGATCGTCCCCGCGGTCAACCAGGTCGAGTTGCACCCCCGCCTGCAGCAGAAGGCGTTGCGCGAGTTCCACGCCGGACACGGCATCGTCACCGAGGCGTGGAGCCCGCTCGCGCAAGGCTCGTTGCTCTCGGATGCGACGCTGACCGCCCTCGCCGCCAAGTACGGCAAGAGCCCGGCGCAGCTGGTGTTGCGCTGGCATCTGCAGCTCGGCACGGTCGCCATCCCGAAATCCGTGACCCCGTCCCGGATCCGCGAGAACTTCGACGTCTTCGACTTCGAACTGGCCGAAGACGACCTCGCCGCCCTCGCCGAATTCGACGACGGGACGCGTACCGGCCCGGACCCGGACACCTTCTCCTCGTGAGCAGTCGCCGCACTCGCGTGATCAGGGACGGAACTCGCGTGATCGGAGACGGAACTCGCGTGTTCAGGCGCCGTACATCCGAGTGCGGTGTCCAGTCACGCGAGTCACGTCCCTGATCACGCGAGTCACGGGTCTGATCACGCGAGTCACGAGGCTCGAGGTACGGGAAAGGCCCCTTCCCGAGCGGCGAAGGGGCCTTTCCCGTGGTTCAGGGCCTCAGGTGGCCTTGATGCCCGCGGCGGCGAAGTCGGCCTGCTGGGCGGGCTGCTGCAGGTACTGGCGGAACGTCTGCGAGGCGCGCATCTGGACCTCGTCGATGGTCTTGCCGGCGAGCCCGACGAGCGGGTAGTCGGCCGAACGCGCCGTCGCGACCGACTGGGCGGGCGAACCGACCAGTTCGGGCTTGGCGGTGTTCAGCTCGGTCACCCAGTAGGACGACTCGGGGATCCAGGCGGCGGGAAGGCCGCCGATGGAGTCGAGGTTGGTCCGTCCGACAAGGCCGTCGAGCACGGAAGCGGAGGACAGCGCGTCGACCTGGATGATCACGCAGTGGTCGCGGACCACGGTCGCGGCGGTGTTCCACCGCTCGGCGGCCGCCCGGACGGGCTTCTCGATGCTGGGGGTGACGATGACCCGCATCGGGGTGTCGCCGGCGCTGCACCCCTTGGCCTGGGCTTCGGCGCGGGTGTTGAGCTCGCCGTCGGCCCAGTTCCAGCCGAACACGCCGATCGCGACCAGGACCACGAGGACCAGGCAGGCGATGGGCCACTTGGCGATCCGCCGCCGCGGGGCCTTCTTCCCGACGATCCGGTGCGAACCGGTCGCCTCACCGCGACCCTGAGGCCGCTTCGGCGGGTCGAGGGGATGCGGCACCGGCTCTTCGGCCACGCTGTGTCGCCCCATCGTTGTCCTTTCGAAACGTGCGCGCTCGCGCTGCGTATGCAATCAAACCGTTATCACTCTAACAGGGGAGGATGTTACGGGGAATGCGACGACTCACAGTTGTTTTCCGCGTGTCGCGGAAACTTCCCTTAACTCGGCGAGGAGCCGTTGGCAATGCGCTATCAGGTGCTCACGCAGCGGCGCGGCCCGGCGGGCGAACCCGGCCTGCGCGCGGGCGTACTCAGCCCGTCCTTCCGGGGTCTCGATCCGCACGGGTGAGTACCCGAACTCCGCCAGATCGTACGGGCTGGCCCGCATGTCCAGCTCACGGACGTCCGCCGCCAGCTCGAAACAGTCCCCGACCAGCTCGGCGGGCACGAAGGGATCGAGTTTGTACGCCCACTTGAACAAGTCCATGTTGGCGTGGAGGCAGCCGGGCTGCTCGAACTCGATCTGGTTCTCCCGCTCCGGCCGCAGGGTGTTGAGCGGCCGGGCGGGCTCGGTGAAGAACCGAAACGCGTCGAAATGTCCGCATCGGATCTCCAGCGACTCGACGACGCCGTCGGTTCCGGCCGAACCGAGCCGGAGCGGAAGTTGTGAGTGACGAACCTCATTCGCCGATTCCCGGTAAACCATTGCCCATTCGTGAAGCCCGAAACAACTGAGTCTGGGCGAGCGGGACGCGGTCGCGGAAAGCAGGCCGAGAACGAATTCGGCGGTCTTGGCCCGGCCCTCGGTGAAGCCCGCCGGATCGAGCATGACGCCGTCCGGAGTCTCCAGGTAACCCTTCCGCTCCAGGAACCGGCGTGCGGACGCGCCTTCGAGCACGACGCCCGGGCCCGGCTGCCAGCGTTCGAGATGCCCTGGTCGGTGCGAGTAATAGGTGAAGAGGAAGTCGAGCACCGGATGCTTCTCGCCCCGCGAGCGGCGGCGCTGGTGCGGTGTCGTCCAGCGCCGCATCCGCGTGACGTGGTCGTCCTCCCGAGCCCGCCAGACGGGCTCGGGAAGGACGATAGGGCCGGTCATGACATGACGTGGGTACCGTCGCGGACAGTTCCCACGTATTCCTCGACGAGGTCCTCGAGCGCGACGACGCCGACCGCGGCCCCCGCCGGGCTCAGCGCCCGCGCCAGGTGGCTGCCTTCCTTGCGCATCGCCGACAACGCCTCGTCCAACCGGGCGTCGGCGTGCAGTTCGGTGAGCGCCCGCGTCTTGTCCGGCGGCACCACGGTGGTCGGATCCTCGCCCACGAGGTCGAGGATGTCCTTGACGTGGATGTAGCCGGTCAGCGTCCCGTCGTCGGTGCACACCGGGAAGCGGGAGAACCCGGTCGAGGACACCGCGCGTTCGACGTCGCCCAAGGTGGGCGAACAGGGCAGCGTGGTCAGCTGAGCCGTCGGGACCAGCACGTCCGCGACCGTCTTCTCCACCGAAGACAGCGTCTTGCTCAGGCGCTGGTGCTCGGAGTGCTCCAGCAGCCCCTCGCGGCGAGACTCGCTGAGCAGTTCGGCGAGTTCGTCGGAGGTGTACGCGGTTTCCAGCTCGTCCTTCGGCTCGACCTTGAACACCCGCAGCAGCGAATTCGCCACGAAGTTCAGCAGCCAGATGAACGGGTTGGCGATCTTCACCCAGGCCACGTGCACCGGGACCAGCCACAGCGCCAGCCGCTCGGGCTCCGCGATCGCGAGGTTCTTCGGCACCATCTCGCCGATGAGGACGTGCAGGATGGTGATGAACGCCAGCGCGATCGCGAACGAGATCGGGTGCAGCAGCACCTCCGGGATCCCGAACAGTTCGAAGAACCCGGCCAGCTGGTGGGCGATGGCGGGCTCACCGAGCCGCCCCAGCAGCAGCGAGCAGATCGTGATGCCGAGCTGCGCGCCGGCGAGCATCAGCGAAACGTTCTTGCTCGCGTTGATCACGATCTTGGCCCGAGTCTTTCCCTGCTCCAGCAAGGCTTCCAGCCGGTCGCGCCGCGACGAGATCAGCGCGAACTCGGCACCGACGAAGAACGCGTTGGCCAGCAGCAGGACCACGACGAGGAAGATGTTGAACCAGTCGCTCATCGGGCGGGCTCCTGCTCGGCGGAGGTCGCGGTTTCGCTGACCCGGCGGACTTCGACCTCGGCGATGCGGAGACGGTCCATTTTGGTCACCGTGAGCCGCCAGGCGTCGAGATCGGTGGCGTCACCGGGAGAGGGGATCCGGCCGAGTCGTTCGAGGATCAGCCCGGCGATGGTCTCGTAGTCGCCGTCGGGCATCCGGAACCCGGTCTCGTCGGTGACCTCGTCGGCGCGGAGCTGTCCAGAGACGAGCCAGTTGTCGGCGCCGACCTGCTGGGACGACGGCGCTTCCCGCTCGTCGTGCTCGTCGCGGACGTCGCCGATGATCTCCTCGACCACGTCCTCCAAGGTCACCAGGCCCGCGGTGCCGCCGTATTCGTCGACGACGATCGCGAGCTGGAACCGGGAATCGCGCAGCCGGTTGAGCAGCGAGTCGCCCGGCAGCGATTCGGGCACCGTCGGGATCGGCCGCATGACCGAACCGATCCGTACCGTGGCGCGCTGGGCGGCCGGGACGGTGAACGCCTGCTTGATGTGCACCGCGCCCTGCACGTCGTCGAGATCCTCGGTGTAGACCGGGAAACGCGAAAAGCCGGTGCGGCGTGAGATCTCGATGAGGTCGGAGATCGTGTCGTCCACGGTCAGCGATTCGAGCTGGACGCGCGGTGTCATCAGCTCGTCGGCCGTCCGCTCGCCGAAGCGCAGCGACTTGTCCAGCAGCTCGGCCGTCGACGTGTCGAGCGTGCCGCTTTCCGCGCTGGAGCGCACGATCGAGCCGAGTTCCTGCGGCGACCGGGCCGACCGCAGTTCTTCCTGCGGCTCGACGCCGAACTTGCGGACGAGGAAGTTGGCGCTGTTGTTCATCAGGGTGATGAGCCAGCGGAACAGGGAAGAGAACCGCGAGTGGTACCCCGCGACGGCACGCGCGGTCTGCAGGGGCCGGGCGATCGCGAGGTTCTTCGGCATCATTTCGCCGAGGACCATCGACAGCGATGTGGCAACGATCAGCGCCACCGTCAGCGACACGCCGTTCGCCACGCCCTCGGAGAACCCGACGGCGGTGAACAGCGGGTGCAGCAGGTCACCGATCACCGGCTCCGCGAGATAACCGGTGATCAGGGTGGTGATGGTGATCGCCACCTGCGCGCCGGAGAGCTGGAACGAGAGCGTGCGGTGCGCCTTCTGCACGGTGTGCGCACGCTTGTCGCCGACCTGGCGGACGTTCGCCTCGACCGTGCTGCGCTCGAGCGCGGTGAGGGAGAACTCGGCGGCGACGGCGAGGCCGGTGCCGACGGTCAGCAGGAGGAACAGGAGAATGCCGAGAACGGCGAGCAGGATTTCCATCATCGCCTGCCGGCAAAGTCGGCGGGAAGAGCCGCGGAACAGCCGGGTGTGCCACCCGGCTCGATACTGTCACCAGGTGACTGCGCGTCGCGCACGAAAAGAGTCACTCCTCGATCGAAATCAACTGACACCGCCGCTGTACTGCGACGATGGGACAATCTTAACGCGTTCCCCCGGCCGCGTGGGCACGGTGCCGCCGCACGCTCTCCTCGACCAGGTCGAGGACAGGGCCGAGATCGTCACCCGGCTGGCCCATCGCGAGGTGGGACACGAGCCCCTCGAGAACGAGTTCGAGGTACGCGGTCAGGACGTCGACGTCGACGTCGTCACGCAGGATCCCGGCGTCGCGCTGACGCAGCAGACGGCGGCGGGTCGCGGCGGTCAGCTGATGGGACCGCTCGGCCCAGCGGGCGCGGAACTCGGGGTCGGTGCGCAAGCGCCGGGAGACCTCCAGCCGCGTGCCGAGCCAGTCGGCGGGATGCTCGCTGCGGTTCGTCAGCAGCTCGCGCATCACCTGGACGAGACCCTGCTCGGCGACGATGTCGGCCATGCGCACAGCGTCGTCCTCGGCCAAGGCCAGGAAGAGGGACTCCTTGTCGCGGAAATGGTGGAAGATCGCACCGCGGGAAAGGCCGGTGGCTTCTTCCAGCCGCCGGACGGTGGCGCCTTCGTAGCCGTAGCGTGCGAAGCACACGCGGGAGCCGTCGAGGATCTGGCGCCGGCGTGCGTCGAGGTGATCCTGGCTGACCCGTGGCATCCTGGAATCCTGTCACCGGGAACCGGGTCAATGCAATCCGTACGTACGTACTGTGACCAGTTCGCGGGATGATCCGCCCCTGCCGGGAACCGGACGGCTTCGAGACACGTCCGATCACTCGGCCGGATCGGCTGACACGCCGTCCGCCGCTTGGCTACTCTTTGTCCATCACCGTGTGTGAGTGCTGAGGGGAAGGTGCGGGTGTGAACATCATCGACGACGCCGCGAGCGCGATCAAGGCCGTCTGGGGTGACCTCACCACGCCGAAGGAACCGACCGTCTACGGCGGTGGGGGCGGCGGTGGCGGCGGGTTCGAGATGAGCCCTGAGGAGCTGAAGACCGTCATCGGGCTGTGGCAGGACGAGCTTGAGAAGGTCGTCGACGACGGCGACAAGATCGACATGATCGTCGGTGACCTGATGCCGCCGGGGCAGGACGAGGCCAGCACGAGCTACGTGAACTCCGGGCTCGACTCCTTGTTGTCTCTGCAGAAGCAGAACGAGTCGATGAGGGCCTACATCGAGGGCTACATCCAGAAACTCGAGCTCGCCCGAACCAAGACAATGGCGACCGACCAGGCCAACACTCTGCGTACGACCTGAGGATGCCGAACGTGTTGAGGAATCGCGCCGCGGTGGCGGCGCTCGTGCTCGTTTCCGTCGCGGTCGCCGGCTGTACCGGGGAGACGCCCGGTACGGCTACGCCGACCTCGGGAACCTCGCCGTCGTCTGCGTCTTCTGCCGCACCGGAGGACCCGAACGTCCCGAAGGTGGCGAATCCACTGGACGCCTCGGCGTTCGTCGGCGACGTGTGCAAGCTGCTCCCGCCCGCTGCGGCCGCGGACCTGGGGTTCACCGCGCCCGGCGAGTCGAAGGGCGAAGGCAGCAATCCGGGTTGCAGCTGGCAGATTCGCGGCAAGGCCGACAGTTTGCTGATCATCCTCGGCAGCGGCAACCGCGAAAAGGGTATGGGCGGTCTGGCGGGCCTGCACAAAGCCAAGGAAGCCGGACAGCTGAGGTTCCTCGAGCCCGGCCCGGAGGTCGACGGTTATCCGACCGTTTACTACGGGTTGCAGGACCGGCGAGCGAGTGGCAGCTGCGATCTCGCGGTGGGCGTCGCCGACGATCTGGCGATCAGCACCCTCGCCAAGGGGTACGACAACGAGCAGGATTCATGCGGGACCGCGCAGAAACTCGCGTCGGCCGTGATCAAGACACTCAAGGGGGCATGAGGGTGGACGGCAAACAGATCTACGAGAACTTCACCCAGGGCGACACGCGCAACCTGCGCAGCGCGGCCGACCGCGTCGCGGAGCTTTCCGACGCGTATGTCGAGCGCGGCATGGCCATCAAGGCCCTGCAGACGCGGATGGCGTCCTCCTGGACCGGTTCCGCCGCCGACGCGGCCAACGCCGGTGCGGGCCCGCTGGAGCAGGCATTCAAGGAGACGGCGGACCCGCTGTTCACGACCAGGAATTCGGTCACCACGCAGGCCGACAGTTTCGACGACTCGGGGTCGTCGGTCGTCCCCGTGCCGCCGAAGCCGGACAAGCCCAACCCCTGGACCACCGGCCTGAAGGGCGCGATCCCGATCGCCGGGCCGTTCATGGTCAACAACGACATCAAGAACTACCAAGAGGGCGTCGCGAAGCACGAGGCGGCGAACCAGAACAACGTCCGCGTGATGGACCAGTACGACTCGGTCACCAGCAGCACGAGCTCCAGCCTGCCGACCGACTACGGTGTGCTGAAGAACGACGGCGCGGACGTCAGCGTCAAGACCCCCGGCGGTAAGCCCCCGATCACCCCGCCGGTCATCCCGGTCAAGCCCATCAGGAACGGCGGCGGGGACGACGACGGCGGCACCGACACCAGCGGTACGGACGACAACGGCACCACCAACCCGAACCAGAACAAGCCGGGCGACGAGCGCACGCCGACCAAACCGGGCCCGAACGACGACCGCCCGGTGATCCCGAGGGATCGGCCGGAGCCCACCATCCCGCCGACGACGCGCAAGCCGGGCGACGGGGACGACACCACGCGCCCGTCGGGTGGCGGCAAGGGCAGGCCGGGGCCGAGGACCGAGCTCCCGGGCAGGATCCCCGGACGTGGTCCCGGCGGCGACTCGGACACGGTCGTCGGCCTCCCGAACGGCCCCGGTCAGAACTACAACCCCGGCGGCGGCCCTGGGCAGAACCCGCCCGGAAGCACCGGCGGACGCAACGTGCCCCCGTCCAACAGCGCCGCGGGCAGGCTGCTCGGTGGCGAGGGCGGCACCGGTGGCCGGGCGGGCGCTCCCGGTTCCGGCGGTCTGGGCTCGGGCAGGGGATCCGGCATGGGCGGCCTGGGTGGCGCCGACCACCTGGCCGGTTCCGGCGGCCGTGGAGCGGGCGGACGTGGCGGTGGCCAGATGGGTCCGATGGGGGCAGGCGGCAGGCGTGCCGACGGCGAGGAGGACGACGAGCACCAGCGTCCCGACTACCTGATCGAGGCCGACCCGGACGCGATCTTCGGCACCGACCAGCGGACCAGTCCGCCGGTCATCGGCGAGTAGCGGATGACCGTGAGAACAGGCCGGGTGGACGTCCCGGTCGAAGCCTTGGCGGTGCTCGCCGAACGCGAACGCGTCGGCGACCTGCACATCACGCTGCGTCCCGAACCGCGCTGGCTGTCCAGGACGGCCCGCGCGGAGGCGGACAAGCGAGTGGAAGCGGCGCTGGCGCAAGCCGGGCTGCTGGATTCGAGCGGCCGCGCGTCGGTCGACTTCCTGGACTGGCTTCCGGTACTCACGAAACCGGCCATCGAGTACTACGGCTGGGTGAACACCGGAGGCGAGACCTACGGCGTCCTCGCCGCCTCGCTGGGACTGCAGGCGGTCCTGGCGGTGGCGTCCGGCGACTGGGTCGGGCTGCAGGAGATCGATCGGCGACGGCTGCCCGAAACCCTGATCGAGCAGCTGCCGCCCGTTCCGGCGGGCGGCGGCAGGCTGCGCACGGTCCGCGCGTACGAGCTCGAAGAGGCGGCCCGCCGCGGCCCGGACACGCATTCGCTGCCCCCGGTGATCGCGGACATCGTCAGCCTCGTGCAGCGGCCGGTCGAGGGGAGCGGTGAGCTCTACGTCGGCAAGCGGGACGAGGTCGGCAGGCATGTGGCCGTCGAGGATCCGCTCCATTTCGCCGACACCGACTGGGGCCGGTACCTCAGTTACACGACCGGCCACGGCAACGACGCCGTGGTCCACATCGGACCCGCCGGCCAGGCGGAGCTGGCGGACGCGCTTCGGCACGTCGCCAGCACCCTGGGCGGCTAGGGGGCTCTCTGTGCCACCTTCGAGTGTCCACTAAGGACGCTGGTGGTGGCCTGGGGTCCGTTTGATGTGTATATGTACGGTTTTCGCGTGGGGTCGTGAGTGGCAAGTGTCGTTATTGAGGGGTAAGTCAAACGTGTCGCGGCGTGGGGCCGGTAGTGAAGGCCTCCTTGCCTACTCTGACGGTAGCGAAGGAGGCTTTCGCTACCGTGAGATGTGATTCGTGGTGACAGTGGGACGGCTGCTTCCTCGGCGGCCGGTCGTGAAGTACATGAAGGCCCCCTTCCTTGCGCTAGACGTAAGGAAGGGGGCCTTCATGTACTTCGGTAAGGCGTGAACACGCGAGTTCCGTCTACGAACACGCGAGATCCGGGGCTGAGCACGCGAGTGCGGTGTCGCGTCACCCCAGCCCACCGTCTCGCGGGTGGCGGCTTCCCGCGAGTGGGCGACACCTGGGTGCGGAGACCACCAACAGGGCTTGCGGGACACCGCCTAGTCACATC
This sequence comes from Amycolatopsis sp. NPDC102389, assembly GCF_044765885.1. NCBI lineage: Bacteria > Bacillati > Actinomycetota > Actinomycetes > Pseudonocardiales > Pseudonocardiaceae > Amycolatopsis > Amycolatopsis sp. NPDC102389. Next base: position 47,148 of record NZ_JBIWKX010000022.1, read on the forward strand.
GGAAACACCGCCCGGAGGGCGGCCGAGATCGGTTCGAGGTCGGCGACGAGGCGCTCGAGTTCGTGAGGACTCAGGGCGTTGTAAGGCGCCTCCGCGAGCCGGTCGGTCATGGCCTCGACGCGTTCCTTCGTAGCGCGCCCGGCCGAGGTGAGCCAGCCGTCCGCCCCGACGAGGCCGCGGTCGCGCATGCCGTCGACGACCGCGGTCAGTCGCGCGGCGGGGAGATGGCCTACCCGGCCGAACTCGTGCGCGGGCATGCCGACGGACAGGGCGTGGAGCACGTGGGACTCGGTTCCGCCGATGTCCTCGGCCAGCAAGGCGACGGTGTGGCCGTCGCCGCGGTGCTCCCGCAGGAGAGTGGCGGCGTGCCACAGCCTGGCGACGGGCTCCTTCGGGACAGCGACAGTGCGGAGGGCGGCGTAGAGGGCACGTCCTTCCACAGGTGCACTGGTCGCCGCCTTCAGCAGGAGGTCGCCGGCGCGCGTGACGCCGGGGGCGTCGGCAAGGGCACCGAGGATCCGCCGCATTCCCGCCACACATCCCCGCTCGCGGGCGGCCAGCGCCGCCTCGGGCGTGGTCAGCTCCCAGACCTTCGGAAGGTGGCGCGCCACCTCGCCGGGGGCGAAGTTGTAGAAGATCGCGTGGATCACCTCGGCGGGCACCGACCGGCCGAACGGCGCGGCGCGTCCGGCGAAGTAGGCGTCCCACTGGTTGCGCAGCCCGAGCGCCATCAAGGCCTCGTCGGACTCGTCGGCGAAGTAGGGCACCAGGCCGATGGGCTCGATCAGGTCGTACATGCGGCGGGCGTGCGACATCTCATCCCCTGAGGTTCGTGGCGGCGCCCTGGTGGCGGCCGCTCACCTTCTCCACGAACGCCCGCTGCCGGAACAGACACTCTGGCCGGAAGTATTTGCCCGCCGCTATTGTGACAGCGCTGTTGTATTTCTGGCGGGGTCTGGGAGGACGAGAACGTGACACGGCTGTATCCGGAAATCGAACCGTACGACCACGGGATGCTCGACGTCGGCGACGGGCACCTCGTGTACTGGGAGGTCTGCGGGAACCCTGATGGCAAGCCCGCCGTCACGCTGCACGGCGGCCCCGGAAGCGGCTGCAGTACCGGCCTGCGCCGGTACTTCGACCCGGCGAAGTACCGCGTCGTGCTGTTCGACCAGCGAGGCTGCGGCCGGAGCACCCCGCACGCGGGTGAGCCCGAGGCCGACCTCTCCGCCAACACCACCGACCACCTGATCGCCGACATGGAGCGGCTTCGCGAGCATCTGGGCATCGAGAAATGGCTGCTCTTCGGCGGTTCCTGGGGCTCGGTGCTCGGGCTGGTCTACGCGGAGCGCCAACCGGACCGGGTTTCGGAGATGGTCCTGATGGGCTTGGCGACCGGACGCCGGAGCGAGACCGACCTGCTCACCCGCGGCCTCGGCGGTGTCTTCCCCGAGGCGTGGGCGAAGTTCCGCGACGGTGTTCCCGAAGAGGACCGCGACGGCGACCTGGCGGCCGCGTACCTGAAGCTGCTGATGGACCCGGATCCGGCGGTGCACGAGAAGGCGGCGGCCGCCTGGTGCGCCTGGGAGGACGCGATCATCCCGACCTCCCCGCCGTACAAGAGCTTCGAGAGTCCGAAGTTCCGGCTCGCCTTCGCCAGGCTGGTCACGCACTACTGGAGCCAAGGGTCCTTTTTGGACGAAGGCGTGGTCCTGCGGGAGGCCGGGAAGCTGGCCCACATCCCGGCCGTGCTCGCCGAAGGAAGCCTCGACCTGAGCAACCTCGTCGGCACCCCGTGGGAGCTGGCGCACGCTTGGCCCGGCAGCGAACTGGTGGTCATCGACGACGTCGGCCACAGCACCCAGGACGAACCGATGCGCGAAGTCCTCGTCGGCGCGACGGACCGCTTCGCCTCCTGAGCCACGGATTGCGCGTGAAGGCCCCCTGTCCTCGGCTCAGTCGAGGGCAGGGGGCCTTCACGCGCGTTGTCAGGGGATGACCAGCGCGGGGGCGGTTTCGGGAGTGGCGGCGTCCGAACGGGTGGTTTCGGCGAGCCGCAGCCCGGTGGTGCGGGGAGCGATCCGGTCGAGGTTCCACGAACTCAGCAGCAGGGCCACCTTCGCCCGCATCTCGGTCCGCAGACGCAGGAACGAATCGGCCGGATCGGCGCCGACCTCGCCGAGCAGGAGCCACCAGGCCCACGCGGCTGCGCCGGCGTTCGCGACGAAGTCCGGGATCACCGGGATGCCGCGGGCCGCCAGTCCTGCTTCGGCGTCGGGTGTGGTCGCCGCGTTGGCCGCTTCGATGACGACCTTCGCCTTGACGGCGCCCTGATTCCCGGCGCGCAGCGCGTACGAGATCGCCGCCGGGACGAGGATGTCGGCCTCCGTCGAAACGATCTCGTCGCGGGGGAGCAGCCGGACGTCGGCGGGGAGCCGGCTCCGGTCGATCTCGCCGTAGGAGTCGCGCAGTTCCAGCAGCGCCGGGATGTCGAGGCCTTCGGGCCGGTACAGCGTCCCGGCCGCGTCGGCGACCGCGACGACCTTCATCCCGGCTTCGTGCAGGTACCAGGCCGCGCCGCCACCCATGGTGCCGATGCCCTGGACGGCGACCGTGGTGTTCTCCGCGGTCCATTCCCACGCGTCGGCGACACCGAGGCAGGCCTGCGCGACGCCATAGCCGCCGATCACGTCGCCGAGCAGGAGCCCTCCGGGGACCGGGGTGCTCAGACCGGCCTGCACGCGCCGAAGGGTGCGCGCCGGATCGGCCGAACGACGGATCGCGGCGTGGTACGACTGCTCGAGCCCGAGTTTCGCGAACACCTCGTCGATCAGGTGCTGGGGCACACCGAGGTCTTCGGCGGTCACCCAGTGGTTGTCGATCCACGGCCGCAGGAACGCGCAGAACCGTTCCAGCACACCGAAAGCACGTTCGTCCTTCGGATCGAAGTCGATGCCGCCCTTGGCCCCGCCGACCGGCAGGCCGAAGGTCGCGGTCTTGTTCGCCATCCCCCTCGCCAGGTCCTCGACCTCGGTCATCGTGCAGCCCGCGCGCATCCGGGTCCCGCCGGTCGCGATACCGGAGACCAGGGTGTGCACTACGAGGTAGCCGGTGGCACCGGTGACGGGGTCGGTCCAGACAAGCCTCATCAGCGGTTCGGCGTTCCTCGCGGCCATGCGGCCACCTCCTTCGTGGATTCGGGGTCGTCCTGCGTCACTTCCGAGGGTGCGCCCCGGCGGGCGCGCGCGTCCATTTACCGAATCTGAACGATGACGTGCAGAGAAACTGGTGTAACGCGCCATCCGGCGTCCGCGACCGCGCCCGATTACGTTGGGACCATGGAGCTTTCGTTGCACCGCCTGCGGATGCTCCGCGAGCTGAGCCGGCGCGGCACCGTCACGGCGGCCGCCGCTTCGCTGCATTACACCGCTTCGGCGGTATCGCAGCAGCTGGCTCAGCTGGAGCGGGACGTGGGCGCGAAGCTGTTCGAACGATTCGGCAGGCGGGTGCAGCTGACCGAACTGGGGTTGCTGCTCACCGAACACGCCGAGGAGATCCTGGGGTCGGTCGAACGCGCGACATTGGCCTTGGAGGAGGCCCAGGCGACCGTTTCGGTCCGCCTGATGGCCGGGGTGTGGGCGTCGGTCGCTTCGGGCCTGTTGCCGCATGCGCTGGCCGCGCTCGCGGGTGAGCATCCGGGGATCCAGGTCCGGACCCGTGAGCTGGCCCCCGAGGACACCGCCGACGCCGTCCGAGACGGCGAACTGGACCTGTCGTTCGTCCTCGACTATTCCGACGCGCCGATGCCGTGGGACGCGGGCCTGGAACGCGCGGTGATCGCGGTCGAACGGCTGCACGCCGCCGTACCCGCCGGTGCGGTGCCCGCCGGGAGTGCTTCCTTACTCGAACTGGGTGAGCACCCCTGGATCCTGGCCAGCCCGAAGAGTCATTTCGGCCGCGCGGTGCGCACAGCGTGTCACCGCCACGGGTTCGAGCCCAAGATCAACCACGAGGTCGAGGAGCAGTCCACGGCGATGGCGATGGTCAGGGCGGGGCTCGGAGTGACCCTCGTTTCCGACCTCGGGCTCGGGCTCCGGCCGCCGGGGATCGACGTCGTCGCGTTGACCACACCGTTGCTGCGGACGGTTTCGATCGCCTACCGGACGACCTCGTCGCGGCGACCGGCGTTGCAGCTGGTGATCGAGGCGGTCCGCAACGCGGCCGCGGCGTTGGGGCTGGGCACTGAGCCCGCTTTGCCCTGATCGTCCCGTCCCGAGAGCTGGTCCGGCGATCCTGCCCGGCAAGAACCGGCCTGAATTTGTCGGACCTCGCGTGTAGCGTCCGAAGTCAAGGTATCTCAGGTATCGGACAACCGACTGGACGGCGGAAAGATGACTACTGTTCATGATTTCCCCGAGAAGTCCGGGAGCGCGTCGAACGCGACGGCGAAGGTCCTGTCGGACCGCGCCGAAGGTGAGGCGTATGTGGCTTCCGTGTGCTTCAAACACGGGCCACCGAGACTTCTCGGCGTAGAGCTGGAATTCACCGTGCACTACGCCGACGAGCCCGCCCGGCCGCTCGATCCCGACGATCTCGCCACCGCGCTCGGCCCGCATACGCCGCGGACCCTGCGCCCCGACAGCCCCGCCCTCCCGCTTCCGGCAGGTTCGCCGCTGAGCCTCGAGCCCGGATGCCAGGTGGAGATCTCCGCTCAACCACAGACCACGCTGCGTCACCTGGACGCCGTCGTCTCGGCCGATCTGGCCCATCTCGAAAGTCTTCTCGCCGCACGAGGCCTGTACCTGGGTGACACCGGGATAGACAGGTATCGCGCCCCCGCCCGCAAACTGGGCACCCCGCGTTACGCCGCGATGGAACGCCGCTTCGCCCCGATGGGCGACGGTGGCGCGACGATGATGTGCAGCACCGCGGGCCTGCAGGTCTGTGTGGACGCCGGCGAGGCGCACGACCTGGCCGTCCGCTGGGCCGCCGTCCACGCGCTCGGTCCGCCCTTGCTCGCCACCTTCGCCAATTCCCGGATCCACGCCGGACGCGACACCGGCCACGCGTCCGCTCGCTGGCTCGCCGTGATGGAAACGGAAAAGGCCCGCACCCGGTCGGCGGAACCGAGTGACGATCCGGCCGCGGAGTGGGCGGGCAGGATCCTGGACACCCCGCTGATGGTCCTTCCCGGCCCCGGCGGCCGCTGGGACGCGCCCGAGTCCCTGACCTTCGCCGACTGGATCGACGGGCGGGGCGAGGGCTCCGGGCTCGGCAGGCCGACCGAGGACGACCTGGCCTATCACCTGACGACGTTCTTCACCCCGGTCCGTCCACAGGGGTATCTGGAGATCCGCTACCTGGACGCCCAGCCCGCCGCCAGGTGGCTGCACCCGGTGGCCCTGCTGGCCGCACTGCTCGCGCGCCCGTCCACAGTGGACAAGGTGCTCGAACTGTGCGAACCGGTCATGGGCCGATGGGAGCGCGCGGCCCGGTTCGGCCTGGCCGACCGGGCGATCGCCGCCGTCGCCAGCAAGGTGGTGGACCTCGGCTGTGCCGAACTGGGCACGACCGGTCTGCCGCCGGAGACCATCACCGAGATCAGCGAGGGCGTGCAGTCCCTCGTCCGCGGTTCGAGGAGCCACCAGTCATGAGCGTGGAAAGCACCGAGACCAACCCGCTTCGCGCGCTGAGCCCGCAAGACCTGCGGGCGCACGCGGCCGAGGCGCTCACCAGGGCCCGCGAGCGCAGCGTCGCGCTGACGGACGTCGACGACGAAGACCTGGTCCGTCAGCATTCGAAACTGATGTCGCCGCTGGTCTGGGACCTCGCGCACATCGGCAGCCAGGAGGAGCTCTGGCTGGTGCGCGACGTCGGCGGCCGCGAGGCGCTCCGGCCCGACATCGACGACATCTACGACGCGTTCCAGCACGCCCGCGCGGATCGCCCGGCGCTGCCGCTGCTGGGCCCGGAGGAAGCGCGCAAGTACGTCCGCGAGGTCAGGGAGAAATCCTTCGACATCCTGGAATCCGTTCCGCTGCAAGGCAGGCGGCTCACCGAGGACGCCTTCGCCTTCGGCATGATCACCCAGCACGAGCAGCAGCACGACGAGACGATGCTGGCCACCCATCAGCTGCGCAAGGGCGATCCGGTGCTGCACGCGCCCGCCCCGCCGCCGTCGCGGTCCGGGCCGCTGCCCGCGGAGGTGTTCGTGCCCGGCGGGGCCTTCACCATGGGTACTTCCGCCGAGCCGTGGGCGCTGGACAACGAGCGGCCGGCGCACGAGGTCGCGGTGGAGGCGTTCTTCATCGACACCGCGCCCGTCACCTGCGGGGCGTACGCCGATTTCCTCGACTCCGGCGGTTACGAAGACCCGAAGTGGTGGAGCGAGCGCGGCTGGGCGTATCGCAGCGAGCACGGCATCCACGCGCCTCGTTTCTGGAAACGGGAGCAGGACGGCTGGTGGCGGACGCGGTTCGGCGTCTACGAGAAGGTGCCCGCCGCGGAACCCGTCGTCCACGTTTCCTTCCACGAGGCCGAGGCGTACGCCGCCTGGGCTGGACGGCGCCTGCCGACGGAGCCGGAATGGGAGAAGGCCGCCCGGTTCGACCCGGCGACCGGACGTTCGCGCCGGTTCCCCTGGGGCGACGAGGAACCCAGCCCCGACCACGCCAACCTCGGGCAGCGGCACCTGCGGCCCGCGGAGGTCGGCGCGTACCCGGCGGGTGCGTCGCCGCTGGGTGTCCACCAGCTGATCGGCGACGTCTGGGAGTGGACCAGCAGCGGCTTCGAGGCGTATCCGGGTTTCGCCGCGTTCCCGTACAAGGAGTACTCGGAGGTGTTCTTCGGCGGGGACTACCGGATCCTGCGCGGTGGCTCGTTCGGCACGGACGCGGCGGCCATCCGCGGCACGTTCCGCAACTGGGATCACCCGATCCGGCGGCAGATCTTCTCCGGGTTCCGCTGTGCCCGGGACGCGCGGCCGAGCGAGGTGGCCTGAGCGGCATGTGCCGTCATCTCGCGTATCTCGGCGAGCCGCGTTCGCCCGCCGAGACGCTCTTTCACGCCCCTCATTCGCTGCTCGTGCAGTCCTACGCTCCCCGTGACATGCGGGGAGGCGGCTCGGTCAACGCGGACGGGTACGGCCTCGGCTGGTACGCCGAAGGTCCCGAACCGTTGCGGCTGCGCCGGTCCGCTCCCTTGTGGACGGACGGTGATCTGCCCGCCCTCGCCGGCTCGGTCCGGTCGCACGCCTTCCTGGCGGCGGTCCGGAACGGGACGACGGGGATGCCGGTGGTCGAGGCGGCGAACGCGCCGTTCACCGGCGGCGGCTACCTCTTCAGCCACAACGGGCTCGTGCGGGGCTGGCCGGACTCGATGGCCGAGCTCGCCGCGAAACTGCCGATCACCCGGCTGCTGACGCTGGAGGCGACCACGGATTCGGTACTGCTGTGGGCTTTGCTGCGTGAACGGCTCGACGCGGGCGAAGATCCGCTCGCGGCCGTCACCTGGCTGACCGGAGTCGTCGAGGAGGCGGGGCCGGGTTCGCGGCTCAATCTCCTGCTGACCGACGGCCGGACGCTCATCGGTACCGCGTGGACGCATTCCCTGTCCTATCGGGACACCGGTGACGGTGTGCTCGTCGCGTCGGAACCGTGCGACGACGATCCCGGCTGGACCCCCGTTCCCGACCACCACGCCGTCCGGGTCACCGGCGCGGGCGTGGAGATCCTGCCCCTCGAAGCCGATCGGAGCCCTGAGGCACGATGACCGAACTCGACCTCGACGTACACCACAGCGAATCGGATATCACCGAGCAGTTGCGCGCGGACGTCCGCGCCGGGCTGGCGGCGGAGCAGAAGTGGTTGTCGCCCAAATGGTTCTACGACGCGCGCGGCAGCGATCTGTTCGAGAAGATCACCGCCCTTCCCGAGTACTACCCGACCCGGAGCGAACGGGAGGTGCTCGCCGCGCGTGGTGGCGAGATCGCCGAAAGCTCGGACGCGCACACCCTCGTCGAACTCGGTTCCGGATCGAGTGAAAAGACGAGGCTCCTGCTCGACGCCCTCACCAGCCACGGCACCCTGAAGGAGTTCGTCCCGCTCGACGTCTCCGAAACCGCGCTCGCCGATGCCGCGGAAGCCATCACGGCCGACTACCCGTCCCTCGAAGTCCGGGGCGTGGTCGGTGACTTCACCCAGCATCTCGACCTGCTGCCGGGTGACCGGCCGCGACTGGTGGTCTTCCTCGGCGGCACGATCGGCAACTTCCTCCCCGCCGACCGCGCCACGTTCCTGCGCTCGGTCCGTGAGGTGCTCGACGAAGGGGAGTGGTTCCTTCTCGGGACAGACCTGGTGAAGGACCGGGAAACCCTGGAACGCGCCTATGACGACGCGGCCGGGGTCACCGCCGAGTTCAACCGCAACATGCTCCACGTGATCAACAACGGCCTCGGCGCGAACTTCGACCCGGCCGCGTTCGACCACGTCTCGTATTGGGACGAGGAGAACGAATGGATCGAAATGCGCCTGCGTGCCCGTGCGCCGCTGACCGTCGACATCCCGGGCGCCGATTTGCGGGTGAAGTTCGCCGAGGGTGAATACGTGCGCACGGAGATCTCCGCGAAGTTCCGGCGGAAGGGAATCGCCGCGGAACTGGCCGAAGCCGGTTTCTCCGTGGAGAAATGGTGGACGGACTCGGAATCGCGGTTCGGCGTGAGCCTGGCAAGATCTGTCCGTGGCTAACCCTCTCACGTCGCTCGCCCGCGCGCTCGGCACGAAACCGTGGCTCATGGGGCTCGCGGGCGGGATCATCTGGGTGGACAAGCGACTCCACCGGCTGTTCAAGGGGAAGGTGAGCCTGGTCGCGCTGGCCGGGCTCCCTTCCCTTCGGCTGACCACGACCGGCCGGAAGAGCGGGCTGCCCCGCAGTACCAATCTTTTGTACTTCCCGCACGAGGAGGGCTTCGTGCTCGTCGGCTCCAATTGGGGGAGGCCGAACGATCCTGCGTGGACGCACAACCTGCGGTCGCATCCCGACGCGGTCGTCGCGCTGGCGGGCAAGGAGATCCCGGTCAGGGCCAGGGAACTGCTCGATGACGAGTACGAAGCGATGTGGAAACTGCTGCTGGAGTTCTGGCCCGGTTACTCCATGGAGGCCCACGCCGCTCGCCGTGTGTTACCGATTTTCGAGTTGAAGACAACCACTCGATAGGTTCGTACCATCCTTTCGGCCGGTGACTGGGTTACCGGCTTGTGCGAGGCTCGCTTGGTGTTACGCGCCGTGACGTCGACGGCGCATCGTGCGACGTGGTCCATCACGTCGCCAGCCGAGGGAGGAGTCGTTTTGCCGAGATCCACAAGGAGGCCGGTGCGCGGTTTCGCACTGGTAGGGGCACTCGTGGCCGGCGCCGCGCTGACCGGTGCTTCCGGGACGGCGATCGCCGCACCGGACGCCGGGACGTCCGCCGCCCAGGTCGGCGCGACGGCGCCGGTGAACTGGGGTGCCTGCACGGCGGACCAGCTCCGCGGTGTTCCGGCCGATCAGGTGAAGTCCTACAGCTGTGCGCGGTATCGCGTGCCGATCGACCACGACAACGCGGCGCTCGGCACGATCGACATCGCGATGCTGAAGCGGGCGGCGAAGACACCCGACAAGAAGGTCGGTTCGCTGTTCCTCAACCCGGGCGGTCCCGGCGGCTCCGGGTTCCGGATGCCGATCGGCGCGGCGAACTACTTCCAGCCGCAGGTGCTGGACCGGTTCGACCTGATCGGGTTCGACCCGCGCGGGGTCGGCGCCAGCAACCCGCTCAAATGCTTCACCACGCAGGAGGACGCGGACGACGTCTTCGCCGCGCAGATCCCCGTGCCGCTGTCCCGGCAGGAGATCTCCGGGACGCTGGCTTCGTACCGCGACTACGGCCAGTTCTGCAAGAACAACGCGGGCGCGCTGCTGAACCACATGTCCACCAAGGACGTCGTGCGTGACCTCGACAAGATGCGGGCGGCCGTCGGCGACCAGAAGCTGACCTTCGTCGGCTTCTCGTACGGGACCTTGATCGGGTCGACGTACACGTCGATGTTCCCGAAGCAGAGCCGGGCGATCGTCATCGACGGCAACGTCGACCCGGCGCTGCGCACCAGCGACGGCGTGCAGTACGACCGCGAGCGCGCTCGCGGGTTCGAGATCGCGCTGGACGGTTTCCTGCGCAAGTGCGCGCAGGTCGGGCCGAAGTGCTCCTTCAGCGCGGGCACGCCGCGGGAGAAGTTCGACGAGATCCGCGACCACCTGCGCCAGCAGCCGATCAAGCTGCCGGACGGGAGCAGCTACGACATCAACGCGTTCACCAGCACGGTCTCGGGTGTGCTGTACTCGCCGTCGTCGTTCCCGCCGCTGGCCGACGACCTGCAGGCGCTGTACAACGTCGTCCACCCGCCGGCGGCGCAGACGCAGACGGCGCAGGCCGTCGAGCTGAAGGTGCTGCGGTCGGGGGCGAACGGGCGCGCGGACGCGAACCCGGACAGCCCGTACACCGGCGACGACTCCTACTTCGCCGTGAACTGCTCGGACAAGAAGATCACGATCAAGCAGGAGAAGGTCCCGGAGATCGCCGCGAAGTGGGAGAAGGAATCGCCCACTTTCGGTCGCTACCAGGCGTTCTCGGACGTGGCGGGCTGCCCGGTGTGGCCGGTGAAGAAGCCGGACGTCTACCGCGGTCCGTGGCAGGCCAAGACCGACACCCCGGTGCTGGTCGTCGGGAACTTCTACGACCCGGCGACCCAGTACCTGTTCTCGAAGCGGATGGCCGACGAGCTGGGCAACGCCCGGCTGCTCTCGGTCGACGCCTTCGGGCACTGCATCCTGGGCGACTCGCTCGGGGTGGACAAGGTGACGGCCGATTACCTGATCGACCTGAAGGTCCCGGCCAACGGCCAGGTCTTCCAGCCGAACGTCCAGCCGTTCGAAACCGCCTGATCCAGGGCTGAAGAACACGAAGGCCACCGCCACGGCGGTGGCCTTCGTGGCGTCCGGGGACCGGTCCCGAAGCCCCGGCCTTAGGGTTCCGGACGGGGAGGGCCGGATTGGCCGGACGACTGCTCGTCCAGGAGATCCGGGTGGGTAACCAGGGCACCGGCTTCGGCTTGGTCGCGGCCGCCGGTGCGCCTGGCTTACCCGCCGGCTTCAGGCGTTGACGCTCGCGTAGTCGTCCAGACCGTAGTTCGTGGCGTACGCGTTCTCGACCCCGACCAGAAGGTCGACGACCTCGAAGTACCGGTCCCAGAACGGCGTCTCGCGCAGTGCCTCGACGAGCAGCTGGTACGAGTGATGGTCGTCGGCCTCCCACACCCACACGTCGGTCACGCGCGCGGAGTAGAACTCGGTGTCGAAGAACCGGGACCGGACACCCTTCACCTTGCTCTCGATGGCCGGGAGGACCTCGGTTTTGAAGGCCTCCACGCGCTGTTCGACGGTGAGGCCGAGCCACTCGGGCGTGGTCTTCACCAGCATGAACGCGGTCACTTCGGACATGATGTTTCCTCTCGATCAGGCGTAGGCGCCGGCTTCGATGTCCTCGGCCAGGCTCGGTCCGTACGGGGTCCACTTCAGGAGTTCACGGGTGCGCTCGCTGGACGCGGACATGTCCAGCGCGAAGAACCGGCCGACGAACCCGAAGTGCTCGGCCGCGTTCTCGGGTGCCACGGACACCACTGGGACGTCGAGCGCCCGTCCGACGGCTTCGGCGATTTCCTTCGTGGTGACGGCTTCTTCCGCGACCGCGTGGAGCAGCGAGCCGGTGGGCGCGCCTTCCAGTCCCAGCCGGACGAGCCGGGCCGCGTCGGTGCGGTGCACGGCTGCCCACGCCGCGGTGCCGTCGCCGAGGTAGCCGGAGACGCCGTGCTCGCGAGCGGCCGCGACGAGCGCGGCGACGAAACCGTGGTCGCCCGCTCCGTGCACGGACGGCGCGAAGCGGGCACTGATCACCCGCATGCCCTTTTCGGCGTACTCGAGCGCGAGGTTCTCGGCGCCGCCACGGTGGGAGCCGGGGCCGACCGCGGGGGAGAGGTCGCTTTCGATGGCGGGGCGCCCCGTGGCCAGGGTCGAGAGGCCCGCGGCGAGAACGAAGGCCCGTCCCGTCCCGGTCAACGCGTCGGCGAAGGTCTGAACGGCCGCCCGCTCGGCGCGGTTGGACTCCGCGGGGTTGCCCCAGTCGTGTTTGTTCGCCAGGTGGATGACGGCGTCGGCGTTCTCGGCGCCCGCACGGAGGCCGTCGAGATCGTCCAGGTCGCCGCGGCGGATCCGGGCGCCCTTCCGCTCGAGCGCGGCGGCGGAGGTGTCCGAGCGGGCGAGGCCGGTGACCTCGTGCCCGGCGTCGAGTAGCTCGTCCACGACGGCCGAGCCGATCCAGCCGGTCGCCCCGGTGACGAATACGTGCATGGGAATGCTCCTTCTACTTGGTGTTACGGGAAAGTCGTGATTGCAGGACGACGAGCGCCCCGAGGACGAGCACGCTCACACCGATCACCCGGAGTGCCGTGCTCGCGCCGGTGACGAACGCGGAGATCACTTCGGGGGAGCGGCCGGGCACGGCTGCGAGCGCCTGCGCGACGGTGTGCGGATCGTGGTCCGCGCGGATGTCGGACGGCAGCGCCGCGACGAACCGTCCGGTGAGGACGGTGCCGATGACCGCGACGCCGAGCGCGCTGCCGAATTCACGCGTGGTGGCCTGCAGCCCGGCGCCGACACCCGCCTGCGCGGGAGGTAGCGAGCCGGAGATCGCGGCGGACAGCGTCGGAAGGGCCAGCGTGACCCCGATCCCGGTCACCACGAGCCAGGCGGCGTAGACCGGATACGGCGTCGAAGCGTCGCTTGTGGACAGTCCGATGAGGCCGCCGCCGCAGCAGAGGAACGCGAGGGCGACGATGCCGTCGACTCCGAAGCGCCGGACGAGCTTGCCGACGTGCCGTGCGCCGAGGATGACCGGGACGGTCAGCGGGATGATCCCGAGCCCGGTCGCCAGTACCCCGAAACCCTTGCCGTACTGGAGGAAGGACGCGTTGACGTAGAACAGCGCGAACATCCCGAAGAAGATCGCGGTCATGCCGAGACAGGCACTGCGCAGCGCGGGCACACGGAACAACCGGGGATCGAGCAGCGGGTGCTCGGCCTTCAGTTCCACGAACGTCCACAGGACTAAAAGCACGACCGAGCCGGTGAATCCGCACAGGACGATCGGGCTGGCCCAACCCTCTTCAGGACCTTCGACGATGCCGAGCAGCAGCGCGACCGAAGCGCCGACGAGCAGGACGACCCCGAGCGGGCTGAGCGGACGCTCGTGCCGCGGGGACAGCGGTGCGATCCGGGCGACGAGCGCGACGAGCACCAGCGAGAGCGGGACGGCGGCCGCGAACAGCCATCGCCACGATCCGCCCGCCAGCACGGCGCCGCCGCCCACGTTCCCCACGACACCGCCGATCCCGGTCATCGACGCCCAGGTCGCGATGGTCACTCCCTTGCGCGCGGCGGGGACGGCGTGCAGCAGGACGGCGAGCGTGTTGGGCAGCACCGCGGCTGCCCCGATCCCGGTGACCGCCCGGCCCGCCACCAGGAACGGCACGTCGGTCGCGATCGCGGACAGCAACGCGCCGAGTGCGAAAAGCGCCAGGCCTGCGAGCAGGACGCCCTTGCGGCCGAAGCGATCACCCGCCGCTCCGCCAGGGATCACGAGACAGGCGAAGAAGAGGACATAGGTGTCGACGATCCAGATCAGCGCCGACGCGGACGGGTGGAGGTCGCTCGCGGCGAGCATCGGGACGGCGAGGTTGATCGCGGCGACCATCCCGACCACGAGCACGACACAGGCGCACATGGCGGTCAACAGGCCGCGTCGGTCCGCTGCGGCTTCGGGAGCGTCGCGGATTTGAAGTCGGAGTGGCATGTTCACGACGCTATGGGCCAGCGAGTTCTTCGTGCCACGCAACTTGTACAAGGCATAGTTGCGTACGATGCAACTATGGCCGATCAGCTGGATCTCAACCTTCTGCGGGTGTTCGACGCGCTGCTGCGGGAGGGGAGTGTGACGGCGGCCGCCGAACGCCTGCATCTGTCGATCCCGGCGGCCAGCCGGGCGCTCGGCCGGTTGCGGCGCGCGATGGGAGACCCGATCCTGGTGCGCGCCGGCCGCGGGATGGTGCCGACACCCTTCGCCCTCCGGACGGCCCCGCGGGTGCGATCGCTGCTCGACGAGGCTTCGGCGCTGATCAGCGCGGATCGTGATCTGGCGATCGGCGCCCTCGAACGCACCTTCACCATCCGCATCAACGACGGCGTCGCCGCGACACTGACGACGGCCGCCGTCGAGGCGACCGCCGCCGTCGCGCCGGGCGTCGTCCTGCGCTTCGTCGCGGAAGGCAGTGAAAGCATCGAAGCCTTGCGAGACGGTTCGGTGGACCTCGACATCGGCGCGGGTGACATCACGGCGCCCGACATCCACTCGACGCTGCTGTACCACGAACGCGTGGTCGCGATTGTCAGGGCGGACGGTCCGCTCGGTGGTGTGCGACGTCCGACGCTGGCGCAGCTTTGCCGCTATCCCCACGTTTCCGCGTCGCGGCGGGGCAGGGGCAGGGGACCGCTCGACGACGTGCTCGAGGCGGCCGGGCTCCAGCGCCGGGTCGCGGCGGTCGTCCCCACCTCCGCCGTCGCCGCGTTCCTGGTCGCGTCGAGCGACTACGTCGGGCTCGCACCCCAGCGGCTCGCGGAACAGTACGGCCGGTCACTCGGCATCCGCTGGTTCCCGATCCCCGCCGACCTCCCGCGGATCGAGGTCTGCCAGCTCTGGCACGCGCGGCTCGACGCCGATCCGGCCCAGCGCTGGCTGCGTGACACGATCCACGCCGCGCTCGGGGCGTCCGGTGGTAGAGTCCCGAAGGTTGATCAACACCGTTCGAGTACGAAAGCGAGGTGAGCGGCACATGCCGGAAGACAGTTCTGGACCGACCGGACGTGGTCGCCGTTCACCCGTGTGCGCGGTGCGCTGACCTGCTCCGGTCTCCTTTCCCTGTCTGGCTTTGTGTACGCACGCCAGAAAAGAGCCGGAATCATGAACACCTTCGAAATGCTGCTCAGGGTCGGCACCGGCGTCGGTCTCGGCGCCGTCATCGGCATCGAGCGCCAGTACCGCGCCCGGATGGCCGGACTCCGCACCAACGCCCTCGTCGCCGTCGGCGCGACCCTCTTCGTCCTGTTGTCCGCCCACGGTTTCGGCGGGCTGAACACCAGCGGTGACGCCGACCCGACGCGGGTCGCCGCCCAGATCGTCTCCGGTATCGGTTTCCTCGGCGCCGGGGTGATCCTGCGGGACGGGCTCAACGTGCGCGGGCTCAACACCGCGGCCACGCTGTGGTGCTCGGCGGCCGTCGGATCCCTTGCAGGGGCGGGACTTTACGTCGTCGCACTCGCCGGGACGGCGGTGATCGTCGGGGTCAACGTGCTGTTGCGCCCGCTCGGCCGCGTCGTCGACCGCCGTCCGGAACAGCGGGAAGAGTGCTCGGAGCAGGAAGAGCACGGGACCGCTTGACGGCTGAGGTCGTGAGTGGCAAAGAGGGTTCGAACCCTCATTGCCACTCACGACCTCGGCCAAGATCGTATATATAGCCATAAACCGGACAGTG
>NZ_JBIWKX010000022.1:62828-115158 GCF_044765885.1 Amycolatopsis sp. NPDC102389
TTTGGGTTTGTGTTTTTGGTTCAAATTTGTTTTAAAAACCAATTGCCCCACCCACCACCTCGGCCAGGATCGTATAAATAGACATAAAACGGACACCGCACAGTCGAAGAATGTCCCTTGTGGACACTCAGCGGCGCTTAGGCGTCAGCGAAGAGGGCCCACGCCACGTTTGACTTACGGGTCAATAACCCGAATCGCCACTCACGACCGCCCCAAGAAATCCAGCAGTATCCGCGAGAACTCGGCGGGCTTCTCCAGATTGATCATGTGCGCGACCCCGGGGACGACGAGTTTCCGCGCGTCGCGCGCATCGCACTCGATCTGGTCGGAGAGGGCGGCGATGTCCGGGGAATCCAGATCTCCGACCAAGGTCAAGGTTCGCGGGGTCAGCTCGCCGGTGCGTTCGACGGCCCGCAGTTCGTCCATCAGCGTGAAGCCCGAAAGCCCGTGCCGCACGATCGTCTGCGTGTACATCTCCTGGCACAGCCGCCGGACCCGCTGATCGACGTCCGCGGGCTCGCGCCGGGGGCCGTCCACCCACATGCGCAGGATGCATTCGATGGCGGCGGGGAGATCGCCTCGGGCGCCCGCCTCTTCGAGTTTCTTGTTCTGCTCCAGGACGAACGGATCCTTCGTCACCATCGCGCTGAGGCCGGTCGCGACGAGGACGAGGTTCTCGACCATGTCCGGGTAGGTCAGCGCGAAATCGACCGCGATCCGCCCGCCGCCGGACAACCCGACGAGTGACGCGCGGGGAAGTTCCAGCGCGATCATCAGCGCGCGGAGATCTTCGTAATGCTTGAACCGCTCTGTCGGGGTGGACGACTCGCCATGTCCGCGCGCGTCGTACCGGATGGCGGTGTGGTGTGGTGCGAGCGCCGCCATCTCGGCGTCCCACATCCGGGAATCGAGCATCCCGCCGTGGAGCAGGATCACCGGATCGCCTTCACCCCGGACCTCGTACGCCAATTCGCCGTTCTCGACCTGAACTCTCCCCATGCTCATACCGCACAGTACCGAAAAACGCACGAAGGCCCCTTTCCCGAAAGTGCGGGGAAAGGGGCCTTCGTGTGCCGTGCTTACGCCTTGGTCATCTTCCGCAGGACGTACTGCAGGATGCCGCCGTTGCGGTAGTAGTCCGCCTCACCCGGGGTGTCGATGCGGACGTCCGCGTCGAACTCCACCTTGGTGCCGTCGGTCTTCGTCGCGGTGACGTGGACCGTGCGCGGGGTCTCGCCGTCGTTCAGCTTCGTGATACCCGAGATGTCGAACGTCTCGGTGCCGTCGAGGCCGAGCGACGAGGCCGACTCGCCCGCCGGGAACTGCAGCGGGATGACGCCCATGCCGATCAGGTTCGACCGGTGGATGCGCTCGAACGACTCGGTGATCACCGCGCGCACACCCAGCAGGCGCGTGCCCTTGGCCGCCCAGTCACGGGACGAACCGGAGCCGTACTCCTTGCCGCCCAGGACGACCAGCGGGATGTCCTGCGCCGCGTAGTTCTGCGCCGCGTCGTAGATGAACGCCTGCGGGGCGTCGTCCTGGGTGAAGTCGCGGGTGTAGCCGCCCTGCACGTCGTCCAGCAGCTGGTTGCGCAGCCGGATGTTCGCGAAGGTGCCGCGGATCATGACCTCGTGGTTACCGCGACGCGAGCCGTAGGAGTTGAAGTCCTTCTTCTCCACGCCGTGCTCGGTCAGGTACTGCGCGGCCGGGGTGCCCGGCTTGATCGCGCCGGCGGGGGAGATGTGGTCCGTGGTGACCGAGTCGCCCAGCTTCGCCAGCACGCGCGCACCGGAGATGTCGGTGACCGGGGACGGCTCCGCCTTCATGCCTTCGAAGTACGGGGGCTTCCGGACGTAGGTGGACTCCGCGTCCCAGTCGAAGGTCTTGCCCTCGGGAGTCGGCAGCGACTTCCACCGCTCGCCACCGTCGAAGACGTCGGCGTAGTCCTTGGTGAACATCTCCTGCGTGATCGCGTAGTCGATGGTCTCCTGGATCTCCTTGGCCGACGGCCAGATGTCCTTCAGGAAGACGTCGTTGCCGTCGGAGTCCTGGCCGAGCGGCTGGTTCTCGAAGTCGAAGTCCATCGTGCCGGCGAGCGCGTACGCGATGACCAGCGGCGGCGACGCGAGGTAGTTCATCTTCACGTCGGGGTTGATCCGGCCCTCGAAGTTCCGGTTGCCCGAGAGCACCGAAACCGCGGTGAGGTCGTTCTCCTGGATCGCCGCGGAGATCTCGTCCGAGAGCGGGCCGGAGTTGCCGATGCAGGTGGTGCACCCGTAGCCGACCAGGTGGTAGCCCAGCTTCTCCAGGTACGGCCAGAGGCCGGCCTTGTCGTAGTAGTCGGTGACGACCTGCGAGCCCGGCGCCATCGAGGTCTTGACCCACGGCTTGACCGCGAGACCCTTGTCGACCGCGTTCCGCGCGAGCAGCGCCGCGCCGAGCATGACCGACGGGTTGGAGGTGTTGGTGCAGGAGGTGATCGAGGCGATCACCACGGCGCCGTGGTCGAGGATGAACTCGCCGCGGTCCGAGGTGCTGACCTTGATCGGGTTGGTCGGGCGGCCGCTGTGGCCGTTCGCCGCCGACTGGATGTCGACCGCGCCCTCGTCCTTGAACGAGAGGGCGGCCGGGTCGCTGGCCGGGAAGGACTCCTCGACGGCCTCGTCCACGTTGGTGTGCGGGACTTCCTCGCCGCCGACGTAGTCGTGGATCGACTTGCGGAACGAGTTCTTCGCGTCGGTGAGCTCGATGCGGTCCTGCGGGCGCTTCGGGCCGGCGATCGACGGGACGACCGTCGACAGGTCCAGCTCGATGTACTCGGAGTACTCCGGCTCGTGCGACGGGTCGTGCCAGAGGCCCTGCTCCTTGGCGTAGGCCTCGACGAGCGCGACCTGCTCCTCGGACCGGCCGGTGAGCTTGAGGTAGCGGACGGTCTCCTCGTCGATCGGGAAGATCGCCGCGGTGGAGCCGAACTCCGGGCTCATGTTGCCGATGGTGGCGCGATTGGCCAGCGGCACCGCGCCGACGCTCTCGCCGTAGAACTCGACGAACTTGCTGACCACACCGTGCTTGCGCAGCATCTCGGTGATGGTGAGCACGACGTCGGTGGCGGTCACGCCGGTCGGGATCTCGCCGGTGAGCTTGAAGCCCACGACGCGCGGGATGAGCATGGAGACCGGCTGGCCCAGCATGGCGGCCTCGGCCTCGATGCCGCCGACGCCCCAGCCCAGCACGCCGAGGCCGTTGACCATGGTGGTGTGCGAGTCGGTGCCGACACAGGAGTCGGGGTACGCCTGGCCGTTGCGGGCCATCACCGTGCGCGCGAGGTGCTCGATGTTGACCTGGTGCACGATGCCGGTGCCCGGCGGGACGACCTTGAACTCGTCGAAGGCGCCCTGGCCCCAGCGGAGGAACTGGTAGCGCTCACGGTTGCGCTCGTACTCGATCTCGACGTTGCGCTCGAAGGCGTCGGCGCGGCCGAAGACGTCGATGATCACGGAGTGGTCGATGACCAGCTCGGCGGGGGCGAGCGGGTTGACCTTGTCCGGGTCGCCGCCGAGGTCGGTGACGGCCTCGCGCATGGTGGCGAGGTCGACGACGCAAGGCACGCCGGTGAAGTCCTGCATGATCACGCGGGCGGGCGTGAACTGGATCTCGATCGACGGGTCGGCCTTGGCGTCCCAGTTGCCGAGCGCGCGGATGTGGTCGGCGGTGATGTTCGCGCCGTCCTCGGTCCGCAGCAGGTTCTCGAGCAGGATCTTCAGGCTGTAGGGAAGGCGCTGGGAGCCCTCGACCTTGTTCAGGCGGAACACCTCGTAGGAGGCGTCGCCCACCTTCAGCGTGTCTTTGGCGCCGAAGCTGTCCTTGCTGGCGGGTGCGGTCACTTCTAACTCCAGTGGCGGGTCAGTTCGGTGAGTTCTCCAGGCCGTTCGGGCCGGCCGGGAGCGAGTCTTGCGCACCCCCACCGTAGGTCCGGACGCGGGATGGCACACCTCGTTCGTCCCTTCAAACAGTACGCCCGTCCTTTTTACCTGGCAAGCCGACACGCGGGTCGCGAAGGTCTCATCCACCTGCGGCCGTTCGAGTGACGCACCGTTCGTCTGTTCGTCCCCCGTTGAGGGGAAATGGTGCCTACGGTGTGTAAGTTCCTGGTGGTGCTTCTGGTAATGCTGTGACGGCAGTGGCACAGTGAGCTCATTGTTCAAGATCAGGAGGTGGGCGGATCGTGCGTGGTGAAGCCGGGTCGGGGGCCGGTGCCCGCCGTGGCATGACCATCGGCGCGCTCGGCATCGCCCTGTTGCTCGGGGTGACGGGTACGGCCGTCGCGGTCCCGCCGCCTCCGCCGAACCCCAGCGACTCCGAGATCAATTCCAGCAAGGCCGACGCCAACGCCAAGGCGGGCGACGTCGGCAGGCTCACGAACCAGCTGGCCCAGGCCGAGTCGAAGCTCGCCCAGCTCAACGACGACGTCGAGCTGAAGATGGAAGAGGCCAACAAGGCGAGGGTCGACGCGGAGACCGCGCAGGACGAAGCCGCGCGGGCCGATCGCGAGGCGCGGTCCGCGCGGACCGAATCCGACGCCGCGCAGGCGACCATCGACAAGGCCCGCGCCGATCTCGACAAGTTCGCCGCCGCCAGCTTCCAGCAGGGCAGCACGATCGGCTCGGTGTCGGCGTACCTGACCGCCAACAGCCCGAAGGAACTCCTCGGCCGCGCCCAGATGCTCGACGCGGTCGGCGGCAGCAGGCTCAACGCGCTCGACACGATGAAGCGCGCGCAGACGGACAAGTCCAACAAGGACGCGACCGCGCGCAAGAAGCTGGAGATCGCGCAGGAGCGCAAGCGCGCGGCCGAGGCGGCGAAGCACGAGGCCGACAACGCGCAGCGCGCCGCGCAGCACGCGCAGGACACCCAGGCCGCGCAGAACCAGAAGCTCGAAGCCGACAAGGCGAGTGTCGAGAAGCAGCTCTTCGAAGCGCAGCAGAAGGTCAGCGGCCTGCAGGGGCAGCGGCAGCGTTACGAGGACTGGAAGGCGCAGAAGATCCGTGAAGACGAGGAGCGCGCTCGTCAGGCCGCCCTAGCCGCGGAAAGGCCCAGTCAGGGCGGCGGTGGCCGTCCGTCCGGCAGGCCGGTCCAGTCGGCCCCCGCCGGGGCGAGCGTCGAGGCCGTCGTCCGGCGGGCGCTGGCCCAGCTCGGCGTCGTCTACGCGTGGGGTGGCGGCAACACCTCCGGCCCGACCCGCGGTATCCGCGACGGCGGGACGGCGGACCGCTACGGCGACTACAACAAGATCGGCTTCGACTGCTCGGGCCTGATGATCTACGCGTTCGCCGGGGTGACGTCGCTTCCGCACTACAGCGGTTATCAGTACAACGCCGGGCGGAAGGTGCCGCTTTCCCAGATGCGCCGCGGCGACATGCTCTTCTGGGGCGGCAGCGCACGCGGCATCCATCACGTCGCGATGTACCTCGGGAACGGGCAGATGGTCGAGGCGCCGCAGTCGGGCCTGCGGGTCCGGATCGCGCCCGTGCGGTACGGCGGCATCATGCCGTACGCGGCCCGCTTGATCGGCTGACAGAGTGTCTCCCGAACTGAAGCCGGCAGTTCAGACGAGGACACGCGCGCGCGTTTCTTTTCGGCCGGAGGCCTCGGATTTGCGGAGGCGGGCCGCTGACACGGCTGAGCGAGCAGCTCGCCCATGCCGCGGCCCGGCTGCGGAAATCCGAAAGCGCGCTTTGAAAGGCCGGGCCTAGAGAGTGTCTTACGCGGGGATCGTGCTGGCGGGCGGCGCCGCGCGTCGACTGTCCGGTGTGGACAAACCCGCGCTCCCCGTCGGTGGGAAACCTCTGCTGGCCAGGGCCTTGGCGGCACTCGTGGACGCGGATCCGGTGATCGTCGTCGGCCCGGAACGGCCGGGATTCGGCGACGTCGTCTGGACCAGGGAGTCGTCACCCGGAACGGGGCCGGTGGCCGCGCTGGCGGCCGGGCTCGCGATGGTGCGCACGGAGATCGTCGTGGTGCTGGCCGGTGACCTCGCCGGCGTCCGGAAGTCCACTGTGGACCGGCTGCTGGCGGCGCTCGGCCGGGCTTCGGGCGCGGTGCTGGTCGACGCCTCGGGGGAGCGGCAGTGGCTGCTCGGCGCCTGGCGTGCGGAGGCATTGCGCGGCGCCCTGCCGGAAACGGTGGAGAACGCGTCGTTGCGGCGGACGCTGGGCGGGCTGGAGATCGTCGAGGTCCCCGAAGAGCCGGGAGAGAGCGACGACATCGACACGCCGGAGGATCTGGACCGGTTTTCCTGACCGAAGCCGGGGAACGCGGGCGCGCGGTTCGGCATCATAAGCCGGTGAGCGACCTGCATCCGGACGAATACGAGTCGGACGTCCTGCGTGACGGCGAAGGGTTCATCGAGGATTTCGACACGTGGTCCTCGCTGCTGGCGCTGGAAGCCGTCCTCGACGAAGCTCTCACCGAGCCGGAGATCGCCTCAGGACTCCGTAGGGAGGGATTGCGCGCCGAGGACGCTCGTGCGGCCGTGCTCGGCGATGTCACCGCGCTCGCGCGGATCCGGATGGAGCGGGAACGGCCGGGCGTGGTCTTCGAACGGCCCAGGCGCCTCCCGTTCCGGCGGATGACCGTCCGGGAGGTGGGCTGGTTGCTCGTGACCTGCGCGCTCCTCGTGGGCTACCTCCGGATCCTGCGGCTGTCGTGGTCGTCGATGCCGGTGCCCTTCCAGCTCGTCGGCGTGCTGGGGCTCGGGGCGGTGATCGGGATGGCCGTCCTGGTCATCGGACGCCGGATCCCCGGTCTCTTCGTCACCGAAGGCTGGCAACGCCCCGACGAGTGGGCGCATCCGGAGATGATCGGCTTGGGCGACCGGTGGGAGTTCGCGTTGCGGGAGATCGTCCTGCCCGCGCTGCGGGACCATCTCCGGGATCACCGGCGGATCCGCGACGGCGTGAATCTCGTCTTCGAAGAGCCGGACGCCTCGGCGGAGCTGGAAACGGGGCTGGTGCGGACGGCCGCGGTGAAACGGCTGCGCCGGATCGTCGATCGCGCGGAGTCGGTGGCCGTCGCGCTGGCCGGGCACCGGGGGACCGGAAAGACGACGTCGATCCGCTCGCTGGAGCAGGGCCTGCTGAGCCGGTCGGACCGAGCGGCGCCGCTGGTCGTGGTCGCCTCCGCGCCCGCGGCGTACGAGGCACGCGACTTCGTGCTGCACCTGCACGCGTTGCTCTGCAAGGCGGTGCTGGCGAAGATCTCGAAGGGCTCGCGCACGGTGTCCGGCCGTCTCCGGCGGCGGCGGATACTCGGGCGCTCACTCCGGAAGACGTTGGCGTTCCTGGTCTTCTGCGGAGCGGCGGCGTCGGGCGTCTGGCTTTTGTGGGGCGGGACGCCGTGGCAGGACCTCTGGACGCTCGCGCTCGATGTCGCGAACGGGCGGGTGACGCCTCAGCAGGTGTGGACGGGACAGCCGGTCGGGCGGCTGATCGCCCTCGGGGTGGTGTCGCTGTTCCTGCTGCGGCTGGTGTTCGGCGTGCTGGCGGCCGGAGCCGCGATCGTCCGGCTGCTGATCGCGCGCCGCCGGGATGTCCGTCTGGCGGGCTTACGTCGCCTCACCGAGCAGCAGCTCGACCGGATCCGGTTCCTGCAGACCTACACGACCGGGTGGTCCGGGAAGCTCAGCATGCCGCTGAAGGGTGAGGCCGGCCGGACGTGGTCGACGCAGCGCGCCGAACAGCAGCTCACCCATCCCGAGGTCGTCGAGAAGTTCCGCGAGTTCGCCGAAGAGGCGGCTCGGCGGCTGGAGGTGGAGCGGGTCGCGGGCCGGGTGGTGATCGCGATCGACGAACTGGACAAGATCGGCGAACCCGAGAAGGCGCATCAGTTCATCAACGACGTGAAGGGTGTCTTCGACGTCCCGGGGTGCCTGTTCTTCGTGTCCGTCTCGGATGACGCCGTGCTCGGCTTCGAACAGCGCGGGCTCGGCGTCCGGGACGCCTTCGACAGCGCGTTTTCGGAGATGGTGCGGCTCGAACCGTTCACGTTGGGCGAAAGCAGGCTCTGGATCGCCCTGCGGTTGCGGGGGATCTCCGAACAGTTCTGCTACCTGGCGCACTGCCTGTCGGGAGGCCTGCCCCGGGACCTCAAACGCTGCGCCATCGAGCTGGTCGATCTCGCGAACGAGGTCTACCAGCCGTCACTGGAGATCGTCGCGCGCAGCCTCGTCACGGGGGAGCTGGCGGGCAAGGCCCGCGCCTTCATCGCCACCGCGGCCACTTTGGACCGGTCGCCGGAGCTGACCGCGCTGACCACGGAACTGCTCGGCATTCCCGGTACCGAAGCACCGGGGGAGCTGGCCGGGCTCGCCGAGCGGCTGGTGGCCGGCGGCGACGGGGACGGCGCGGCGATCAGCGATCTGCGCTGGCACAGTGGCTGTTTCGTGCTGTTCTGCGCCACCGTGCTGGAGATCTTCGACGACACGCTGACCGGCGACCGGCTGACGCCCCGCCTGCACCGGCTCGCCGTCGTCCGCCAGCGGATGGCGATGCACCCGAAGCAGGCTTGGGACGACCTGGTGAAATTCCGCGGCGAGGCCCCTTCACAGCCGTCATACCGCTGATCGGGTTGGCTACCGTCACGAACGGCTGTGTCACCGAGCACTACGGTCACATCCGGACGCAAGAACGCAAGCGGGGAACACAGGAGGCACGAGTGACCGAGCCCGGCTACGCCGACGGCGCGCAGCAGCAGCCCGGAACGCCGGCGCGGGACGCCCAGTTGCTGGAGCGGACCGTGTTCGAGGTCAAGCGGATCATCGTCGGCCAGGACAGGCTGGTCGAGCGGATGCTGGTCGGCCTGCTGGCCAGGGGACACCTCCTGCTGGAAGGCGTTCCCGGTGTCGCGAAGACCCTCGCCGTCGAGACCTTCGCGCGAGTGGTCGGCGGCTCGTTCTCGCGCGTGCAGTTCACCCCGGACCTGGTCCCCGCCGACATCCTCGGCACCCGGATCTACCGGCAGGGCGCCGAGCGGTTCGACGTCGAGCTCGGCCCGGTGGTGGCGAACTTCGTGCTCGCCGACGAGATCAACCGCGCGCCCGCGAAGGTGCAGTCGGCGATGCTCGAGGTGATGGCCGAGCGGCACGTGTCGATCGGCGGCCAGACGTTCCCGATGCCCGACCCGTTCCTCGTGCTCGCCACGCAGAACCCGATCGAGAACGAGGGTGTGTACCCGCTGCCCGAGGCGCAGCGCGACCGCTTCCTGTTCAAGATCGTCGTCGAGTACCCGACCGCGGAGGAAGAGCGGGAGATCATCTACCGGATGGGCGTCACGCCGCCCACCCCGCAAGAGGTGCTGAGCCCGGCGGAGCTGGTGCGGCTGCAGAACGTCGCTTCGCAGGTCTTCGTGCATCACGCGCTGGTCGACTACGTCGTGCGCCTCGTGCTCACCACCCGGACGCCGAACGACCACGGCCTCGCCGACGTCGCGGGCTGGGTGTCCTACGGTGCTTCGCCGCGTGCCAGCCTCGGCATCATCGCCGCGGCCCGCGCGCTGGCGCTGGTCCGCGGGCGGGACTACGTGCTGCCGCAGGACGTCGTCGACGTCGTTCCCGACGTGCTGCGTCACCGGCTCGTGCTGTCCTACGACGCGCTGGCCGACGGCGTCCCCATCGACCACATCATCACGCGGGTGCTGCAGACCGTGCCGCTGCCGCAGGTCTCGGCCCGTCCGCAGGGCGGCACCGGGCAGGGCGGCCCGGTCCCGGCCGGCGCACCGGTCAGGTAGGGAAGCGAGCGTGAAGAACGAGAAGGGCGAACGTCCTTCCTGGGCTCCGCCGGTACTCCGCGGGGAGCGGATGGAGGCGGGCCTGCGCACGCTCGAACTCGACGTGCGCCGCCGTCTCGACGGACTGCTGCAGGGAAACCATCTCGGCCTGGTGCCGGGGCCCGGCTCGGAACCGGGGGAGGCCCGGCCGTACCAGCCCGGCGACGACGTCCGCCGGATGGACTGGGCGGTCACCGCGCGGACGACGAGCCCGCATATCCGGGAGACCGTCGCCGACCGCGAGCTGGAGACGTGGCTGGTGGCGGACGTGTCCGCGAGCCTCGACTTCGGCACGGCGCTGTGCGAGAAGCGCGACCTGGTCGTCTGCGCGACGGCCGCCGTCGCCCATCTGACCGGCGGTGGCGGCAACCGGATCGGCGCGCTCGTCTCCAACGGCGCGGGCAGCATCACGCGGATCCCGGCGCGCGGCGGGCTCCCGCACGCGCGGGGGCTGGTCCGCAAGATCGCCGAGACCCCGCGTGCCGAGGAAGGCGTCCGCGGGGATCTCGCCGCGGCACTGGAGAAACTGCGCCGTCCGCCTCGCCGTCGCGGGCTCGCCGTCGTGATCTCCGATTTCCTCGGCGACACCGAATGGCAGCGCCCGTTGCGCGCGCTCGGCGGGCACCACGATCTCATCGCCATCGAAGTCCTCGACCCGCGCGACATCGACCTGCCCGACGTGGGCACCGTCGTGCTGGCCGACCCGGAGACAGGGAAACAGCGCGAAGTGCACGCTTCGGCCTTGCTGCGCAAGGAATTCGGCGCCGCGGCGCACGCACACCGGCAGGAGGTCGCGGCCGCGCTGCGCCGGGCCGGTGCCGCGCATCTGGTGCTGCGCACCGATTCGGACTGGATCGCGGACATGGTCCGGTTCGTGGTGGCCCGCAAGCGCCGCTGGTCCGGTGGTGTCGCGTGAGCCTCACCGGATTCGCGTCGCCGTGGTGGTTCCTGCTGCTGCTGGCGGTCGCCGCGGTGGTCGTGGGCTACGTGCTGTCCCAGCGCGCGCGGCGCAAGCGGACCATGCGGTTCGCCAACCTTGAGCTGCTGGAGAAGGTCGCGCCGAAGAGCCAGGGATGGGTGCGGCACGTTCCCGCCATCCTGATCGTGCTCTCGCTGCTGGTGCTCACCGTCGCGCTCGCCGGGCCGACCGCCGAGCAGAAGGTGCCCCGCAACCGGGCGACCGTGATGCTGGTGATCGACACCTCGCTGTCGATGGAGGCGACCGACGTCGCCCCGACCCGGCTTAAGGCGGCCCAGGAGTCGGCGCGTTCGTTCGCGCAGAACATGACTCCCGGCGTGAACCTCGGGCTGATCTCGTTCGCGGGGACGGCGACCGTGCTGGTCGCGCCGACCACCGACCGCGGCGGAGTGGTGAAGGCGATCGACAACCTCAAGCTGGCTCAGTCGACGGCCACCGGTGAAGGGATCTTCGCCGCGTTGCAGTCGATCGAGAGCTTCTCGGCGATCGTCGGTGGCGCGGAGGGCCCGCCGCCCGCCCGGATCGTGTTGATGAGTGACGGCAAGCAGACCGTCCCGGACGACCTGTACGCCCCGCGCGGCGGCTACACGGCCGCTCAGGCCGCGAAGCAGGCTCAGGTGCCGATCTCGTCGATCTCGTTCGGCACCACGCACGGTTCGGTCGACATCGACGGCAAACCGCAGGACGTGAAGGTCGACGACGAATCGCTGGAGGAGATCGCGCGTCTTTCGGGCGGCGACTTCTACAAGGCGGCGAGCGCGGACGAGCTGAAACGCGTGTACGACGACCTCGGTGAGCAGATCGGGTACGAGCTGAAGGACGCCGACGCGAGCAGGCCTTGGGTGATCCTGGGGACGCTGGTCTTGATGATCGGTGCGGCGGCTTCGCTCTTCCTGGGGCAACGCCTGCCCTGATCGGCGCTTGAGCGTTCAGGGCATTCGGGCTGGGGCCGTCCAGCGACTGTGTCGCGAAAGCCACTTTCGGGACGTCTGATGTCCCGAAAGTGGCTTTCGCGACGTGCACAGGCCGTGGGGCTACGGCGTCGCGAAGCCGTTCTGCCGCCAGGCCTCGTAGACGCTGATGGCCGCGGTGTTCGAAAGGTTCAGCGACCGGCTCGACGGCAGCATCGGCAGCCGCACCCGATCGGTGATCTGTGGCGCCCCTTGAACCTCAAGAGGCAGCCCCGCCGACTCCGGCCCGAACATCAGGACGTCCCCGGGCTCGTACGCGACGTCGGTGTGCAGCCGCGTCGCCGAAGCGCTGAACGCGTAGACCCGCGCGGGGAGGAGCGCCGCCCAAGCCGCGTCGAGATCCGCGTGGACGTGGACGCGCGCGAGGTCGTGGTAGTCGAGCCCGGCGCGCCGTAACTGCTTGTCCTCCAGCGTGAAACCGAGCGGTTCCACCAGGTGGAGTTCGCAGCCGGTGTTCGCGGTCAAGCGGATCGCGTTACCCGTGTTGGGCGGGATTTCCGGGCGGTAGAACAGGATGCGGAACACGAGGGTTGATCGTCTTTCGTTCACGGGCGCTTCGCCTCAGCGCGGCCGGGTGGCCATCAAGGCGGGCGAGCATGAGGCCCACCCGTGACCATCCCACCACAGGAGGGCTTCATGCCTTCGCTCCCTCATCCCCTGTCGCGGCGTCGCTTCCTCGGTTACGGCTCCGCCGGCGCGGCCGCCGTCCTGCTGGGGACCGGTGCCTGGAACGCCGCCGGCGCGATGCCGCTCGCTCGCGGAGCCGGCGACCCGTTCACCCTCGGTGTCGCGTCGGGCGACCCGTTGCCCGGCGGTGTCGTGCTCTGGACCAGGCTCGCGCCGAAGCCCTACGAGGCCGACGGGTTCGGCGGCATGCCGCGGACGCCTGTCCGCGTCGAGTACGAAGTGTCGCTCGACGAGCGTTTCCGCGCCGTCGTCCGCCGGGGGTCGGTGGTCGCCACGCCGGAACTCGGGCACTCCGTGCATCCCGAGGTCCACGGTCTCGCGCCGGATCACGAGTACTTCTACCGCTTCCGCACGGGCGGCGTGATCTCGCCGGTCGGCCGCACCCGGACGGCGCCGGTCGCATGGTCGTCGCCGCGCGAGCTGAACTTCGCGTTCGCGTCGTGCCAGAGCTGGGAGGCCGGGCACTTCACCGCCTACGAGCACATGGCGGCCGAGGACCTCGACCTGGTCGTGCACCTGGGCGACTACCTCTACGAAAGCGGTGTCACGGGTGTCGGCCGCGGGACGCCGGTGGGGCCGCAGTTCAAGGGCGAGACCTTCGACCTGGCCCGTTACCGGCTCCAGTACGCCCTCTACAAGTCCGAAGCGCCGTTGATGGCCGCGCACGCCGCCTTCCCGTGGATCCACGTCAACGACGACCACGAGGTGGAGAACAACTGGGCGGGCGACATTTCGCAGATCGACAACGAACCGGACCAGGACCGCGCCGTGTTCCGCCAGCGGCGTGCGCAGGCCTTCCAGGCGATGTACGAGCACCTGCCGTACCGCATCGCCCAGCTGCCGAAGGGGCCGGACGCCCGGCTCCACCGGCGGCTCAGCTACGGCACGCTGGCCGATTTCACCATGCTCGACACCCGCCAGTACCGCGACGACCAGCCGTGCGGCGACGGCCAGTCGGCGAACTGCACCGAGCGGTTCGACGAGGACCGCACCCTGCTCGGCTCGGAGCAGCGGAACTGGCTGCTCGACGGGTTCTCCCGATCCCACGCGCGGTGGCAGATCCTCGGCAACCAGGCCCCGATGGGCCAGACCGACACCGACGCGGGCGAGGCCACGAACGTCTACCTCGACCCGTGGGACGGCTACGTCGCCGACCGCGACCGTGTGCTCGCCGCCGCCCAGGACCGCGGGGTGCGGAACCTGGTGGTCATCACCGGCGACAGGCACCAGAACTACGCCTGGGACCTCAAGCGCGACTTCGGCGACCCCGGTTCGCCCACCGTGGCGAGCGAGTTCGTCGGGACCTCGATCACCAGCGGCGGCAACGGCGCCGACATGACGCCCGCCGGCGAGAACCTGCTGAAGGCCAACCCGCACATGAAGTTCTTCAACAACCAGCGCGGGTATGTCCGGGTCAACGTCAACCGGCAGCGCTGGCGGAGCGACTTCCGGGTGGTGCCGTTCGTCAACACGCCCGGAGCGCCGATCAGCACGCGGGCCAGCTACGTCGTCGAAGACCGGCGGCCCGGCGTTCAGTCCGCCTGAGCGGGCAGGAAGGCGGCGTACTCCTCGCGCACCGACGCGGGCGGCGCCGTCTTCCTGAGCGTCGCCGGATCGACGAAGACGTAGCGGGTCTTGACCTCGGTGCACAGGACGCCGCCGCGGGTGATCTCGAAGTCGATGATCAGCGACGTCGAGCCGAGGTGGTTCAGGAACACGGCGACGACGAGTTCGTCGTCGTAGCGGCAAGGCGCGCGGTAGCGGAGGTTCGATTCGGCGACGACGACGTCGACACCGCGGGCGAGCGCCTCCTGGTGGGAGCCGAAGAGGGCCTTCTCCACCTCGAACATGGCCATGTCCACATAGGCGAGGTAGTGCGCGTTGAACACGATGCCCTGCCCGTCGCATTCGTGGTAGCGCACGCGCAGCGGCATTTCGACGATCGGTTTCCGTGGCTCGGTCACGGACTCCAACTTACGTGAAGGCCCCCTTCCCCCGGCTCAGCAGAGGGAAGGGGGCCTTCACGCGCGATCCGCTCAGTCGATGAAATCGATGTTCGGATGGCGCGGCGATTCGCCGTCGAACAGGTGCCTGTCGCGGCCACGAAGGTGGAGATCGAAGAACGCGCCGATGTAGTCCCGCTGCGCGGCCAGCGAACGACGGGGGTCGATCGTGCCGATGACGGCCTCACGCTTCTCCGGCGCCACTCGCGAACCGAGCTGCGGCACCACGATCTGCAGATCGCTGTAGGCCATGTGCGTGCTGCCGCCGCGCAGCAGGAGATCCCGCTTCCAGCCGCGCTGGTTGGCCCAGAAGTCCGCCCAGCTGCGGTCGAATTCGGGATGCCGGTGCGTGTGCTCCAGCGGTTTGCCGTTCTCGTCGGCGCCCTCGGCGCCCATCAGCATGAACGGCCTGTCCAGGCCACGTTTCGTGACCTCGCCGGGAACGTAGGCACTGCCCGGCGGGTAGCCGAACGCGGTGGCCATCGCCCCGTCGAGGTTGATCCCGGCGTCGACACGGCGGTCGTGGACCATCGTCTCGCCGGCGGTGAACCCGCCGTAGGAGTGACCGTAGGCGCCGACCCGCGACAGATCGAGCGATCGGCCGAGCCCACGCGGCAGCGGCCGGTTCTCCGCGTCCGGGTTCTGCCCGCGGGTGATGTCCGTCAGCTGGTCGAGGACGAACCGGCTGTCGGCGACCCGGGCGTCGAGCGCCTTCTTCATGAACTCGGGTCCCGCGCCCGGCGGAACGGCCGTTTCGAGCCTTCCGCCGGGGAATTCGACCGCGGCGCTCTCGTAGGTGTGCGAAAGCGAGACGACCACGTAGCCGCGGCTGGCGAGGTCGTCGACGATCGCCGTGTACGTCTCGCGAGGGCCGCCGAAACCGGGGGAGAAGAGCGCCACGGGCTTGGGCGCACCGTGAGCAACCGGCACGCCGGTTTCGGCGCGGCGTTTCGCCGACGCCCAGTCGATGGAGCCAGCCGGGAGATCGAGGTAGTCCTTGCCCGCCAGCGTCTGGTCGACGACGGCGCTCACGCCCGGCGTGAGCCACGGCGCGCGTGGCCCGTCGGCGGACCGGTCGGCCGGATAGGTGACGGTGACCATGAGCTCCCGGCGCCGCTCCGGTTTCCATGGATCCGGGCGGGACCGGTCGACGAGGTGGAGGTCGGTGGTGCCGACGTCGTAAGGGCCGGTGAGGGCCGGTGCGGTGAGCTTGACCTGGTCGGCCGCGACTGCGGGGGCCGCCGTGGCGAGCCCGCCCGCGAGCGCGAGGCCCGCGATCAGCGCCGAACCCCGCACCACCCTGGTGCGTCTCGATCCCACTGTCCCCTGTAGTCCAGGTTGTGACGACCGCATGAATCCGCCCACTGCTGGAGTCCTTCCGGATCGGGGCGGCCCGGCGGCCGCCTGCCTCCGACCCTGGCAGCGCTCCGGTGCGACGCGCATCCCTCTCAAGATGGAGCCCGGATCACCCGTGCAGGGCACGGTAGGCCGAGGCGGCTCCGGGATGCAGCGGGACCTTCCCGGTGCCGATCAGCGTCCGGACGTCGAGGAACTGCGTTCCCACCGCGGCCGCGGGGACGAGATCGGCGGCGTGCGCGGCGAGTACCCGCGCCACCGCGGCCGCGACGTCGTCGGGCAGTGAAGGAGCCGCCAGCAGCAGGTTCGCGACGCCGATCGTCCGCAGCTCGCCGACTCCCTGATAGGCCTGCGCCGGCACGTGGACCTGGTCGTACACCGGGCCGTAGCCCGCGCGCAGGGCGGGAAGGTGCGCGTCGAGCGGGAGAAGGGTGATCGGGGTGGTGCGGTTCAGTTCGGTGAGCGCGGGGGTCGGGATCCCGCCGGACCAGAGCAGCGCGTCGACCTCGTGCGCGGCCAGCGCGTTGATCGCCTCGCCCAAGAGCAGGTTCTTCGCCTTGACGGGCACGCCGGCGCGGGCGAACAGCCGCGTGCTGAACACCGCGACACCGGATCCGCTCGCGCCCATCGCCACCGGCCGCCCGGACAGGTCGGCGAGCGACCGCACACCGCCGTCCGCCCGGACGACGAGCTGGTGGTAGTTCTCGTAGACCCGGCCGATGGCCGAGAACGCGATCGGGACGGAGAACGGCTCCCCGCCGAGGAACGCGGACTCGGCGACGTCCCCGAGGACGAGCCCGAGATCGGCCCGGCCGTCACGGAGCCGCCGCAGGTTCTCGACACTGGCCTCGGTGGCGACGGCCATCGCCCGCAGCCGTGGTTCCGCCTGGTTCAGCTGCTGGGCCAAAAGCTCCGCGAAGGCGAGATAGAAACCGCCGCTCTCGCCCGCCGCGATGACGACCTCTCGCTCCGGGCCCCGGTAGCCCGCGGTCGAACAGCCCGCGAGCGTCGCCAGCCCGGCGAGGAGCGCGGTGCGCCTGGTGACGGTCATGCTCTTTCCCCTGCCGCCAAAGGGAGTTCGACGCGGACTTCGAGCCCGTGCGGTTTCGCCTCGCGCAATTCGAGCTTCCCGCCTCGCGCGAGCACGTGCTGGCTCGCGATCGCGAGACCGAGGCCCGTTCCGCGCGGCGCGCCGTCGCCGCCTGCCCGCCAGAACCGTTCGGTCGCGCGTTCTCGGTCCTCTGTGGACAGTCCGGGACCGTTGTCGGACACGAAGAGCGTGGCGGTCGTGGCACCGATTTCGTAGCCGGTGGTGATCGTGGCACCGCGTCCCGCGTAGTGCACCGCGTTGTCCAGCAGGACGTCCAGCACTTGGGCCAGTTCGCTTTCCTCGCAGCGCACCGGCACCGGCTCGTCGTGTCCCTCCGACGCCGCGAGGCCGACACCCGCGTCTTCGGCCGACGGACGCCACGCGTCGACCCGTTCCGCCAGGACGGCGGGGAGATCGCAGGGTTCTTCGCCGGATTCGCCCGCGGCGAGCCGGGTCGCGGCGCTTTCGGCGAGCGCCAGCGCGAGCAGCCCGTCGAGCAGGGACTCCAGACGCTCGACCTCCGCGACCGTCGCCCGGTAGGCCCGCTGGCCGTCGCCATCGACCTGCGCGGCGAGCGAATCCACCCGTAACCGCAAGGCCGCCATGGGATTCCGCAGCTGATGAGAGGCGTCCGCGACGAGCCGCCGCTGCTGTTCGGACGCCTCGACGACGGCGTCGGACATCCGATTGAAGGACGTCGCGAGCGAACGCAATTCCCGGGGCCCGGCCCGGTCGGGGACCTGCGCGCGATGTCCTTCGGTCACCGCCTGCACGCCGGTCTCCAGTTCGTGCAGCGGCCGCACCATCCAGCGGGCCAGCAGGACCGCGAGCAGCACGAACACCGCCGCGACCAGCACCGCGCCCGCGACGATCGCGGCCCAGCGGGCGGCGACGTCGGCCGCCGCCGTGGTCACCGACGCGCGGAGCACGACGACGCCGGCCACCCGGGTCCCGGTGCCCACCGGGCGGGCGAAATGGACCGGATCCACCGACCACGGGCTGAGCTGTTCGGGGCCCTTCGCGGGCTGGTTGCGCAGCGCGGCCTCGACGAGCGAGCGGACCACCGGTTCCGCGGCGGTCATCCCGCCGGTTTCGACCAGCGGCACCCCGCGTGCGTCGACCACCACGACCGCTTCGCCGTATAACGACGAATACCGCGCGGCGTCGACGGCCAGCGCGGTCGGGTCGGCGGCGTCGACCGCCTGCTGGGCGAGGACGACGAACCGGTCGACGTCGGCGTTGCGGGCGATGACGAGCTGCTGGGTCCGCTGCGCGGCGGTCGATCCGAACAGGGGGATCGCGAACGCGGCGACCACCGTCAGCGCGAGGGCGACGAGGACGACCAGCAGCCGGGCGCGCACCGCTCAGTCCCGGCCCAGCCGGTAGCCGAAACCCCGGATGGTGGTCAGCAGGCCCGGCCGGTCGAGCTTCGCGCGCAGCTGGGTCAGGTGCACGTCCAGCGAACGGGAGACGGCGAGGTACGCGTCGCCCCAGACCTCGTCCATCAGCTGCTGGCGGCTCACCGCGGTACCCGGCCGGGCGGCCAGCACCGCCAGGACGGCGAACTCCTTGGCGGTGAGCCCGATGTCGTGCCCGTCGACCAGCACGCGCCGCGCGCCGAGGTCGATCTCGACGTCCTCGACACGCACGACGCCGTCTTGTGGTGCCGCAGAGACGGCGGCACGGCGGACGACCGCGTCCATCCTCGCCAGCAGTTCGGCCAGGCGGACCGGTTTCGTCAGATAGTCGTCGGCGCCGAGCCGCAGCCCGCGCACCACGGACCGTTCGTCCCCGCTCGCGGTGAGCACGAGCACCGGCACCGGCGACACCTGGCGGACCTTCCTGAGCACGTCGAGCCCGGGCATGTCGGGCAGGTTGAGGTCCAGCAGGATCACGTCGGCGGCGCGGTGCCGGTGCAGCGCGTCGCTGCCGCGGATCGCGTGGGAGACGGTGTGGCCGCGTGACTGCAGCGCTTCGGCGAGCGCGTCGGCGACACCGGCGTCGTCCTCGACGAGCAGCACCCGCACGGCCACACCTTCCCGCCTAGCCTTCGCGGCCGGACACGAGCTCGGCCTCGGTCTTCTTCTTGTCCAGCTCCGAGGTCTTCGAGGTTTCCCGCATTGTGCCGTACACGATGAGCGACACCAGGACACAGCCCGCGACGTAGTAGAAGAACACCGATTCGTGGCCCGCTCCCTTCAGCGCCTGCGCGATGAGCTCGGCGGTGCCGCCGAAGATCGCCACGGTGAGCGCGTAGGGGAGACCGACGCCGATCGCGCGGATCTTCGTCGGGAACAGCTCGGCCTTCACGATCGCGTTGATCGAGGTGTACCCGGTGACGATCACCAGGCCGGACAGCATCAGCAGGAAGGCGAACACCGGCTGCTTCGTCCCGCCCATCAGCGTCATGATCGGGACGGTCAGCAGCGTGCCGGCGATACCGAAGAACATCAGCAGCGGACGGCGGCCGATGCGGTCGGACAGCTTGCCCGCCAGCGGCTGCAGGATGGCGGCGACGAGGATCGCGCAGAACAGGATCAGCGTGACCGTGCGGCGCGGGATGCCCGCGGTGTTCTCCATGAACTTCTGGCTGTAGGTGGCGAAGGTGTAGAACGACACCGTGCCGCCGAGGGTGAGGCCGACGACGAGCGCGATCTCCTTGGGGTACTTGCTCAGCGCGCGCAGCGTGCCCTTGTCGCCCGCGTCCTTGCCGGTGCCGGAGTTCTTGGCCTCCTCGAAGCTGGCCGACTCGTCCATCCCCCGGCGCAGGATCATCACCACGACCGCGGCGAGCGCGCCGACGACGAAGGCGATCCTCCAGCCCCAGGAGGTCAGCTGCTGCTCGGTCAGGACGGCCTGCAGGAGCAGCTGGAGGCCGAGCGCCAGCAGCTGGCCGCCGTACAGCGTCACGTACTGGAAGCTGGAGTAGAAGCCGCGCTTGCCGGGAGTGGCCACTTCGGACAGATAGGTCGCGGAGGTCGAATACTCGCCGCCGACCGAGAGCCCTTGGATGAGCCGGGCCACCAGCAGCAGGATCGGCGCGGCGATCCCGATCGTGGCGTAGGTCGGGGTCAGCGCGATCATCAGCGACCCCGCCGCCATCAACGTGACGGAAAGCACGAGTGCGCTTCGTCGCCCGAAGCGATCGGCGAACCGGCCGAGCATCCAGCCGCCGAGCGGCCGCATGAGGAATCCGACGGCGAAGACCGCCGCGGTGCCGAGGAAGGCCGCCGTCGTGTCCTTGGTGGGGAAGAAGGACTTCGCGAAGTACGTGGTGAAGGCGGCGTAGGCGTACCAGTCGTACCACTCGACCAGGTTGCCGATCGAGCCGCGCAGCACGTTGCCGACGACTCGCCTCTCGCTGACGGGCGGCGTGGATTCGCCGATCCGGGTTGTCATCTTTGACCTCCTGTGTTCCGGCTCACGGTGAACAATCCGTGACCGCCAGGCAAGGTTTCGGCGCGGTTCCTAACATCCGCTTAGGACGGTCGCGGTTACCCGGAGGTAGGGGTGGCGCGGCTCGGGCGCGAACCCGGCGAGCCGATAACCTCAGTGCCGTCAGCTCGACAGGACGAGGCGAGGAGAGCTCTGTGGGACGGTCGGTACTGGTCACCGGCGGCAACCGCGGCATCGGTTTGGCGATCGCGAAGGACCTCGCGGCGCAGGGCCACAAGGTCGCGATCACGCATCGCGGATCCGGCGCGCCCGAAGGTCTCTTCGGGGTGCAGGCCGACGTCACGGACGCCGAACAGATCGACGCCGCCTTCAAGCTCGTCGAGGAGCACCAGGGCCCGGTCGAGGTCCTCGTCGCGAACGCCGGGATGACCGAGGACACCCTGCTCATGCGTATGAGCGAGGACCAGTTCACCCGCGTGGTCGACGCCAACCTCACCGGCGCGTACCGGGTCGCCAAGCGCGCCTCCCGCGGCATGCTGCGCGGCAAGTGGGGCCGCTTCATCTTCATCTCGTCCGTCGTCGGCCTCAGCGGTTCGGCCGGTCAGGTCAACTACGCGGCCAGCAAGGCGGGCCTCGTCGGTCTCGCCCGCTCGCTCGCGCGTGAGCTGGGCTCGCGCAACATCACCTCGAACGTCATCGCGCCGGGCTTCGTCGCCACGGACATGACCGACGAGCTCGGCGAGGATCGCAAGAAGGAGATCCTCACCCAGGTTCCCGCCGGCCGGTACGCCGAGCCGTCGGAGATCGCCGCCGCCGTCCGTTACCTCGCTTCCGACGAGGCCGGTTACGTCAACGGCGCGGTGCTGCCGGTCGACGGCGGCCTCGGCATGGGCCACTGACGTCCCCGTTTTCCCCGTACCGATCGCAAACCACTCCGGACTGGAGGTCCCGTGCCAGGACTGCTCGAAGGCAAGCGCCTGCTGATCACCGGCGTCATCACCGACGCCTCGCTCGCGTTCCACGCGGCCAAGATCGCGCAGCAGGAGGGCGCGAAGGTCGTGCTCACCGGCTTCGGCAGGCTGTCGCTCGTCGAGCGCATCGCCAAGCGTCTCCCCGAGGAGGCGCCGGTGCTGGAGCTGGACGTCACCAACCAGGAGCACCTCGACTCGCTCGCCGACCGGGTGCGTGAGCACGTCGACGGGCTCGACGGCGTGCTGCACTCGATCGGGTTCGCCCCGCAGTCCTGCCTCGGCGCGCCGTTCCTGGACGCCCCGAGCGAGGACGTGAAGGTGGCCGTCGACGTGTCGGCGTACTCCTTCAAGTCGCTGGCCGTCGCGACGCTGCCGCTGCTCTCGCGCGGTTCGTCGATCGTCGGCATGGACTTCGACGCGCGCGTCGCGTGGCCCGCCTACAACTGGATGGGCGTGGCGAAGGCGGCGCTGGAGTCGGTGAACCGGTACCTGGCCCGCGACCTGGGCCCGCAGGGGATCCGGGTGAACCTGGTCAGCGCCGGCCCGATGAAGACCATGGCCGCGAAGTCGATTCCGGGCTTCGCGGACCTGGAGAACGGCTGGGGCGAGCGGGCTCCGCTCGGCTGGGACAGCTCCGACCCCGACCCGACGGCGAAGTCCGTCTGTGCCGTGCTGTCGGACTGGCTGCCCGCGACCACCGGCTCGATGATCATGGTGGACGGCGGTCTGCACGCCACCGGCTTCTAGGTCTCGATGCGTGTGAAGGCCCCCCTTCCCTCGGTCGAGCCGAGGGAAGGGGGGCCTTCACACGCATCAGGGGTGGACGGCGTTCGCGACGTGCCAGGAGTCCTCGAGCAGCAGGTACTTGGTGATCAGGCCGTCGTCGTCCACCTCGAACTGGATGGTGAAGGGCGAGTCGATCACCTTTCCGGTGGCGCGGATGGTCGAGCGCAGGCGGCCGATCGCGACCGCGTGCGGCCCGTCGACGAGGACGCGTTCGACGTCGAACCGATCCGGGATGAGGCCCTTGTCGAGCAGGTCGTAGAACTCGTGGATCTCCGCCCGGTTCCGCCGGGGGCCGATCCAGGGAACGAGGTCGGTGGCGCCGGGAATGTCCCACCGGACGACCTCGGCGAAGAGTTCGGTGGCGCTGTTTCGGTCCCCTGTGGACATTCGGCGGAAGAACTCGTCGAGGGTGGCCCTGGTTCGTTCGGACATGATTTTCCTTACTGGGTAACAGGTTCGTGGATGAGACGGGTGTCGTCGGTGCGCTGGACGCCGGCGGCGAAGGTGAGTGCGACGACGGTGGCGACCCCGAGCCCGGCGCTCACCCACGCCACGCTGGGATAGCCGAGGCCGGCGTCGATCGACTCGCCGCCGAGCCACGGGCCGACGGTGTTGCCGACGTTGAACGCGGCGGTCGTGCTCGCGCCGACGAGCGTGGGCGCGTTGCCCGCCACGGCGAAGGCGCGGACGTTCAAGGCGGGATTGATGCCGAATCCGGCGACGCCGAACAGGAAGACGGCGAAGATCGCGACCGGGGTCGCCGGGCCGGAGAGCGCGAGCAGCACCAGGGCGAGCAGGGCGACGGCGAGGCCGCCGTAGAGGGTCGCGAACGGTCGCGCGTCGGCGAGCCTGCCGCCGGCGGTGATACCGATCAGCGCGCCGAGCCCGAACAGGGAGAGCACGCCCGGCACCCAGCTTTCCGGCAGCCCGGCGACCTCGGTCAGCAAGGGCGC
The DNA here is from genome assembly GCF_044765885.1 of Amycolatopsis sp. NPDC102389. NCBI lineage: Bacteria > Bacillati > Actinomycetota > Actinomycetes > Pseudonocardiales > Pseudonocardiaceae > Amycolatopsis > Amycolatopsis sp. NPDC102389. Next base: position 85,846 of record NZ_JBIWKX010000022.1, read on the forward strand.
GAGGTAGCTGAAGGTCGCGAAGATCATCGCCTGCGCGAGCGCGATCACGCCGAGGGCCAGCCAGAACCGGCCGCCGCGATAGAGCCGTAGTTCGGTCGCGACGTAGGTCTTGTCTTCGCCGTTCTGTGTCTCCGGGACCAGCGCGAAGACCCCGATCAGTGCGAGCACGGTCAGTGCCGTGACCGCCCAGAAGGCCGCCCGCCAGCCGGCGTGCTGGCCGAGGAAGGTCCCGGCGGGTACGCCGGCGATGTTCGCGACGGTGAGCCCGCCGACCAGGATGGCCAGCGCGCGGCCGCGGCGTTCGACCGGCACCAGCGCGACGGCAGTGGCCGCCGCGACCGCCCAGAACCCGGCGCAGGCGACGGCGCTGACGACGCGCGTCGCGAAGAGCAGGGCGTACCCCGACCCCAGCGCGCCCACGACGTGCGAGAGCCCGAAGACGACGAGCAGCGCCATCAGGGTGGCGCGCCTCGGAACTCTCAGCGTCGCGATCGCGAGCAGGGGAGCGCCGACGACCATGCCGATCGCGAAGGCCGAGATGAGCAGCCCGGCCTCCGGGATGCCGACGTCCAGATCGGCCGCCATCCCCGGTAGGAGGCCGGTGATCATGAACTCGGAGGTACCGAGCGCGAACACGCTCAATCCGAGTACGCAGACCGCCAATGGCACGGGAAATCCCTCCAGTTTTGTATTGATCAGTCCAAAATGTGGGCAGCGTTGCGCACGGTGTTCGTTCCAGGTCTTACTTCGCGGCGATCGCGTCCAGTGCGATGGCGGCGACGGCCTCCATGGCCGCCCGTCCGGCGCCGCGCCGGGACATCAGCCGGAGCCCGGCGACGGTGCTGTGCGCGAACTCGGCGACGGCGCCGGGGTCGCGACCGCTGTCGATCGTCCCGTCGAGTTGTCCTTCCTTGGCGCAGGCCGAAAGAAGAGCGAGGTGCCGCCGGGTGTCGGCGTCGATCCGTGCCTTGACCTCCGGATCGCGCTCGCCGAACTCGGCCACCGTGTTGACCACGAGACAGCCCCGTCCGGGATGTTCGACTTCCTCGTCGATCGTGTACGCGAACAGGGCGCGGAACCGTTCGACGCCGGTCCCGGATTCCTTCAGCAAGGCGGTCCTGGCCACGATCCCGCGTTCGGCGTAGTGGTCGAGCGCCCGCATGAACAGCGCGTGCTTGCTGGCGAAGGTGTTGTAGATGCTGCTTCGGCCCAGGCCAGTGGCTTCGCAGAGGGCCTGGGTCGACGTGCCTTCGTAGCCGCGTGCCCAGAACGCGTCCATGGCGCGCCCGATCGCGGCGTGCTCGTCGAATTCCTTCGGCCTGGCCATGAAAGCGACCGTACCAGGTTTTGGATCGGTCGGTTCAAAATGGGCCGGGTCAGCGTGCGGAGCGCCACAACGGCAAGATGGCGGGGTGGGTTACGACGCGCTGCTTTGGCTTTCGTTCGGTGGTCCCGAGGGGCCCGACGAGGTGATGCCGTTCCTGGAGAACGTCACGCGGGGCCGGGGAGTCCCCCGGGAACGGCTGCTCGAGGTCTCCGAGCACTACCAGCACTTCGGCGGGGTCTCGCCGATCAACCGGCTGAACCGGGACGCGATCTCCGCGGTCGAGAAGCAACTCGCGGCCGCCGGGATCGAACTGCCTGTGCACTTCGGCAACCGCAACTGGCGGCCGATGGTCGAGGACACGCTGGCCGAGATCACCGAGGCGGGCGCCCGGCGCGTCCTGGTCTTCCCCACGAGCGCGTACGGCGGATACTCCGCCTGCCGTCAGTACGACGAGGACATCGAGCGTGCCCGTGCGTCGGTCGGTGACGGCGCGCCGGAACTGGTGAAGCTGCGGCAGTTCTTCGACCACCCACTGTTCATCGCCGCCTTCGCCGACGCCGTCCGGTCCGCGCACGCGAAGCTGGGGAACCGGCCCGGAACCAGGACGGTGTTCTGCGCCCATTCGGTGCCGGAGTCCGCGGACACCGCGTCCGGGCCGCCTTCGGAAGGCGGACGGCGCTACTCGCGCCAGATCGCCGAGGCCGCCCGGCTCGTCGCGGCCGAGGCAGGGATCGAGACTTACGACGTCGTCTGGCAGTCGCGTTCCGGCCCGCCGCAGGTGCCGTGGCTGGAGCCGGACATCGTCGACCACATCGACGCGCTGCACGCGGAAGGCGTCACTTCGGTGGTCGTCTGCCCGGTGGGTTTCGTGTCCGATCACCTCGAGGTGATCTGGGACCTCGACAACGAGGCCGCCGAGCGGGCCGCGGAACACGGCATGGGCTTCGCGCGGGCCGCGACGCCGGACACCGACCCGCGTTTCGCCGAACTCGTCGTCGAGCTGATCCGGGAACACACCGAGGGGGCGCCGGCGCGGAAGCTGTCGCCGTTCCCGGCGGCCGGATGCACCATCAACGGGGCGCCTTGCGCGGTGGGGTGCTGCGAGCCCGCGAAGAGGCCCGCGCGCCCGTAGCCGGTTCGCCGCTGGCCGTTGCTCACCAGATCGGCCGTCGAAGCGGTCATCGGGCGGCGATCCTCGTCAGGTGGAGATCGATCAGGGCGATGGCCTCGTCGCCGGACTGGTAACCGAGTAGTACCGCGTCGCCCAATCCGGCCACCAAGGCCAGCAGAAGGGCCGCTTCGGCGGCCGGGTCGACGGAGGGAACGAGATCGCCGTCCGCCTGGGCGGCGGCGAGCAGGGCCGCAACCGCCTCGCGGAGCATCCCGTGGCCGGTCCGGAAGTGCCCGGCGATCTCCGGATCCTTGAGCGCGCGCGCCAGGAAGGCGTTGGCGACCAGCGCGTCGTCCCGGCTCGCGTCGTCCAGGGGGAGCAGGGCGACGAGCAGGTCGCGCACGCGAAGCTCGCCCTCGGGTGGGGCGATGCGCTCTTCGAGTCCGCCGCGCAAGGTGGTCGCCGCGAAGCGCAACATGTCGTCCCGCGAAGCGAAATAGTGCTGGACGAACCCTTTCGAGATCCCGGCTTCGGCGGCGACCTCGTTCAGGCTGACCCCTTCGAGCCCCCGGTCGGCCGCGATGCGGCGAACGGCCGCGGCGATCTGCCGCCGCCGATCCTCGTGATCGACTCGTTTGGGCACGCACTCCTCCTTTTGGCAGTCCGATCAGATTGCCAACATCTCACCAACTGTTTACAATCCGATCGTACCGTAAGAGGAGGGGTGCGAATGAAGGTGGGCGGTTTCGCCTCGTCGGCGGCGCGAGCCGAGTACGAGGCCGTCTACGACCGAGGTTTGGCGGCTTTGCCCGCGCCGGCCGGTGTGCACGACATCCAGACGACGTTCGGGGTGGCGCGCGTGTACCGGTTCGGGCGGCCGGGCGGGACACCGATCGTGCTGCTGCCCGGCCGTGCGGGTACCGCGGTGATGTGGGAACCCAACCTGACGGCGCTGCTCAGGCACGGCGAGGTCTACGCGGTGGACCTCATCGGCGAGCCGGGCCGCAGCGAACAGACCGTCCCGATCCGCGACGGCGCGGACCAGGCCGCGTGGCTGAGTACGGTGCTCGCGGAACTCGGCCTGCCGTCCGTGCACCTGATCGGGTACTCGTTCGGTGGCTGGCTCGCCGCCAACCTCGCGGTGCGGGCGCCGGAGCGGCTGAGGTCGCTCACCGCGATCGACCCCGTGCTGACCTTCGGCGGGCTGACCGCGGGACTGGTCGTCCGTGCCACCCTCACCGCCATCCCCGGCATAAACCGGTGGGCTCGCCCGTCGTTCCTGCACTGGATCTCCGGCGGTGCGGAAGTCGACGCCACGGATCCGGTCGCGCGGGTGATCGACGAGGGGATGCGGACCTATCGCATCGCCCTGCCGTCGCCGAAGTTGTTCACCGACGCGCAGCTGCGCTCGCTGCGGATGCCCGTGCTGGCCCTGATCGCCGGACGCAGCGTCATCCACGACCCGGAACGCGCCGCCGCCCGCGCCCGCGAGCTCCTGGTGCGGGGACAGGTCGAACTGTGGCCGTCGGCGACCCACGCGATCGCCGGAGAATCCGCGGCCGAGGTGAACACGCGTGTCCTGAAATTCTTGGCCGGCTGCGAGACGGATTCGTGACCGCCAAGAATCCCATGGTGTCCTTGCTGCTCTGGGACGTCGCGCTTCCGCTCGCCGCTTACTACGGGCTCCGGCTCACCGGACAGAGTGAGCAGGTCTCCTTGCTGGCCGGGGCGGGGGCGGCCGCGGCGCGGATCACGTGGGTCGCCGTCCGCGACCGGTCCTTCGACGGCTTCGCCGCGTTGCTGGCCGGTGTGCTCGGGGTCGGGCTCGTGCTCTCGCTGGTCACCGGTGACACGAAATTCCTGCTGCTCAAGGAATCCTTCGCCACGGCGACCGCGGCGATCGTGCTGCTGCTGAGCTGCTTCAGCCGCACGCCCATGGTGCTCGTCGCCGTGCGGGCCGGTTCCAGCGCGGCGAAACGCGCGGAGATCGACCGGCTCGGCGACGAGGTCCCCGCCTTCCGGCGGGCGTTCACCCGCATGTCGGCGATGTGGGGAGCGGCGCTGCTGCTGGAAGCCGCGGTCCGGGTGCCACTGGTCTACACCTTGCCTGCCGACGTGATGAACGGGCTCAGCGTGATCCTGCTGCTCGCCGTGATCGGCGGGCTTTCGCTGTGGTCCGTCCGGTATGCCGAGAAGATCCAGAAGAAGCACACCGCGACCGTGTGACCGGTATCGACCGTCAACCGTCTTAGGAGCCGCCCCGGGCAACTACGAGATCGAACGGGGCGGGGGAGTGGCCTTCCCAGATCTGGCGGGATGCCTGTTCGGGATAGGGCAGAGTCTTCGACTCGGTGTCCAGGACGCGGGTGAGGTGCCCGCCGGGCCGGTGGGCGGACCAGCCCGCGTCGCCGGTGGTGACGAAGCGGACCCATGCCTCCTGGAGTTCGCGGGAGAGCGCGACGGCTTCGGGAGTGGGCACCTCGCCGATGAGCTGGGTGCCGACGGGGCTGTCCAGCGTGCCGAACGCCAGGGGCACGTCGAGGCTGTGGCAGGCGCCCAGGATGCCGCCGAGGGCCGGGGCGACCCAGCACAGTTCGAACAGGTACGAGGTGCCGCCGGCCGCGGCGTTCGCCTCGGCCAGCTTCTGTGACGGTATGCGGAAGAGGGCGTCGGAATACAGCGTTTCCACCAGTTCCTCCGGGCCTGCCTGCGGGAACGCGGCACGGTAGGCCCGCGCGCCGTCCGGCCGCGGGGCGTGCAGTTCCAGGGCTGCGCGGGCGTCCTCCTCGGTGAAGGTGCCGTACCGTCCGCTCACGACGCTGAAGTACCGGAATTCGTCCCGGGTGTGGCCGACGAGCAGTTCGGTCCCGCTCGCGCGCGCACCGGTCAGCGCGGCCCAAGGCGTTTCCGGGAGGACCTCGCCGTCGACGACGGGGCACAGCGCGGTGCCGGTCTCCGTGAGGCGTCCCCAGCTCTCCCGGTGCGCGTGGAGGCCGGCGTTGAACGAGGTGAGCTCGGCGGCCAGGTGCCATGGGTCGATGTCGCGCAGGGCCTCGGCGGTGGGGGCCGTCGCGCCGAGCCGGTCCGCGAACGTGGCGGTGACCTGCCGTGCCAGCGCGGGGGTGCTGTGCAGCCCCGGTACCGAATGGGCGATGGCCCGCCGGAACAGGCCGCGCGCGGACTTCATCGTCAGCAGGGCGGCGACCGAGCCCGCCCCGGCGGACACCCCGCCCACGGTGACCCGGCCGGGGTCGCCTCCGAAGGCGGCGATATTGCGCTGCACCCACTCCAGCGCCGCGATCTGGTCGAGAAATCCGCGGTTGGGCGGCACATCGTCGAGGAACGCGAATCCCTCCGCGCCCACGCGGCAGTTGATGGTCACCACGACGACTCCCGCCTCGGCCAGCGCCGCCGGGTCGTACATCGGGTCGCTCGACGCCGCCGAGAGATAGCCGCCCACGGGAATCCACACCAGCACCGGCAGTCCCGCCGCGCCGGGGTCCGGAGTGCCGACGTTGAGCGTCAGCCAGTCGGTGCCCTGCGGGGGCACGTCGATCGGCAGGGACAGCGGCACCACGGGGCCGAACTCGACCGCCTGCCTCGTCCCCTCCCAGCGGTGCGGCGGCGCGGGCGCGGCGAAGCGGAGCGCTCCGACCGGGGGCTGGGCGTAGGGGATGCCGCGGAACACGGCGTGCCCCTGCCGCCGGAGCCCCTGCACCACGCCTTCCGTGGTCCGCACCTTCGGCTGTTCGGACATGACGATTCCTTCCCCTCGATCGGCCCCCAGGATTATGGGTCAGGTGTATTATGTCAACTGTATTGGAACAGTCCCGGGGTACGAGGGAAGGGCCGGCGATGCCGAAACAGGTGGATCACCACGCACGCCGCGAAGCGATCGCCCGCGCACTGTGGCGGGTAATAGAGCAGCGCGGCGTCACACAGCTGACGATGCGCGTGGTGGCGCAGGAGGCGGGCATGTCACTCGGGCAGCTGCAGCACTACTTCGCCTCCCGGACCGCCATGCTCTCCTTCGCCATGGATTTCGCGTCCGAGCAGACCTCGGTGCGCGTACACCAGGGGCTCGAAAAGCTCGGCGACCGTCCGCACCCCCGTGACGTGCTGCGGCTGACGCTCGCGGAAATGCTCCCCCTGCATGCCGACGCCCGCGCGACCAGCCGGATGAGCGCTGCCTACGTCCTAGAGGCGCTGCACGACGAGGCCGTGCACGAGCAGGCGCGCCGCGGCCTCGTCCAAGGGCGGGCCCTCGTCGAGCGGTTGGTCCGCCAGGCGATCGCCGACGGGCACATCGACTCCGGCCGCGACCCGGCGACCGAGACCAACCTGCTCCTCGCCCTCACCGGCTTCACCTCCCTGATCGAACTCGACGTGATCGAGCCCCAGGACGCGCTCGCCGCGATCGACGTGCATCTGGACCGGCTGTTCAGGAGTACGTGACCGCCCTCGGACACGGGGCAGGTGGGGACAAGATCGGCAGTCCGGAGTCGAGCAAGCTGTCGGCGAGGCGGAGCGACTGCGAAGGTTCGGCATGACTCCCGAGGGCGAGATCGCGAGTGTTCCGCCTTCGTGGTCTTGACCTACGGGTGCCTGTCCGCCTGCTCGGCGAACACCCGCACCGCTTCGTTGATCGCCGCGCACCGGGCGTTGCGGACGGCTTCGGTCAGCGGCCGCAAGGCTTCCGCCCGCCGAAGCGCCGCCGAGGAGGAGAGCGCGCCGCCCGGATCGTCGGATTCGGCGATGGCGAGGATCGCCGCGATCTCCTGGGATCGCTGGAGCACCCGCAACGCCCGGCTGGGCATCCCGGCGGGCCAGGGCGCGTCGGTGGCCGCGCGGAGCCGTGCCGAGAGCTCCGCCCGTACCCCTGGCCGCTCGCTGGCGACGTCGAGCGCCTGCAGCGCACCCGCGCTCGCGCGGATCGCGTCGGTCAGGCCGTGTTCGGCCTCGCCCAGCGGGCGGTACTCGAGGACCCCCGGCATGGGCACCGAGTACACGGTCCACCGTATGAGACCTTCGGCGATCGCCTCGGGGACCACTCCGTAGCCGAGATCCGGCAGCACGACGGCCTCGCCGGTCCGCAGCGCGGCCGCGGCGAACTGCCCGCCGCCGCCCAGCCCCCGGACGTCGCCGGGCACCGGGAGCAGCAGCTGCATGCTCTTCGCCCCCTGCGAACGGAGGGCGAGCAGCAGCTGGACCGGAGTCGCGGCCCGGTTGAACGCGAGCGGCAGGTCGAACGCCTCGGCGGCCGCCGCGTCCGCGGCGACGAAGTCGTGGGCTTCGCCCCAGACCTGCAGGGCGTCAAGGACGTCGTCGGAGGCCGCGGCTCCGTTCAGCCACGCCGAAGACCAGACCGCGAGGGTCGCACTAGGACGGCACACCGGACTGATTTTAGTCGTGCTTCCGGCGAAACCAGGAAATGGGCGGGTTAACCCCGGCTTGACTTCTCCTCTCCTCAGCGGGTGAACAACGACCGCATCCGGGACCCGTTGGCGATCACGGCGACCCCGATCAGGACGAGGCCGCAGAGTCCTTGTTCGACCCGCATCCACACCGGAAGGACGCCGGGGAGCGAAATCAGCACCGCGATGGCCACGACCATGGCCGCCGAGGCGATCCGCAGCCGCAGGTACGCGCCGCGTCGGCCGCGCGCGGTCCCGAGGACGAACAGGAGCAGCACGACGGACGCGACGAGGACGCCCTCGCCGCGGACCCAGACGAGGTCGGTCACCAGATCCGGCCGGTCCCGCCAGAGGTACGCGACGACGAGGGCGAGGACGCTGACGCCGACGTAACAGCTGACGAGCACCTTCATCCGGAGGAACGCGGTGCGGACGCGAGGGTGGCCGAGTTCGTCTTCCGGCACCGGTGGTTTCTTGGGCATGGATCAAGCCTCCCGGGCGGGCGCCGGCGCCACATCGACCGATCTTTTGAACATCCCTCAACCGATCGGTTGATGCGGACCTGGAGTTGCTTCACGTCGACAGCGGCCACATCCGCGACGTAGCGTCGAACGGGTGAACGATGTTCCCGCAAACCTGCCCCGGACCGCCGGGGACCTTCGCGCGGCGGGTCACCTGCCGCGGTCGATCAACCACGAACTGCACGACAACCTGCTCGCCAAGCTCCGTGCCGGCGAAGACGCCTGGCCCGGGATCGTCGGTTTCTCGCGCACCGTGCTGCCGCAGCTGGAGCGCGCGCTGCTCGCCGGGCACGACGTCGTCCTCCTCGGCGAACGCGGTCAGGGCAAGACCCGGCTGCTGCGTACCCTCGCGGGACTTCTCGACGAATGGACGCCCGTCATCGAGGGTGCCGAGCTGGGCGAGCACCCGCTCGACCCGATCACCCCGGAGTCGCGCCGCCGGGCCGCCGAGCTCGGTGACGCCCTGCCGGTGACCTGGCGCCACCGGGACGAGCGGTACACGGAGAAACTGGCCACACCGGACACCTCGGTCGGCGACCTGATCGGCGACGTCGACCCGGTGAAGGTCGCGGAAGGCCGCAGCCTCGGCGATCCCGAGACCATCCACTTCGGACTCGTCCCGCGCGCCCACCGCGGCATCGTGGCGATCAACGAGCTGCCGGACCTCGCCGAGCGCATCCAGGTCGCGCTGCTGAACGTGATGGAGGAACGCGACATCCAGGTGCGCGGCTACACCCTGCGCCTGCCGCTGGACGTGCTGCTGGTGGCGACGGCCAACCCGGAGGACTACACCAACCGCGGCCGCATCATCACCCCGCTCAAGGACCGGTTCGGCGCCGAGATCCGCACCCACTACCCGCTCGACGTCGAGGCGGAGATCGCGGTCGTCCGGCAGGAGGCGCGTCTGGTCGCCGAGGTCGGCGAGCCGCTGCTGGAGGTGCTCGCCCGGTTCGTGCGGAACCTGCGCGAGTCGCCGGTGATCGACCAGCGGTCCGGCGTTTCGGCCCGGTTCGCCGTCGCGGCGGCGGAAACGGTCGGCGCCGCGGCGCTGCGCCGGTCCGCGCTCACCGGCGAGGAACCCGCGGTGGCGCGCCCTGTCGACCTCGACGCGGTGCCCGCCGTCCTGCGCGGCAAGCTGGAATTCGAGCCGGGGGAGGAGGGACGCGAGACCGAACACCTCGTGCACCTGCTGCGCCGCGCGGTCGCGGAGACGGCCCGTTCGCGGTTCGCCGGCCTGGACCTGCTCCCGCTGGCCGACGCCGTCGAGTCCGGGCACCTGGTGGCCACCGGGGAACGCGTCCCCGGCAAGGACGTCCTCGCCGCGCTGCCGGAACTGCCCGTGCTGCACGACGTCGCCGCGCGTGCGGGCGTCGCACCGGACGAACCGGCGGGACGGATCGCGGCCGCGGTCGAACTGGCGCTGGAATCCCTGTTCCTGTCGAGGAGACTCGCCAAGGACTCGGACGACTCGACCACCGTCTACGGCCGATGAGTTTCCCGCCGACGTACTTTTTCCCGCGGAGGCGGCGATGACACAGCCGGAGGGTTATTCGTACGGGCCGTGGCACGACGGCCCTGATCCGCTGGCACCGCCCGCGGATCTGCGGGACGCGCTCGACGAGATCGGCCGCGACGTCATGGCGGGCGCCTCGCCCCGGTCCGCGCTCGAAGAGCTGCTGCGGCGCGGCACTCCGCGCACCGCCGGGCTCGACGAGCTGACCAGGCGGCTCTGGCAGCGCCGGTCGGAGATCCAGCGGCGGCACCGGCTCGACGGCACGCTCCAGGAGGTCCAGCGGCTGCTCGATCAGGCGCTGGAAGCCGAGCGGCGCGAGCTGTTCCCCGATCCGGACGACGACGCCCGTTTCCGAGAGGCGCAGCTGGACGCGTTGCCGCCGGGAACGGCGGCGGCGGTGCGTGAACTCGCCGAGTACGACTGGCGTTCGCGAGAGGGCAGGGAGAACTACGAGAAGATCCGTGACCTGCTCGGCCGCGAGCTGCTGGATTCCCGTTTCGAGGGGATGAAGGAGGCATTGCGGAACGCCGGACCGGAACAGGCCGAGCAGGCGAACCGCATGCTCGCCGACCTCAACGACCTCCTGGCCGCGCACGCCCAGGGCCGTGAGGACGTCCCGGAGCGGTTCGCGGAGTTCATGCGTGAGCACGGCGAGTTCTTCCCGGAGAACCCGAAGAACGTCGAAGAGCTGATCGACGTCCTCGCCGCTCGCGCCGCGGCCGCGCAGCGGATGCTGAATTCGATGACCCCGGAACAGCGGGCCGAACTGGCCGAGCTGTCACAGCAGGCCTTCGGCGACCCTCGGCTCGCGCAGCAACTGTCCACTTTGGATGCTCAGCTGCGGGCGTTGCGGCCCGGTGAGGACTGGACGTCTTCGGAACGGTTCCGCGGCAACGATCCGCTCGGCCTCGGCGAGGGTGCCCGGGCGATGTCCGATCTCGCCGAACTGGACGCGCTGGCCGAACAGCTCGGCCAGTCGTATCCCGGGGCGAGGCTGGAGGACATCGACGTCGACGCGCTCGAACGCCAGCTCGGACCGGACGCCGGTGTCGACGCGCGGCGGCTGTCCGAACTGGAACGCGAGCTTCGCCGGCAAGGGCTCTTCGAACGTGCTCCCGATGGCACGCTTCGCTTGTCTCCCAAGGCTTTGCGACGGCTGGGCGAGACGGCGCTCGCGGACGTCGTGAACGCGTTGCGCGGCAAGACGGGGCAGCGGGAGACCGAGTCCGCCGGGGCCGCGGGCGAGCCGACCGGCGCGACCAGGCCGTGGCGGTTCGGGGACATGCAGCCGTGGGACGTCTCCAGGACGGTCCGCAACTCCGTCCTGCGCTCGGTTTCGGTGGGGGAGCGATCGGTCCGGATGGACGTCTCCGACGTCGAGGTGATCGAGACCGAACATCGGTCGCGCGCGGCGGTGGCGTTGCTAGTGGACACCTCGTGGTCGATGGTGCAGGAAGGACGCTGGCTGCCGATGAAGCGGACGGCGCTCGCGCTGCACCAGCTGATCAGCACCCGGTTCCGCAACGACGCTCTCCAGCTGATCACCTTCGGCCGCTACGCGACATCGGTCGAACTGGCCGAACTGGTGGGCCTGGAAGGCGCTTGGGAACAGGGCACCAACGCCCACCACGCGCTGCTCCTGGCCGGACGGCATCTGCGGCGGCATCCCGACGCGCAGCCGGTGGTCCTGATGGTCACCGACGGCGAGCCGACGGCTCATCTGGAGCCCGACGGCACGGCGGACTTCGATTACCCGCCCCAGCCGAGGACCCTGCTGAAGACCCTGTCCGAAGTGGACCGGATGGCGAAGCTGGGCGCGTCGGTGACGGTGTTCCGGCTCGGGGACGACCCGCGCCTCACGGAGTTCGTCGACCTGATCGCGCGCCGCTCCGGCGGCCGCGTCGTCGCTCCGGATCTGGACGGGCTCGGCGCCGCCGTGGTCGGCGACTACCTGCGGACCAGGAAGCGCTGAGCTCGCTTACGCTGGCCCGATGGGGTACTCGGTCGGAAAGGTCGCGGCGCTGTCGGGGGTCACCGTGCGCACGCTGCATCACTACGACGAGATCGGCCTGCTGTCCCCGAGCGGGCGGACGGCCGCGGGGTACCGCCGCTACAGCGACGAAGACCTCGACCGCCTGCAGCGCGTCCTGTTCTACCGGGAGCTCGGGTTCGGCCTCGAGACGATCGCGAAGATGATCGAGGACCCGGCGATGGACGCGCTGGAGCACCTGCGGCGTCAGCGCGCGCTGCTCGCCGACCGGATCGGCGAGCTGACCCGGATGGCCGAATCCGTCGAGCGGGTGATCGCGGCGAAGGAGGCCGGTGCCGCGTTGACCGCTGAGGAGCGTTTCGAGGTCTTCGGCGAGTTCCGTGAGCCGGAGGGCTACGCGGAGGAAGCCGTCCGTCGATGGGGTGAGACCCCGCAATGGCGGGCGGCGGCCGTGCCACGGTCCAAGCAGGAATGGATCGAGGCGGAGAATCTCCGGGAGGACTGGGTCCGGCGGCTGCTCGCCGTCTTCGACTCCGGCGCGCCCGCCGACGGCCGTGAGGCGATGGACCTCGCCGAGGAACACCGCCGGATGCTCGCGGCGTTCATGGGTGACTGCGACCTCACGACGCACCGGGAGCTCGCCCGGCTGTACGCGACCGAACCGGTCCAGCTCGGCTTCCTGGTGCGCGAGCCGGACCAGCGGCCGGGCCTCGGCGAGTACATCCGGGACGCCGTCCACGCCAACGCCGCCCGGGCCGGCGGATAGCGGATCCGGTTACTCCGGCCGTGTTCGTCTCCCACCGGGCGGGAACGGCGCGGCGGCTCCGCTTACAGTCGGGGTATGCAGACTTGGTCATCGGTCGACGTGCCCCGTATCCCCGGCACCCCCCGTCCGCTGCGGCTCCACGACACCGCGACGGGGCAGATCCGCCCCACCGCGCCCGGGTCCACCGCCCGGATGTACGTCTGCGGCATCACGCCGTACGACGCCACCCATCTGGGGCACGCCGCCACGTACCTGACGTTCGACCTGGTGAACCGCCTGTGGCGGGACGCCGGGCACGACGTCCATTACGTGCAGAACGTGACGGACATCGACGAGCCCCTGTTGGAACGCGCCGAGCGGGACAAGGACGACTGGGTCGTCCTCGGCATGCGCGAGACGGCGCTCTTCCGCGAGGACATGACCGCGTTGCGGGTGTTGCCGCCGCGGCAGTTCGTCGGCGCCGTCGAGAGCATCCCGGAGATCGTCGAGGTCATCGCCAAGCTGCTGGCCAACGGCAGCGCCTACCGCGCGGACGACGCGGAGTACCCGGACATCTACTTCGAGCACAACGCGACCGGGCACTTCGGTTCGGAGTCGAACTACGACGCCGAGACCATGGCGAAGTTCTTCGCCGAGCGCGGTGGCGACCCGGACCGTCCCGGCAAGCGGCACCCGCTCGACGCGCTGCTGTGGCGGATGGCGCGGCCGGGCGAGCCGTCGTGGGAGTCCGAACTCGGCGCGGGCAGGCCCGGCTGGCACATCGAGTGCAGCGCGATCGCGGTCAACCGGCTCGGCCTCGGCTTCGACGTCCAGGGCGGTGGCTCGGATCTGATCTTCCCCCACCACGAGTACAGCGCCGCGCACGCGGAGGCCGTCGCGGGGGACAGGCCGTTCGCGCGGCACTACGTGCACGCCGGCATGATCGGCCTCGACGGCGAGAAGATGTCGAAGTCGCGCGGGAACCTCGTGTTCGTCTCGCGGCTGCGCGCCGACAAGGTCGACCCGGGCGTGATCCGGCTCGCGCTGTTCGCCGGCCACTACCGTGAGGACCGGCCGTGGACCGCGCAGTTGCAGTCGGACGCCGAAGCGCGGCTGGCGCGCTGGCGCGAAGCCGTCTCCCTCGCCACCGGCCCCTCGGCGGAGGACACCGTCGCGCGCCTGCGTGACCACCTCACCGACGACCTCGACACGCCCAAGGCGCTCGCGGCCGTCGACGCCTGGGTGGAGCAGGCGCTGAACCGCTCCGGCACCGACCCGGCCGCCCCCGGCCTGATCCGGAACGCGGTCGACGCGCTGCTCGGCATCGAGCTCTGAAACCACTGCTGGGGCGGAGAATCCTCCGCCCCAGCAGTGTGTATAACGCCCTACACGGCGACGCGGCCGGCCTCCAGCCGGAGGTGGTCGCCCGCCCAATCCCGCCGCAGCCACCGATCGTGAGACGCGATGACGACGGCACCCGGCGCGGAATCGAGCGCGGTGAACAACTCCTCGGCCAAGGTGAGCGAGATGTGGTTCGTCGGCTCGTCCAGCAGGAGCACCTCCGGCGGGTCGGCGATGAGCAACGCCAGCGCGAGCCGCCGCCGCTGCCCGACCGACAACGCGCCCACCCGGGTCCCGAGATCACGCGGCGCCAGCAGCCCCAGCCCGCGCAACGGGGGAGCATCCTCGCCGAGGGCCTCGGCGTAGGTCCGTTGCGCGGTCTTTTCCGGCTCGGCGAACACGACGTCCTGGGCCAGCAGGCCGATCCGCACCCCGCGTCCGGAAAGGACGGTGCCGGAGTCCGGGGTCAGCGCGCCCGCGAGGACGGACAGCAGCGTCGACTTCCCGGCGCCGTTGCCGCCGGTGATCAGCAGCCTCGACGTCGTCGTGACGTCCAGGGTCGCCAGCCGCAGCCGTCCCGCGATCTCGATGTCCCGTACCGAGATGGCGGTCTTCCCCTCACCGGGCTCGCCGGTCAGGTCGCCCTGGAACCGCAGCGGCGCGGGCGGTTTCCGCACCTGGTCGCGTTCCAGCTCGGCCAGCCGCAGCTGGGCGTTGCGGACCCGGCGTGAGATCTGCTTCTGCACCCTCCCGGTCTTGAAGTCGTAGAGCATCTTGGCGTTGTCGCGCTGCGGCCGGTTGTGCGCGACGTTGCGCGCGGTGACGGCCACCGATTCGCGCAGTTCCTTGAGCTCGTCCTGTTCCTCGGCATAGCGCTGCTCCCAGCGCGCCCGCTCGGCCCGTTTCTGGTCCAGGTAGTCGGAATACGTGCCGCCGTACCGGGTCGGGCCGCCCAGCGCCGGGTCGAGGTCGACGATGTCGGTGCACACCGCGTCGAGGAACACGCGATCGTGCGACGACAGCACGAGGACCCCGGTCAGCGAAGCGAGATGCTGTTCGAGGAACTCCATCGCGGCGTCGTCGAGGTGGTTCGTCGGCTCGTCCAGGACGAGGGTGCCCGGCCGCCGGATGAGCAACGCGGCGAGACCGAGCCGCGACCGCTGGCCGCCCGACAGCGTGCCCAGTTCGCGCGCCGGGTCGATCCCGGCCAGCCCGAGACCCGCGCAGACGACCTCGGCGCGCCGGTCGGCGTCCCACAGGTCGTGCGCCTGGGCCCATTCGAGCACGGTGCCGTACTCGTCGAGCACCGCGGCATCGTCCGGGTGGTCCGTGAGCGCCTCGGTCAGTTCGCCGAGTCTCGCGGACGCTCGCCGGATCTCGGCGAGCGCGTCGTCGATGACGTCGGAAAACCGTGCTGTGAGCGGGAAAGGCAGTTCCTGCAGGAGGAATCCGAGGTCGTCGCCGCGGAGCACCTCTCCGCCCTGTGGCTCTTCGACCCCGGCCAGCAAGCGCAGGAGCGTGGACTTGCCGACGCCGTTCTCGCCGACCAGCCCGAGCCGCTGCCCGGCCGAAGCGGTCAGGTTCACGCCGTCGAGGACGACGCGGGCACCGTAGGAGTGGACGAGGTCCTTGGCGATCAGGGAAAGAGACATACGACATCACCGTGCTTCTTCGGACAGGGGAACCCCGCCGGGCCTCGTGGCTTACGGGAGCGGTGCTCGACCGAAGCCGCCTCGGAGCGGGGAAGGCGCGATGTCAGCTGTCCATGATGCGAAGAGTCTAACGCAACATCAGTAGCATTAGTCAACCCCCGTTTTCGGATCGCAGACGAGCGGCCTCTTGTTCGGCGAACGCGCGACCGTCGGTCATCACGCCGAGCAGTGCGGCGAGCTGGCGCCGGTCGAGCTTGCCGAGGCGGTCGCCGAAGAACCGGGCCATGGGGGAGTAGAGGTCGGCGACGTCGTCGAGCCGGTCGGGAAGCGGCCGGATCGCGAGACGGCGCCGGTCGGCGGGATCGGGGACGCGTTCGACCAGGCGTCGCTCCTCCATGCGGTCGAGCATCCGGGTCACCGCGCCGGTGGTCATGCCGAGCGCTCGCGCCAGCCGGGTCGGCGAGGTCGCGGCGCCGCTGATGACCAGCTGGAGCCCGTGCAGCTCGGTGGGGCTGATCCCGAGCCGCTCCGCCATGGCCGTCTGGAAGAGGACGGTCGCGCTGACGAACCGGGGGATCTCCAAAGCCGCGGCGGTGGCGAGTTCTCGCTGGTCAGGCATGTGCTTCCCTGGTGCAGTAGTTGAGTTATGCAGTTACTGCTGTGTGCAGCAACTGTCCGGACAAGGGTATCGAGGCGGCTTGACATCGCCCCGGCGGCCGGTAAATATGAAAGAGAACTTTCGAAAGACTTCTTTCAGATGGGATCGGGCGATGACCGGGTTGCCGCCGCGCAAGCGGATCGAAGACGTCGAGCTGATGCGGGCGTTGGCGCATCCGCTGCGGTCGGCGCTGGTGGACCACCTCATGGCGGTCGGCCCGCGGACTGCGAGCGAATGCGCGGAGGCCGTCGGCTCGACCGCATCGAACTGCAGCTGGCATCTGCGTCAGCTGGCTCGGCACGGCCTCGTGGAGCGGGTCGACGGGGAGGACGGGCGGGAGCGGCCGTGGCGGGCGTGCCAGGTCGGCATCGAGTTCGGTGACGACCCCGAGCTGCGAGGGGCACAGCTGGCCGTCGTGGGCACCACGCTCGCGCGGGAAAAGGAGCTGACCGAGCGTTATCTCGATGCCGCCGACCGCCTCGGCGAGGAGTGGCGGGACGCGTCGGGGATCAACAACTACTCGCTGCGGGTGACCGCGGCGGAGCTGGAAGAGCTGGTCCAGCGGATCGACGCGCTCGTGCGGCCGTACGTCGGCGCGATCCGCGAAGACGCTCCCGCGGAGGCCCTGCCGGTCCATTTGGGACTCCGGGCGTTCCCGCGGATCGACGCCGAGGGGAAGCCGAGCAGATGAAACCGTTGAGGGAACCCGCGTTCGCGCGGCTGTGGATCGCCGCCTTCTTCTCCGAGACGGCCGAGTGGATGCTGCAGATCGCGTTGCCGGTGTTCGTCTTCCAGGCCACCGGATCGGCGGCCACGACGGCGTTGAGCATCGTCCTCGGCCTGGTGCCCGCGGTGCTGCTGAGCCCGGTCGCCGGCGTGATCGCGGACCGCTGGAACCGGCGGCTGGTGCTGTGCGTGGTGTGCGCGGGACAGGCGTTCGTGGCATTGCCGCTGCTGTTCGTCGCGTCCGGCGGCCCGGTGTACGTGGTCTACGGCGTGATGGCCGCGCAGGCGGGCCTGGCTTCGCTGTTCGAGCCCGCCCGCAACGCGCTCGTTCCCGAACTGGTCGCCCCCGGCGAACTGATCGGCGCCAACGGCCTGATGAGCATCAACGGCAGCGTCGCACGGCTCGCCGGCGGCTGGGCGGGAGGTCTCCTGCTCGGGTTCGGCGGCCTGGGCTGGGTCGTGGTCGCCTATCTCGGCGTGCTGGTCATCGGCTCGGCTCTGCTGGCGCGCCCGTTCCGGCGGGTCGCCGCGCCGAAGCCGGCGGGACCGCACGAACCGGTGTTGCGGGCGTGGCTCGACGGGCTTCGCGAGATCGGCCGCGAAGGGCGCCTTCGCCTCGCCGGTGTCGTCGTGGTGCTGACGTCACTGGCGCAGGGGATGTTCCTGGTGCTGTTCGTGGTCTTCGTGCTCGACATCCTCGACGGCACCGAAGGCGACGTCGGCCTGCTGCGCGGCGTACAGGCGCTCGGCGGGCTGGCCGCGGGATTCGCCGTCGCCACCGTCGCCCGGAAGGTCGCGCCCGCCGCCCTGCTCGGCTGGGGCGGGCTCGCGCTCGGCCTGCTGTCGGCGGTGATCTGGAACCTGCCCGCGCTGACCGCGTCGCTGGGCGTCTTCGTCGGGCTCTTCGGCCTGGTCGGCGCCCCCGGGGTGCTCGCCGGATCCGGTCTGCTCTCCCTGGTCCAGACCGCCGCTTCGCCCGAACGGTCCGGCCGGGTGCTGAGCACCGTCTTCGCCGGGACGGCGGGGTTCACGGCGCTGGGTGCGCTGCTGGCGGGTGGGTTGCTGAACGTTCTGGGCAACGGCGTCCTGCTGAACGTCCAGGCGGGTCTGCACACCCTCTCGGCGTTGATCGTGCTGGGCGTGTCGGCGTCGGGCAGGCTGCGTAGTGAGGCTATTCCGGCGGTTCCCCGGTCCGGGTGAAGCTACGGTGGTGGAGTGCCGCATCTCTTCGCCACCAGCGACCTCCACGTCACCCATGAGGGCAACGCCCCGCTCGTCGACGAGGTCGTCCCCCGGACCCCCGACGACTGGCTGCTCGTGGCCGGTGACGTCGCCGAACGCGCCGAATCCGTGATCGGGGTGCTCAAGACCTTGCGTGAACGCTTCGCGAAGGTCGTCTGGGTACCCGGCAACCACGAGCTGTGGACCACCCAGAAGGACGAATGTCAGCTGCGCGGACAGGCGCGCTACGAGCACCTGGTCGAGCGCTGCCGTGAGATCGACGTCCTCACCCCGGAGGACCCGTATCCGGTGTGGGAACACCAGGAGAAGCCGCTGACGATCGCGCCCCTGTTCGTGCTGTACGACTACAGCTGGCGTACCCCCGCCGCCGACGGCCTGCCGATGCTGGCGGCCATCGAGCAGGCGCGCGAGGCGGGCGTGCTGTGCACGGACGAGTTCTTCCTGCACCCCGATCCGTATCCCAGCAGGCAGGCGTGGTGCGCCGACCGGGTGAAGATCAGCACGGCACGGCTGGAGGCGATCCCCGAAGACCACGGGACGATCCTCATGTCGCACTGGCCGCTGCACCGCCATCCGACCGAACCGCTGTACTTCCCGGAGTTCGCGCTGTGGTGCGGGACGACCGAGACCGAGGACTGGCACCGGCGCTTCCGGGCCGAGGTCGCCGTCTACGGGCACCTGCACATCCCGCGTTCGACGGAGGCGGACGGCGTGCGGTTCGAAGAGGTCTCGCTCGGCTATCCGCGTGAGTGGCGGAAGCGGTCGCGGGGGCCGATCCCGCTGCGGCGCATCTTCTGACGTCTCGCGGACCAGATCCGTGAAGGCCTCCTTGAGGGACTCTGGGTCCCTCAAGGAGGCCTTCACGGACTCGATGATCGCCACATGCGCCAAGCCGCGGGCTCAGCCTCGTCCGGGACCGTCCTGGCCGGGGCGACGCCGCCGCAGGTACCGCTCGAATTCGGCCGCGATCTTGTCCCCGCTCACGTCGTCCAGCGTGAACTCGGTCTCCGCGTCGCCGCGCTCCTCGAGCCCGCGGACGTACTCGCTGATCTCCTCGTCCTCCTCGGCCATCTCGGTGACCGTCCGCTGCCACTCCTCCGACTGCTCGGGCAGCGCGCCGAGCGGGATCTCGACGTCGAGGACGTCCTCGAGTTTGTGCAGCAGCGCCAGCGTGGCCTTGGGCGACGGCGGATGCGAGACGTAGTGCGGCACGGCCGCCCAGATCGAGACCGCCGGGACACCCGCCTGCACGCAGTAGTCCTGCAGGACGCCGACGATGCCGGTCGGTCCCTGGTAGTTGTTCAGCTCCAGCCCGAACTGCGAAGCGGTGTCCTTGTCGTACGCCGTCCCGGTGACCGGGACGGGCCGGGTGTGCGCGGTGTCGGCAAGGAGCGCGCCGAGGGTGACGACGGTGGCGACTTCCAGTTGCTGGATGTGCTCCAGCAGTTCGGCGCAGAAGGCACGCCAGCGCATATTCGGTTCGGGCCCCTGTACCAGCACGATGTCCCGGCTGAAGCCTTCCGGGCGGCAGACCGAGAGCCTCGTGGTCGGCCAGTCGACCCGCCGGGTGACGCCGTCCACCATGCGTACGGTCGGTCTGCTGACCTGGAAGTCGTAGTACTCGTCAGGACTCAGCTCGCTCAGCGGTGTCGCATCCCAGTTGAGCTGGAGATGCTCGACCGCCCGGCTGGCCGCGTCACCTGCGTCGTTCCATCCTTCGAAGGCGACGATCATGATCGGCTTGGTGTCATCCGGGTGGTCGCGGCCGGGCCGCTGGGTCTCGTCGACGGGCTCACTCACCGGACCAGCCTACGACCAGGCGGCCGTGCGCCGTTGGGCATGTCCGGTGGCGTTTCGCGGGAGAGAACCACGCGGAGCCGATGCAATACGACATTTCGGACAACTACCTGTCCGTCGACGTGAATCCGTCTCGGCTACCGTGGGCTCTGGAAGGTACGACCGAACGTGAGGGGGAGCCGTGACCGAACCGTCCACACCGGACGGACTCGCCGCCGTGCTGTGGGACATGGACGGCACGCTGGTCGACTCGGAGAAGCTGTGGGACGTCGCGCTCTACGAGGCCGTCGAAAGCCTCGGCGGCACCCTGACCGAGGAACAGCGCCTGAGTCTCGTCGGGTCCAATATGGACGACACGGCCGCGTTCCTGCTCGAAGTGTGCGCCAAGCCCGTCACCGCCGAGTCGATCGCGGAGATGGGGGAGTGGATCCGCCGCCGCACGGCCAACCTCTTCGACGGTCCCCTCCCGTGGCGCCCCGGTGCGCAGGAGCTGCTCGAACTGTTGCGCGCCAACGGTGTCCCGATGGCGCTGGTCACCTCCACCGAACGGTCGCTGACCGAACTCGCGCTCAACACCATCGGCCGCGACTACTTCGCCGCCACGGTCTGCGGTGACGAGGTCGATGGTCTGAACAAGCCGGACGCGAGGCCGTATCAGCTGGCCACGGAGTTGCTGGGAGTCCCGGCTTCCCGGTGCGTCGCGATCGAGGATTCACCGCCGGGCGCCGCTTCCGCGGCCGCGGCGGGCTGCACCGTCGTGGTGATCCCGAACGACGTCGACGTCGAGCAGGGAGAGCGGCGGGTGTTCCGCACCTCGCTGGTCGGGCTCGACGTGCCGGCCCTGACCGCGCTCCTGCCCTGACCGCCATGTCGCATTTCCGCTAGACCGCGCCCGGTGCGGTCGGTGATGCTGGCCGGGTGCATGAGGATTTCGAGCGCTGCGTCCGGGCGGTTCAAGCGAAGGACGCCCGGTTCGACGGCTGGTTCTTCACCGCCGTCCTGACCACGCGGATCTACTGCCGGGCGAGTTGCCCGGTCGTCCCGCCCAAACCGGAGAACATGTCGTTCTATCCGAGCGCGGCGGCCGCGCAGGAGGCCGGGTTCCGAGCCTGCAAGCGCTGCCGCCCGGACGCGAGTCCCGGTTCGCCGCAGTGGAACGAGCGCGCGGATCTGGTGGCCAGGGCGATGCGGCTGATCGCCGACGGCGTGGTCGACACCGACGGCGTGAGCGGGCTGGCAGCCAGGCTGGGCTACAGCGTCCGGCAGGTGGAGCGGCACGTGCGCGCCGAACTGGGCGCGGGCCCGCTCAGCCTCGCCCGCGCGCAGCGGGCGCAGACGGCGCGGCTGCTGATCGAGACGACCGGCCTGTCGATGATCGACGTCGCCCTCGCCTCGGGGTTCGGCAGCGTCCGGACCTTCAACGACACCGTCCGCGAGGTCTTCGCCCTGTCCCCGACGGAACTGCGGGCCCGCGTCCGCACCGCGCCGGCGACCGCTCCCGGGACACTGAACCTGCGCCTGCCGTACCGGAAGCCGTTGTTCCCGGACAACCTCTTCGGGCATCTCGTCGCGACCGGAGTCCCCGGCGTCGAGGAATGGCGTGACGGCGCGTACCGCCGCACGCTGCGGCTCCCGCACGGCGCCGCCGTCGTCGCGCTCAAACCGGAAGACGGCCACATCGGCTGCCGGCTCACGCTCTCGGACCTGCGGGACCTTTCGACGGCGATCAGCCGTTGCCGCCGTCTGCTCGACCTCGACGCCGACCCGGTCGCGGTCGACGAGGCACTGGCCGGGGACCCACTGCTCGGGCCGCTCGTGGCCGCGGCGCCGGGCAGGCGGGTGCCGAGGACGGTCGACGGTGACGAGTTCGCCGTCCGCGCCGTCCTGGGGCAGCAGGTGTCCACCGCCGCCGCGCGGACCCACGCCGCTCGCCTGGTCCTCGCGCACGGTGACCCCGTCGACGATCCGGACGG
Organism: Amycolatopsis sp. NPDC102389; assembly: GCF_044765885.1. Classification (NCBI taxonomy): domain Bacteria; kingdom Bacillati; phylum Actinomycetota; class Actinomycetes; order Pseudonocardiales; family Pseudonocardiaceae; genus Amycolatopsis; species Amycolatopsis sp. NPDC102389. Next base: position 107,856 of record NZ_JBIWKX010000022.1, read on the forward strand.
CGGGCTCACCCACGTCTTCCCGGATGCCGCCGCGCTGGCCGAGATCGACCCGGAAAGCCTCGCGATGCCGCAGAGCCGCAAGCGGACTCTGCTCGGCCTCGTCGCCGAACTGAACGACGGCGGACTCGACCTCGGCGCGGGAAGCGACTGGCAGCTCGCCCGCGAGCGGCTGCACGCGTTGCCCGGCTTCGGCCCGTGGACCGTCGAGAGCATCGCGATGCGCTCACTCGGCGACCCCGACGCCTTTCTGCCGACCGACCTCGGCGTCAAGGTCGCCGCGCGAGGGCTCGGACTCGGCCCGGCCGCGTTCGCCGCGCACGCGGAACGCTGGCGCCCGTGGCGCGCCTACGCCGTCCAGCATCTCTGGGCGACCGGCGACCACCCGATCAACCGGTTGCCCGCCGCCTGAGTTCGAGGAGCGCCATGCGCACGCACAACGTCATCGACAGCCCGTACGACAAGCTGACCCTCGTCGCGGACGGCGAAAGCCTCTGCGGGGTGTACATGGTCCAGCAGCGGCACCGTCCGGCCGAGGAGACCTTCGGCCATCCGGACCCGGGCTCGCCGATCTTCGTGGACACCGAGAAACAGTTGAAGGAGTACTTCGCCGGACAGCGGAAGGATTTCGATCTCCCGCTGAGCTTCGGCGGCACCGAATTCCAGCGGATGGTCTGGGAAGGTCTGCTCGGTATCCCATATGGCGAGACGGTGTCCTACGGTCAGCTCGCCGACCGGCTCGGCAGGCCCACCGCTTCGCGCGCGGTCGGACTCGCGAACGGGAAGAACCCGATCAGCATCATCGTGCCCTGCCATCGCGTCATCGGCTCCAACGGCGATCTCACCGGCTACGGCGGTGGTGTGGAACGGAAGCGGCACCTGCTCGACTTCGAACGGGGCGGTGCCGCGCTGTTCTGAAGTGTGACGCGAGCGGCAACACACCGGCCCGGGGCAGCGCGACGCGGGCGCGGATGGAAGGATCTCCAGACCGTGAAGACCTTCGATGAGCTGTTCGCCGAGCTTGCCGAGCGCGCCCGTACGCGCCCCGACGGTTCCGGCACCGTCGCCGCACTGGACGCGGGAGTGCACGCGCAAGGCAAGAAGGTGCTCGAAGAGGCCGGCGAGGTATGGATCGCCGCCGAGCACGAATCCGACGACAGGCTCTCCGAGGAGATTTCACAGCTGCTGTACCGCGTACAGGTGCTCATGCTCGGCCGAGGACTGTCGACAGAGGACGTGTACCGGTACCTGTGACGCGTTCGCGTCCGGAGAACCAAGGAGAAGCAATGCTGCGTGTCGCCGTGCCGAACAAGGGAGCCCTCGCCGCCGCCGCGTCGGAGATGCTCGGAGAGGCCGGCTACCGCAAGCGACATGAGGCCCGCGACCTGACCGTGCTCGACACGGTCAACGAGGTCGAGTTCTTCTTCTTGCGTCCCAAGGACATCGCGATCTACGTCGGATCCGGCGAACTGGATCTCGGCATCACCGGCCGCGACCTCGCGCTCGACTCCGGTGCCCCGGTCGAGGAGATCCTCGGCCTCGGCTTCGGCGGTTCCACCTTCCGGTACGCCGCGCCGGCGGGCCGGGAGTGGCGGCCCGAAGACCTGCAGGGCAAGCGGCTCGCGACGTCGTACCCGCGGCTCGTACGCGAGAACCTGAAGCAGCACGGGGTGGAGGCGGAGGTCATCCGCCTCGACGGCGCCGTCGAGATCTCGATCCAGCTCGGCGTGGCCGACGCCATCGCGGACGTCGTCGAGTCGGGACGGTCGTTGCGCCAGCACAACCTCGTGGCCTTCGGGGACCCGATCTGCGTGTCGGAGGCGGTGCTGCTCCAGCGGGCGGGCACCGAACACACCCGGCCCAAGGACCAGCTGAAGGCGCGGCTGCAGGGAGTCGTCTTCGCCCAGCACTACATGATGCTGGACTACGACTGCCCGCGGTCGTTGCTCGACGCGGCCATCTCGATCACGCCGGGGCTCGAGTCGCCGACCGTCGCGCCGCTGGCGCACGAGGACTGGGTGGCCGTGCGGGCGATGGTGCCGCGCAAGGAGGTCAACCGGATCATGGACGAACTCGCCGAGACCGGCGCCAAGGCCGTCCTGGCTTCGGACATCCGAGCCTGCCGCCTCTGACACCGTTTTGCGCGTGAAGGCCCCCGTCCCTCGGCTCAGCCGAGGGACGGGGGCCTTCACGCGCAAAAGCTAGCGGGGCCTGTTCGGCTTCTTGGGCATCAGGTCGTAGAGCTTCTTGCGTGCTCCGTTGTCCTTGGCGCTGCGAGTCACCGAGACCTCGGTGATGAAGTCCTCGAAGACGAAATCCTCGTCCGCGGGCACGATCGCCGCGGACGGATGGTTCCGCAGGTAGCCGTCCAGCGTCTCCGCGATCTCCCGGAACGACAATGCCTGCAGCGTTTCCGGCGCGTACGTCGTCACCGGCACACCGTGCGCGGCGGCTTCGTTCATCACGACGCCGAGCGGGACGTGCGACAGCATCGGGATCCCGAACGCGTAGAGCTCCTGCAACGCCGCCGCCGCGTAGTGCGAGATCGGGCGGCGGTACAGGCCGGGCACGAGGCCGTAGTAGGCGATCGGCGGACGGCCGACGGTCTGTTCGACGTAACGCACCTGGTCCGAAAGCAGGCGCAGCGCGCGGATGCTCGTCCGGTCCGGCTGCACCGGCACGAGGATCCCGTGCGAAGCGGCGAGCGCGTTGTTGGTCAGTACGTCGAGCGCGGGCGGGCAGTCGATGATGATGTGGTCGTAGTTCGCGAACTGGATGACCCTGGCCAGCTGCCAGCCGGGCACGCGGAACTGGTCCAGCCGCCGGATCAGGTCGAACATCCCCGGCGAGGTCGGGATGACGTCGAACGCGCCGCCCCGCCCGAGGTTGCTGCGCGGATGCCGCACCGCGAGTTCCTCGATCGAGCCCTTCCACACCTTGGTCAGGGCTTTGGCGAGGCTGGGCATGTCGGGCGCCACCTCGTCCAGCCCGAGGAGTTCGGTGGTCGCGTGGCCCTGTGGGTCGAGGTCGATCAGCAGCACCCGGCGGCCGCGTTCGGCCAGTGCGGCCGCAGCGCCCACGCTGAGTGAGGTCTTGCCGACCCCGCCTTTCTGGTTGACCACCGAGGTGATCTGCATGCCGAAGCGCTCCCTATGTCCGCTGTTCCGCGAAGGCTATTGGAAACCCGCCGAGAAAGCGCGTCTATCAGCCCGCCTGTCGCGGTCGCACCAGCAACGCCTGCGCCCCGGAGGCGATCGGGCCCGACACGTCGTGCAGCGTCGTCGTCGCCGTGCCGATCCCGTTCGGGCCGATCAGGGTGGCCGCGTCGACACCGATCCAGTCGCCCAGCGGCGGGCGGCGGAGGTGCACTGTCAGCTCCGAATTGATGAACCACCACTCCCGCGGGTCCAGGAAATTCGAAATCCCGTTGCCGGAGTCCGCCAGGACGAACAGCCGCTGCAGCGGGCTCGGCTTCTCGCCGTCCACGAGCGCGACGCGCTGCCTGCCCCAGACGGTCGCGGGCCCGGGTTCGTCCAGGGCGCCCTCGACCCGGCGCCACTCGACGGCTTGCAGGTACCCGCCGTGCCAGCCTGCCGGCCAGTTCGACGTGGGCAGACCTTCCGGCGACGGCAGTGCGGGACCTTCCGCCGTGGCCACCGCGGTGGTGTCCGACGTCGCGATCCGCCACGCCGAGGCACGGGCGACGACGCGCTCACCATGAGACAGCTCGGCGGTCAGCCACTCGACCGACCGGCCCGGTCGTTCCACCCGGGCCCGTACCGACAGCTCCTTGAGCGGCGCGGGCCCGAGGATCTCGACCGTCACCCGTGCCAGCTGGCTGGCATGCGGCGCCTCGACCTCTTCGAGCGCGCGGACCAGCAACGCCGAGGGCGGCCCGAAGTGCTGCGCCTCCGGGGTCCACGGGCCGGCGGTGTGCGGGGTCGGGAGGAAGACGCCGTCGCCTGACGGAACATAGAACGCTTCTGTCACAAAGGCACCTTAATCCGCACGGTCCAATACGGACTCTTCGCCGGGATCCGGCTCCGGCCAGCCGGGATACGGCGGGGGAGTGCCGCCGTACTGCGGGCAGAGGGCCTGGTGATCGCACCACGCGCAGAGTTTGCTCGGATTCGGCCGGAAGTCGCCGGTCTTGCCCGCCTTGAGGATGGCCTGCCAGATCGCCTCCAGCGTGCGCTCGAAGCGGATCAGCTCGCCCTCGTCGGGCGTGTATGCCAGCGACTGACCGTCGGTGAGGTACATCAGTTTCAGCTGGCGCGGCACGACGCCGCGAAGCCGCCAGAGGACCACGGCGTAGAACTTCATCTGGAACATCGCCTTGGCCTCGCCGATCTCGCGGGGCGCGGCACCGGTCTTGTAGTCGACGACCCGGATCTCGCCTGTCGGCGCCACGTCCAGCCTGTCGACGTAGCCCCGAAGCAGCACTCCGGAGCCCAGCTCGATCTCGACGTGCAGCTCGCACGCTTCCGGCTCCAGACGGCGCGGATCCTCGAGGCCGAAGTAGGTGTCGACGAGCTGCTCGGCCGACGAGAGCCACGAGGTGACTGCTTCGGGATCCTCCTGATCGAACAGCTCGATCCACTCCGGACGTTCGGAGGACAGCTCCTCCCACGCCGGCGCGAGCAGCTCCTTGGCCTGCGGAGGGGTGCGATCGGCTTGCGGAAGGGCGAACAAGCGCTCCAGCACGGAATGCACCAGCGTGCCGCGCAGCTGGGCCTTCGTCGGGATCTCGGGCAGTCTGTCGACCGCGCGGAAGCGGTAGAGCAGCGGACACTGCTTGAAGTCGCTGGCACGCGACGGGGACAGGGCCGGCCGACGGCGCGGGACTTCGGCGCCGGGCGGCGGATCGGCGGTGACCGTGTCGGTGTCGGGCATGGAGGAAGCGTATCGCCGGGCACCGACAGTTTCAGGACCGCAACGCACCGGAGCGGCATGACCGACACCACCCGGACGGGAAGGGCGGGTTACCGGCAGCCCACACCTGGGCATCTAGGCTTCGACCCATGGCGGTGACGGGTGAGCAGGGCCCGCCTCGACGAGGCGTGGCACCAGAGGGCGGGCTCCTGCTGTTCCGCGTCTCCGGGATCCCCGTGCTGCTGGCCCCTTCGTGGTGGATCGGCTCCCTGATCATCGTGGTGCTCTACACGCCGCTGGTCGGACGGATCCTGCCCGGCGCCACCACGCTGACCTCTTGGCTGCTGGCAGCCGCGTTCGCCGTCCTTCTCGGACTTTCGGTGCTCGCGCACGAACTCGGGCACTGCCTGGTCGCGTTGCGCCTCGGCATCCCGGTCAGGCGCCTGCGGCTGTTCCTGCTCGGCGGACTCTCCGAGGTCGCCAGGACACCCCGCCAGCCGCGGCACGAAGGGCTCGTCGCCGCCGCCGGACCGGTGGTTTCGTTGCTGCTCGGCGGATTCTGCGGTCTGCTGATGTTCGCCGTCCCGGCGGAAAGCGCCGCATGGCTGCTCATCGCCGAATGCGCCGTCGCGAACTTCGCCGTCGGGATCTTCAACCTGCTTCCCGGACTCCCGCTCGACGGCGGCCGTCTGGTCCGAGCCGGCGTCTGGGCGGTCACGGGGCGCCGGGAGAAGGGCACGCGGGCGGCGGTCGTCGGTGGCGGTGTCGTCGCGGCGGGACTGGTCGTCTGGGCGTTGTGGGGATTGGCGGCGGGCAGCGAAGACCGCTGGCTCCGCCTCGGTGTCTGCGTCGTGACGGCGTGGTTCGTGATCCTCGGCGCCCGAAGCGAACTCGCCGCCGAAACGCGCCGAGGATGGCCGGAAGGCGTACGGCTCAGCGAACTCATCCGGCCCGTTCTCCAGCTTCCCGCGGAAAGCCCCGTCTCGGACGCGCTGGCCGCTTCGGCTGGCCGCGGCGTGGTCCTGGTGCGTGCCGACGGCGTCGCGGCCGGACTGCTCGACGAGACGGCCGCCGCGCAGCTGGCCGGGACGTCGCCGCACGCGCCCGCGGAGATGGCCGCGGAGCCGATCCGTGCCGACACCGTGCTGCTTTCCTCGGAGTCGGGCGAAGAGATCGCCGAGCGGGTCAGGGAAACCGCCGCGTGGCAGTTCCTCGTCGTGGACGACGAAGGCAGGCCCGCGGGGGTGCTCCGGCGTGAAGACCTGCGCGCCGCGATGACCCGGAGCCGACCCCCGGCGTAGCGCGGCGCGGCCACCTGCGAGGATCGGTCGTCGATCTGTGTTCGCGCGTATGGAGGTTCAGTGTCGGTCCGAGGGCCGTTTCGTGTTGGTGACCGGGTTCAGCTGACCGACTCCAAGGGGCGGCACTACACCATGGTCCTCGCCGAGGGACAGCAGTATCACACCCACCGCGGCGCGCTGGCGCACGACGACGTGATCGGTGCGCAGGAGGGTTCGGTCGTCACTTCGGCCGGCGGCAGCCATTATCTGGCGCTGCGCCCCCTGCTGCCCGACTACGTGTTGTCGATGCCGCGTGGCGCGCAGGTGATCTACCCGAAGGACGCCGCGCAGATCGTGATGTGGGGCGATATCTTCCCGGGGGCGCGGGTACTCGAGGCCGGCGCCGGCTCCGGCGCGCTGACCTGCTCGCTGCTGCGGGCGGTTGGTTCGGAAGGCACCGTGCAGTCCTACGAGATCCGGGACGACCACGCCGAACACGCCGAGCGCAACGTCGAGAAGTTCTTCGGCCACAAGCCGGACAACTGGTCGCTGACGGTCGCGGACCTGTCCACGCACACCGGCGAGGTCGATCGCGTCGTCCTCGACATGCTCGCGCCTTGGGATCAGCTGGAGACGGTCGCCGCGCATCTGGTGCCGGGCGGCGTGCTCACGGTTTATGTGGCGACGGTCACACAGCTTTCGCGGATCACGGAAGCCTTGCGGGACCAGCAGTGCTGGACCGAGCCCGAGTCGTGGGAGACGCTCATGCGGCCGTGGCACGTCGTGAGTCTCGCCGTGCGGCCGGATCACCGGATGGTCGCGCACACCGCGTTCCTGCTGACGGCGCGCCGTCTGGCGGACGGGACCGTGTCACCGCGGGTGCACCGCCGCTCCGGCAAGGGCTAGTCAGGGTCTCGGCGAAGCCGCATAACCGCTGATCAGCTAGGTTGCGAGCGGGAACAGGCGTGCTCAAGAGGCCTGACGCCCTTCCTGCTGTCCAAAAAGGACTCTTTCGGGAAGATGGCGCCCGGTTCGAGTGATTTGCGCGGCTTGACGGGCGGGTCGTGAGTGGCAATGAGGGTTAGAACCCTCTGTCTGAGTTCAGGACATGTCGGACAGTTGATGTTTCAGGACCTCACGGACACTGACCGGCC